>PMDG01000046.1 GCA_003154375.1 Candidatus Peregrinibacteria bacterium
TCGGCCGCGCGAATCGAATTGGTAATCATGAGCCTTGCTGTTGGGGTCTGTCACGCTTTGGTTCCACCCGTCATAAACGGTCGTGGTGGTTCCCAGCGGATTGGTCGCGGTAATGGCTCGGCCCAAGGCATCATAGGTGAAAGTCGACCCCGTCTTGATTACGTCTAAATTCTCAAAATCCGAGGAGTTGCCAAAAAAGGGTTGAATCGATTTTTTCACATTGCCCCGCTCGTCGAAAATCGTTTCCGCGATCACCCAGCGTCCATTTGAGGCCTCTTGTTTCGTTTCGATTGTGCGCCCCAAACCATCCGCAAAGGCATAGCTTTCCACAGTCTGTCCGTCATCGTTGTGCGCCACCTGTTTCGAGGTGCGCGGCATTGAATTATCGTTGAATTCAAACGTCTTTGTTACAACCAGATTGCCTGGATTTTTCGGATCGCTGATTTCCATTTTCACAGGACGTCCGATTCCATCGTAAGTCTGTTTGGTCTTCAGCCCGTTCGGGTCTGTTGTCTCGATCGGTTGGCCGATTCCGAGGTCCAAAACCGTATGCGAAGTCTGGCCCAAGGCGTTTGTTACATTGGTGGGATATAGATGAAGTGAGTCGTATTCCATCGTTGTCGAAAATCCGCGCGAGTTGATTTGTTTTATTGGCAGGCCGTTGTCATCGTAATCCGTGGTCTGCGCCAAAAATCCATTGGTCGTGCTCAGCCACGTCTCCGTCTTGGTTGGATTGCCCACGGCCACCTCGCCCAAGGGCAAGGTGTCGTAATACAGCCGCTGGTCGCTCACCTGTTTCCCGCTTTGGTCCATAGTCTTGGATTCCGAGGCGAAACCGATCAGGTGGTCCTGCTCATTGATTGCATAATTTGTAGTCTGGGTGAGCAAATCATTGCCGATATCCGTGAACGATCCATCGTTCCCATTTAGCGTCACTTCCCCATAGTCCGTCATCGTAATCGGGTTGCCGAAAGCGTCGTACTCAAATGCCTTGGCTGTGGCGCGTTTGGCATTGGTGGCAGGGTCGATATTCTGACTCACCGTCTGCTTTTGGGTGACCAAGAATCGTCCGTTTCCCAGATCTTTTTTTTCGATTTTGCTGATCGACAAACTGACCAGCCTATTTTGGTTGTCATACGCCTCGGACCGGTATGGGACTCCTTTTTTGCTGATGTGGTCATCCCATTCGCCATTGGCACTGTCCGCAGTGCTGTTTTCATCCTGATGGAAGTAGGTTTTGGTTTTGTAGCCAAGCGTGTCGGTCTTGGTGACCACGCGAAACCCGGCGAACTCGCGGTTGTCGGCATCTTTATAATAGAAGTGGCCGTCCTCGTACAAATAATCCGTGAAGGTCTTGTTTCCGAATCCGTCATCCACCGTCATCTTGGTGAGCACGGGCAGGTTGATCGGCAATTGGGGGTTGGCCTGCGTGTCGGAAGCAGTCCTAAGCTGGGCCGAATTCTTCGTCTCCAGCTCGATCGTGGCCCCGCCGCTGGTATGCACGGTTTTCAGGAAATACGGGCGTGATCCACGGTTCATGAAAACCTTTTTCTCGGTGGTCCAGCCCGTGTTGCCGTAAATGTCCAGGGTTTGGATGCTTTTGATGACATCGGGCAACCCATCCCCATTCAGATCCATGATTCGGACCCCGCCATCGGTTGCGCTTTCACCCGTGGTCCCCAAGTTAAGGGGAAAAAGATTTTGAATGGTCTGAAAGCTGTTTCCTGTGTTCAGCTGAAGAAAGTTGACCAGCTGGGGCCAAAATCCGCCAGTCAGGTAGCCTGAAGTAACTTGATCCATCAACCCGTCCCCGTTGGCGTCCAGGGATCGCGTGATGAGTGTGTCCAGCTGGGTGAATTGGCAAGGAACACCATTCGGTGCGATCCACCCCCCCTTGCCGTCATTGATGTGGACCCCTCCTCCACTGCCAGAAAAATAGACATCTGCCAGCCCATCCGAGTTGCAGTCCTGCACATAGCTTTGCCTAGTTTGGGTGTTGCCCCAATCCCATTCGATATTTTCTGGCGATTGCCAAAGGGCGGTGAGCGCACAGGATTGCCCACCGTCGTTAAGGCAAGTGTGCGTCTCAAATGAGTCTCTTTTTGTGCCACGGGCCTGAATCATGTCTGGAAGTCCATCGCCATTCAGGTCGGCGATGGAGGCACCGTTGTCGGGATTCGTATAAGAGACATAGCCCATCCCAATCCCAATGGTATCGAGAAAGTTTTGGCCGTTGTTCAGGTTGAGTGTGCTTTTGAGGAGTACGCCATCGCGGGCGCTGTTGTAGGTCCAGCCCGAATCGAGCAGGTCAGTTCTTGCGTCCCCATTGAAATCGAGCGCTTTGTCCCAAATGCCGGGAAGGGGCTGTGCATAGGCTTTGCTGGAAGGCAGGAATTGCGAGGGTGCGTCGATCCAGCCGTTCTTTCCGTTGTTCAAGGCCCGCTTCGGCCCGTCGGAATAGGTATAGTATTCCAAATCGGTAAGCGAGTCGCCATTCATGTCCCATTCGCGCGTGGCTTTTGGGCCATCACATTCGTAGCCGCACATTTCCAAGGTGCCGGGGAACGTGTAGTCTGTGCTTTCTTCCCACCGAACGTCCGATGAGGTGTAGTCAAATGTGGTCGGAGGCAGGGTCGTCGCGTTTCCGTTCACATCATATCCCGTTTCCGTGATCCGTCCGATCGTGTTTTTGATGAGTGGATTAACCGTTGAGTAACCGATCTCATATTTTCGTCTCATTTTTCCTTCTGCCATCACTTGGATTTCCGATACCAGCCTTTGAGTGTCGACGCGGAAGCCTTCGGCAAAGCTCGTATGAGTGTCGTTTCGAGCCGACCCCGCGCTTCCATCGGCGAAGGGCAGGAATCGAACCTCAAACACACCGTCCTCCGCGCCATGGTTCGTGTAACGAATCGTTTTTGGATAAATCTGGTTGCCGTCTTTGAAGTAGGTGTAACGGATTCCATTGTCGTTCCGGTCCTTGATTTCCTCCAGCATCCATTGGAACGTTCGCATCGGATCCGCTGGATCAGATTGTCGGCTTTCATCCGCATTGCCGAATACGTATTGGGTTCCGCGCTTGTCGGTCACCACCCAATGGTTATCGGCTTTGTACTCGTATTTCGCGAACGATCGCTCGTTCTTTTCGCCATATTGTCCATGTTGTCCATCATCCAGTTGTGTGGGCAAAAGCTCCCCTCCGCCAAACGGTCCGCTGGCCACAAAGTCGGTCCGATCGTACATCTTTTCCACCCCTTTCTTGTTGATCCGTTTGATTGAATAAAGATTCAGGCTCCAATGGAATCCGACCCCATTGTCCAAAGCCGAATCTTGGCTGTTGTAGGTCAGTTGCACACTAGGCGCCATTCCGTTCCGACCTGCCGGAATCGTGATCGGATAATTGTAAATCGCCGCGCCTGTGAATTCCCCGACCTCCAGGTTCCCACCCAGCTGTTTGACGGTCTGAAGGGGGTCGGCCTTCACGCTATTGTCAGGCTCATAGGTGCTGGCGGCGTGCGCAGATGGCGCGAGGGCTTGAAGCAATAAGGCGGTTAAAGTCAGGAAGGCAATCATGACTTTAGGGGTACGCATAGGTTTGGAGATTAATGGGGATAAGGGTCGGGTGGGGCAATCACCACAGTGCCGAGGCGGACAAAACAGGGCCTAAGCCCCTAGTTTTTATTTAGTTTTCAGAAGGATCGAAGAGAGGATTTTGGTCAGCTCTCCGGATTCCTTGGCAAGGCTCTTTCTCGTTTTCTCCATTTCTGGATTGTTCGAGACATACATAAGGTCGAGCCTGTATTGGCTCTCCCGCGCTTCCTTGCGCGAGATCTGGATGCGGAGCGCGAAATCCTTTTTGCTCGGCGCATCATTGGCCTCGATCACGTTGGCGCCAAGGGCGCCAGAGGTGTGGACCAATTGTCGGCAATCCTCGTCATTGGTGACGGATTTCGGTAGTTTGGCCACAAAGATCCTCACGTTTTTGGCAAAGGCGTAAGTCCTTTGCGCAAGATCGAAGGCTTTGGGTTTGACCGAAGGTGTTGAGCTTGGTCGAGATATAGGTGTAGCTGTAGTCATAAAAGTTGAATTAACGGTTATTTGTTTCGGGAAGGTTTTATTTTGAGGTTTTTGTCCGCCGTGGCAGAGTGGTGATTAGTCTGCATGGGCAGTTTTGCTTGCCATAATTTTTTTGAGTTTTGAATCTCGAATCAGAAATCAGAAATCTGAAATGCGAAATCTTATGGCACCCCATCCCATTCGGCATTGGTTTCTTTCGACTCACTTAAAACCCGCTCAAGGTTCCGTAGGATCTTGAGCATGATGGTGTTGAGCAGGATTAGGTTTTGGAGGGCTGCCTTCGCAAGTTTTTCTTTACACATAATCCACGATATTAGGGATTAATATCGG
>PMDG01000037.1 GCA_003154375.1 Candidatus Peregrinibacteria bacterium
GTGAAAACCCCTTCGGTTTTCACGGGCTTTCCGGCTCAAGGTAAGACTCGTGCGAAACTCGCCCTGCTTCGCGAGCTTCTCATGGGTCCCGCGAGACCCATTTCGACTCCTCGCTACGCTTAGCTCGTATCCCTCGGGCTCGGTTAAGCAGGGCTGGAGAGTTTTGCACGGGCTTCGCTACGCAAACTCAAACCTCTCAGGGCTATTTTAGGGCGAGCAGGCGACAAAATTTGTCAGATATCTCTCAGTCAGATAATATTGGGGCATGAAAATCTACAACAAGCTGGTTCGCGATAGGATCCCCGAGATCATTGAGGCCGATGGAAAAACGCCAAAGGTTAGGATTTTGAGTGAGGCTGAATACAAAACGTCCTTACTGGAGAAGTTGGTCGAGGAGGCCAAGGAGGCGTTGGCGACGAAGGGCGATCAAAAGGAATTGGCCAAGGAAATCGGCGACATCCAAGAGGTGATCGATGCATCGGTCGAGGCCTTTAAGCTGGATCGGTCGCAAATTGAGACATTGAAACAGAAGCGTAAAACGGACCGAGGAGGGTTTGAGAAAAAATTGTTTTTGGAGTCGACAAAATAAATACTATTAATTTTTATTTATGGTCTATCTCATTATTGTCGCAATCGTGTTGGTTTTTTGGATTTTGTCCGGCTTTTTTCCGTTAAAGGTCGAGCAGGCAAAATATACGGTTGTCGAAAAAAAGAAGGGCTATGAGATTCGGAAGTATGCCCCCCAGCTGGTGGCGGAAACCGTAGTGAAAGGGGATTATCAGAGGGCAATCAACGAGGGATTCATGATCCTGGCGGGGTATATTTTTGGGGACAACGTCTCGAAAAAGAAAATCGCCATGACTGCACCCGTGGTCGAGAGGCAGGGGATATCTGAAAAAATCGCCATGACCGCGCCTGTGGTGGCGGGTTTGGAAAAGGGCCATCGGGTCATCGCTTTCGGCATGCCTTCGGGCGCCACGTTGGCCAATCTGCCCAAACCCAACAATCCGCAGATCACTTTTCGGATGCTGAACGCCCGGAAGATGGCCGTTTTGCGTTTTTCATGGTTTTCGGGTGGGCGACGTGTGGATGCGAAGAAGCGTCAACTGCTGGAGATGCTGAATCGAGACAAGGTTAAGACGATTTCCGCGCCCCAATACGCGGGTTACAATCCTCCATGGACCCCGCCATTCATGAGGCGCCATGAGATTTTGGTTGAGATTCGTTAAAAGTTTGGAATATTTTATAATTTTATAACTATGGCAATGAAAAAACTTAAAAAGATCGGTGTCCTTTCCTTGGCCAAGTTCCAAGGCATCATGATGGCGTTGATGGGTTTGCTCATTGGCCTGATGGCCTATTTGTTGCAGGCTCTGCTGTTAAGCACCTCGTCCGCCGAGACCCCAGAGGCCCAGATCGCGGCTTCCTTTGGGCCATTGGCCATCATCTTTTTCCCGGTTGCCTACGGCATCATGGGCTTTATCATGGGATCAATCGTCGCTGCGCTTTACAATTTGATCTCCAGATTCGTCGGCGGGATCGAAGTCGAATTCAAGGATTAATCTCCAAGACCGATTAGTCATCGTTTTTTATCTAATTCCATGGAGCAAGAAAGAAAAAAGGATTTGATTCGGTTGACGATGGAGGAGGCGTCAAAGGCAGTGGCTGAAGGCAATGCTCCTTACGGGGCCGTTTTGACCGACAAAAATGGCAATCTCATCGCCTCGGCTCATAACACGGCGCGCTCTTCCTGCGACCCGACAGCTCATGGGGAAATGAATTTGCTCCGAAAGGCCAGCCAACTGCTGAAAGCCAGGGATCTGGGGGGGGTATTGCATTTTTTCCAATACCGAATCCTGTTCCATGTGCATGTCCGCATGCATCAAGGCGGGAATCGTCGATTATTTTTTTGGATCCTTTTATGATAAAACGATCATGTCCAGCGATCCGGATCTGAACGTTTTTGAAATCGCAGAAAGGTCAAAGGAAAAACTATCCATCGAGACGGATATCCTCAGGGAAGCGTGTCTGGACCAGATAAAAAGGGGAAACGATAATCTGAGATAGGATTCGATCGATCAAGTTTCATGCTTGGCGCAAAATTTTTTACTCAATCAATAAGTGTTTATGGCCGACCAACCGAAAAACGAGGAATGTTGTCCCAAATTCGATCCCGCGCCATGGGATGGAAAGATTTTTGAATGGAAGAGCAAAAAATTCATCAAGGACAGTGTGTTCACCCTGTTTTACATGCCGATCAATTTCGGTGGCGTGATGACACGGATGATGAAAAAGGTCGATTCAGCTGGCGCCAAGTGCCTGGATAATGTCTGCCTTTCGGACCACACCTCGAAGTGGAATATGGATCTGGTTCTGGCGGTCGACAAAGACGTTCCCGATGCGGAAAACGTGACCTTGGGTGGGAAATATTTCAGCAAGGTTTACGAAGGTCCGTTCAAAGACACCGGCAAATGGTGCAAGGAATTCGGAGCCGAGGCGACTAGTAAGGGATTGGCGATCAAAAAAATGTACTTGTGGTACACGACCTGTCCGAAGTGCGCCAAAAAATATGGCAAGAATAATGTGGTGATCGTCGCGCAGATAGACTAGGGGGAGGAGGAGCTTAGGCAGCTTTAGCCCATCTTGGTATTGATCGATGGAATTTTTGCCTGCAGCCACAAGTCATAAGGTAAGGCCATTTTTGGTTTGGATTGAAATTCAGAGAGAGAGAGATGGTATAATTTAAAGATTAGAATTTATAATATAAATATATTTTATGGTTAGCAAAGAAAAAAAGGGTGGGTCGAAGCGTGCTTCTGAGGCGGCTCTCGAGGCTGCCGTTCGCAAGCTTGAGGACGCTGAAAGGCTACCAGAGGGATTGCGAGATCGGGTCAACAGGCTTCTTGCGAAGCCCCACGATAAAACCGAACTTATCGAAAAGCTAAAGCTTCACGAACAATACTCGGATAGGATAAAAACGCTCTCGTCCTACGGATTTATAGACGAAAGCGGCAGACCCAAGGAGGGCGACGTCCCGCCGCCTTCATTAGAGGAGGCCTTGGCTGTCTTCACGCCCGAGACTCTCGCGCTTGCCGCAACATTCCAAGGTCCAACTTTGCTATTGGTTCCAAAAACTTCCTTTGCGTCCAAGGTAAAAGCTATCAACGACCACAAGATCATGTACAGTCACATGAAAAATTATAAAGGAGTAATGCAAGAGGATTGCAGCCTTGATAGTTTGTTCAAGGAATCGGATCAAGGATCAGCTAGGATAACAGGCTGGCAGGCCTTGATTGTGGACGGGGCGAAAGAGATGGTGCTCAAGGAAGGCTTGGATGATGAAGATCTCACGTTCTATCAACGAGTCGAGCTTCGAAAGTCAGCCAGAAAGCCCGGGGAAAAGGGTTTTGATCGCCATACCTATGCCATGCTCATGATGGAGTCATTAAAAAAGGGGGACCCAATCGACAAAGCTGCATATGAAAGAGGGGGCACTTTTACTCTGCTTGATGATGATCCCAGCTGGAAGGATAGGGCCGCTCCGAACGCTTACTGGAATTGGAGCACGCGATGTGTTCGATTTCGTCATTTTGGCAATGGCCCAGGCAGTGACGCGAGGCTACGTTCCTCCGTGGGGGGTGATATATAGTTATGAGCTTTAGGCTTGAAAATTATAAGGCTTGGTCGGGTAGTGTTTTGGTTTTTCCCGAAAGGAAGAACACGAACGCCACCGCTGAAATGATCCCGCCGAATGCGAATGCGTAATTCGGGTTGAGGCTCCACAGATACCCCGCGATCACGGAGGCCGGCAGATATACGAGCCCCGTGAAG
Organism: Candidatus Peregrinibacteria bacterium; assembly: GCA_003154375.1. Taxonomy (GTDB): domain Bacteria; phylum Patescibacteriota; class Gracilibacteria; order UM-FILTER-43-11; family UM-FILTER-43-11; genus FEN-1329. Next base: position 3,832 of record PMDG01000037.1, read on the forward strand.
AAATTGTACACGCCGATCGCTGTGCCGCGTTTGGTTTTTTCAAGGTCCGTGATGAACGCCTTGCTCTGGCTTTCGTCGATGGCGTAGAAAATGCCGAAAACCAGGAAGAGCGCGATGATCTCCCATTTGGCGGTGGCGAAAATAAAGCCCATGCACATGCCCAGGTAAAGCAAATACTCGATCGCGATGATCGTCCGTCGGCCGATGTGGTCGCCGAGCTTCCCGAGCAGTGGGGCCGTGATAACGAAGGACACGTTGAACAGGGCGTAAAGCAAAGTCACATCCTGGATGGCGAAACCGACGTTGTAGGCTTTGAGGAGTAGGAAGCTGAAGCTGAAATAGGCGAGTGAGAAAAGGCCCGAGGTGTAAAAGTAATGTTTGAAGCCGGGGCCGAGCGTTTTGTAGGCCACGAACATGTTTTCACGCTTGGTAGGCTGGGCGGGTTTTTCGCCTACAAAGAAAAGCACGATCACGGCCAAGGCGGCCGGAATCAGGGCAAGGAGGAACAGGGTCTTGAACGTGGATGCGCTTTCGCCCAACCGGCTCAGAATGAAATAGGCTCCAATGGGTCCGAGGACCGCCCCCGCCTTGTCCATGGCTTTGTGGACGCCGAAGGAGAATCCGGCTTTCTTGCGGTCCGCCATGCTGGAGATCCAGGCGTCGCGCGGGGCGCCTCGGAATGATTTGCCCAACCGTTCGACCACTCGGAACGAGGCGGCCGAAAGCAATGTGGCCTGCAGGATCAGGATCGATTTGGCCAAGGTCGAGAAGGCATAGCCCATCATTGCGAAAACTTTACGCTTCCCTGTTCGGTCTGAAAAATAGCCAGCCAAATAGTCGAGCGACGAGGCCGAGAAGTCCGCGATGCCTTCCACGAGGCCGAGCAGGGCCGCCGAGGCGCCCAGGATCACGGTCAGGAAGATGGAGAAAACGGAAAAGATAGCCTCGGAGCTGAGGTCGGTCAGGAAACTGACGATGCCTAGCAGGAAGATGCTTTTGTTCACTCCGAAAATGGTCTGTTCGGATTGTGGGATGGCTTTTGGTTCGGTCATGGGTTTTGGTTTAGGTCGCACTCATCTTAGCCAAAACCAAAAGGCCCCGCAATGCGGGGCCTCGAGGCTAATGGTCTTTTTGGTTTATAAGGTGTTGTCCACTTGCGGGTTGGACCCTTCAAGGTTCTCGCCTCCCTTGCAAGCTTTCCGTTGGGTCTTGAATGTGTTCCAAGCCTTGGTTTTGGCGTCTTTCAAGGTCTTCTTGGCATCGCGGAGGGTTTTTGTGTAGGTGCTCCAGGCAACCTTGAGGGCGGCACGGATGTCGGCCGGTTTGCCTTTTGCCCAGCCGGCCTTGAGCCCGTCTTTGCGGGTGCCAAGGGCCATTTTCACGGAAATGGCGTATGCATCCACAGCACCGCTGATCGCGGTGTCGCGGGCCTCGATGGCGTTTTGGACGCAGGAAATGGTTTCCGGGTTGAGGGATTGCGTGGCGGTCATGATTCCCGTGGAATCAGAGGCCATAAGAGGGATGGAAAAGATCAGTGAAAGGACGATTGTCGCCAAGATCATTGTGCTTATCTTCTTCATAATATTTTTTGTTAAGGATAAACGCCTTGATCATAGCACATTATTTGACCCTTTAAAAAAGCCCCCGATACGCTTTCAGGGGCTTTTCGGATTGAAAGTGGATTACTACAGGTTGGCATCCGTGCCAGAACTCGCGCCGTTGTCTATAGCTGCGGGGGCCTTGCAGGCTTTTCGAGCCGTGGCAAAGGTGGACCAAGCGGCCTTTCGTGAAGTGCTCAAGGCCGTTCGGGCGGCTTTTGCCGCAGTCGTGTAGGCGGACCACGCCGTCTTAAGGGCTGCCTTCATTTCCTTGGCGGTGGGGATGGCCCATGCGGCCTTCAGGGCATCTTTGCGGGTGCTAAGGGCGGCCTTCACGGCAGTCGCGTAGGTATCGATCGCGCCCATGATCGAGGTATCGCGGGCATCCACGGCATTTTGAACGCAGGTGACCATCTCGGCAGACAAAATGGGGGCTTTCACTTTCGCTGTCGGCGACGTGGTTCCCGTGTCAGCGGCGAAAGTTGGGAAGGCAAATGCTAAAGAGAGTACGAACACCGAGAGAAGTGCCCAAGTGAATTTTTTCATAACATTATTTTATTTGATAAAACTGAAATAAGGTTATCATAACGATGTCAAAATTTTGTCACGAAAATTTCTAAAGTCATCGCAACGCCTTGATTGGCCTCAAATAAAATCCATAGAACGAAATTATAGGACCCCGATTTGCCTTGGATCCAAAAAGGTTTGATCGGGAGGCTTTTTGGCCTTATCTTATTGAGCGACTTTCATTTAACCCTTTAAAAAATCATATGCCAGATTCATTTGTCGAAGTGACCCAACGTGGCTGGGGAAACCGCATCATGGGATCCATCATGGGGGTATTTTTCGGGATCGCCCTGTTTCTCGGCTCTTTTTATCTTTTGTACTGGAACGAGGGGCGCGTGGACATGTCCAAGATCGCCATGACCGCGGTGCAAATTGGCGCGGAGGCTGTGGATGCAACGGCGAATGGCAAATTGGTCTCGGTGACCGGAACCGTGAAGACGGACGAGACGGTCGGAGACGGACTTTTCCTGAAGCTTGGCAATTGGCTGGCCATCGATCGAAACGTCGAGATGTACGCCTGGGGAGAGCACAAGAGCACCAAGAGCCAGACGAACGTGGGCGGCTCTTCGACAGAAACCACGACCTACAGCTATAGCAAGGGATGGACGGACCATCCAACGGCCACGGCGGATTTCCAGCATCCCGAGGGGCATGAGAATCCGGCAATGCCCAATTTGGAGGGCAGTTCGGGCACGGTTGGAACCGCCAAGATCGGCGCCTACGATTTGCCCATGGGCGAGATCCAGCTCCCAGGTTACAAGGATTTGTCCCTGAACCCGAACATGCTGGAACTGAAGGACGGATTCACTTTGGTGGATTCCAAATTCCTGTTCAAGGGCAAAGGTACGATGGGCACGCCCGAGGTGGGGGATATGCGGGTCAGCTATTCTGATGTTCCGAACGGGTTCGATGGAACGGCTTTCGGAAAATTGGAAGGCTCCACGATCCGGCCTTTCATGACCGACAAGGGGGATATCCTGCATCGACTGTTCTACGGCAGCCGCGACGGCGCCATCAAGACGATGTCCACCGAGTACCTGATGTGGATCTGGATCTTCAGGGGAATCGGATTCTTTATGATGTTCCTGGGCCTTTCCATGATCTTCGGCCCCATCAGCGTGTTCCTGGATGTGCTCCCGATTTTCGGATCCATCAGCCGGGCCGCGGTCGGCGGGTTGGCGTTCATTGTCTCGATCGTCCTCTCCATCGTGACCATCCTTGTCTCCATGTTGTTCCACAGCCTTATGGCGGTATTGATCGCGGTCGCGGTGATTGTGGTGGGCCTTATCGTTTGGATCATGTCCAAGCGGAAGAAGGCGGCAGGTGCCCAGGCTTAAGTTGTTGAAAAAATAAGATAGCGTAACAATCCCCTCCTCATGTGAGGAGGGGTGGCCGTAGGCCGGGGTGGTCTGGCCGAAGGTTTGGCAGTGCAGAAATTGCACTGTCGGCCAGACCACCTCCCCCTATGGGGACTCCTCCTCGCCTGAGGAGGAGATTATTGGAAAAAGCTTTCTCTTGAATCTTGGTCGTGGAATCTTTAATCTAGCTGACGTCACGGAAAGGTGGCCGAGTGGTCGATGGCGCCGCTCTCGAAAAGCGGTACTCCATTTTATGGGGTCGAGGGTTCGAATCCCTCCCTTTCCGCCACATATAGCATGAAAACCGCTTTGGTTTTCATGGGCTTTCCCGCTCAAGGTACGCCTCTCGAAAGTTTCGTTTGGCTTCGCGAGCTTTTCATGGGTCCCGCGAGACCCATTTCAACTCCTCGCTACGCCCACTCAGCTTCCTCGAGGCTTTTTTACGAAGCACTCTCGCTATCGGAGCAGATTTTTGATAGTGTCTATTCGTGTTTTCCAATAATTTCCCCAATGGGTTCCCCAATCGGGCTCCCAATTGGGTCCCCAATAGGTAATATGGCAATATCGTCTGCAAAATTCGTGAAGTCGCTCGTGGGGGAGGATGAGCTCCTGGAGGACGGCGTGCCCCAGATCGCCTTCATCGGCCGGTCCAATGT
>PMDG01000042.1 GCA_003154375.1 Candidatus Peregrinibacteria bacterium
GGGCTGGTCGCCTTGAAATAGGCACTGAGGCTCTCGATCAGCTGGCCTAGTTTGCCTTTGGGCTTTTCAGCCTTGAGAATTTGGGATCGCTTGGGTGCCTTCATCTTGGTCATCTTTTCCAGAATGTCGTGAATGCGCAGTTTGAGTTTGGACACAAACCCGACAGGTTTCCCTTCTGCATCCACCTTCGGCACCGTCATGTCCTTCAGGGATTTGGTCATGTTCCCGAAAATACGACGAAGCCCCGAGGCCTCGACCGCCTTTTTGTAAAGCTCGAATTCTTTTTTCACAAGCGCGCTGTCGTGGATCTCAGACATGATCGCCTGGTAATTTTCGTCCGCTGCCATTTCAGGGGTGACCTTGTCCGGATTGCTGATGAGGGCGTATAGGTCGTTGCTCACCTCGGTGATGTGCTTGATGTTATTGCTGGTGCGGATGCGCTCCAATTCGCTAAGCGAGGTCTGGATTTCCAGCATAAGATCCGTGGAATAAAGGCTGGAATGCTGTTCCAAGGCCTTCTTGGTGTTGATGATGACCCTGTCGATCTCGCCGATGATCTCCTTGTCGAAATCCTCCTCGGTTTCCTGTTTCTCTTCCTTGGAGGCGCTTAACCTCACGTTTTTGTTCGTCACTGCCTGTTCTTGTTTCAGTTGGTCCTCGAATCCGGGGATCAGGGCCATTGCGCGATTTTTTTCCTCTTCGGTCGATGTGCCGATGTACAGGTTTGCGATCTTGAATTGGTATTCAAGCCGGAGCCGTTTGTAGGCGGCATAATCGTCCAGGGCATCGATGGTGCCCTCGATTTCCTTTCCGAAATTGTCGGTGGCCAAAAACTGGAAGGTCTTGATGCCTTTCTTGACTTTGTTCTCCTCCTCCTCCTTTTGGAATTTCACATATTCCTCCTCGGAAATCTCGTTCACCGAAAGAATGGCCACGCCCATCTTGTGGAGCTCGGCCGTCGCGTTTTCACGGTCCGGCGTGTCGAGCACACCGGTGATTTTTTTATTGTCCGTCGTTAAGGCGGTATAAAAAAATTTCATTTCTGTTTTTTTATATACGAGGATTTTAGCACAGGGGGCCGTGAGAGCAAAGGTGAATTGGCGAAATAGCGATTAACGATTGGCGACTAGCCGTTAGAGAAAATTATCATCACAGATATTTCCTTTTGTTCTCATTGTGTTCCTCCAGCGTCTTCCCGTAATGCACTTGGCCCTCGGAATCGTGCAGGTAGTACATATAAGGTGAGTCCTTCGGGAAGATGGCGGCCTCGATACTCGAGATGTGCGGATTGCTGATGGCCGTGGGCGGAAGGCCTCGGTATTTGCGCGTGTTGTAAAGCGAGTCGGTCTGGAGTTCGTCGTAGCTCAGGCCCCCTTTGGTCTTGCCCAAAGCGTAGAGAATAGTCGCGTCGGCACCGAGACCGATTCCGTTGTCGAACCGTTTCCAAAGGATTCCCGCGATGGTTGGCCGTTCGTTCGGATCGCGTTCCTCGCGCTCCACAATCGAGGCCATGATGATGACCTGCTCCAGTGTCCGATGGGTCGTTTTTAAAGCCTTAAGGTCTGCGTCCGTTAGCTTGGATTCAAGCGTGCTGATCAATCTTGATATAAAGGCTTGATCGGAGTAGCTTCCGGCATCCACAAAGTAGGTGTCTGGGTAAAGGTAGCCTTCGACCGAACCCTTGACAGGGATGATAGGGGATTTGAAGACACACGTTTTCACACATTTCACGAAATCCTCGGCCCGGGTAAGCCCCAGGTTTTCCAGGTAATCGCCGATCTGCTGGGCGGTCCAGCCTTCCAGTATCGTCACGGCCAGTTCAGCGGATTTCCCCTCAACTAGAGCGCCGGCGATGGCGGGAAGATCATCGTTTTCGTGCAATATGAAACGCCCGGCCTTGAGTTTGCCGGCCATGCCATTCAAACGAAGATACAATTTGAAAAAAAGGGGACTCTTGATGAGGTTCTTCTCTAGTAGTAAATCAGCCACCGCGTCGGCGGAGCTTCCTTTCGGCACGTTGATGGTCACCCGTTGATCGGAATCCGCATCCAATTTATACCCGACAGAAGCCTCGTAAGATCGATAGGTCAAAAAAGAGAACAAAAGGATCGCGGAAACGACAATGAAAGCAATTTTTTTCATGAATTTATTAAATCACGATTCGGCCCACGATTCGGTCCACAATCCGGCCCACGATTCGGATGACTATTTCCCAAACATTGAGCCCATGTCTCCCATGACTTCCTTCATTTTCTCGGCGCCGACCAATTGAGATTTTTTGATCGCCTTGTTCGTTGCATCCAGGAAAGCCTGCGCGAGGGCTGGATCCATTGGGGACTGTTCGGTGCCCTTCACCTCGACAAATTGCTGTTCCCCGTCACAGGTGAGGGTGACCCCATCCGCATCGGCCTCGATGTGAATATTCTTGAGTTGTTCCTTGATCTCCTTGGCCTGTTTCTGGAGAGTGTAGATATCTTGTTTTTTGTCGCCGAACATTCCTCCCATCACCCCCTTCATCCGCTCGGCCCCGATCTCCTGAGATTTCTTAATGGCCTTGTTTACCGCCACAATGAAAGCCTTGGCTATTTTTGGATCCAAAGTAGCCCCTTCCGATGCTTTGGCTTCCAAGAACAGCTGTTTGCCATCACACACAACCGTGACTGGTCCGCTCGTGGCCTCAATGGTGACGTCTTTGAGCTGCTTTTCGATCACCGATGCCTGCTTTTTCAAGTTATAAAGGTCTTTGGCTTTGTCGAAGAATCCCATATTTTAATTACGAATTATGAATTAAGAATTACGAATTGGAACGGAGACATCTTAGCATGAAACGGTTGAGCGCCGTCAATTCCATGGACTTAATTTCCAATGACCAATGACGCAATGACCAATCCCTCCATGACTATGCTATTTCAAAAATTGGAAATTTCGGTTTGCTTTCTCTCAGAAAACCGCTAAAATGCCTTCGCGTCATAATTTAATATAACCTTTAAAGGAGGTAACATGATTTACGCAAGCAAAAAGCCAGGTGAAAGCAACGAGCGCCTCATCAGCCGTTTCAAACAGGTGATGCAGCGCAGCCGGGTGATCATCAAGGCAAAACAGGATCGCCTGATCCCGAAACCCAGCAAACTCAAGGCCCGCAATGCGGCTTTGATCCGCGAGCGACATCGCGCCGAGAAGGCCCGCGCCAAACAGTACAACTAAGCGCGAGTCAAACGTTTGAAACCGAACCGTCCTCCTTTCGGACCATCGCGTGGCCGGGGAGGACGGTTTTATAAATCAAACACAGTGAGTAGGTTGTAGTCTGTAGTGAGTAGAATGCCTCAACCTACAAACTACAAACTACTACCTACAAACTTTTATATGAAGGTTCCAATCGTAAGCATCGTCGGCAGGCCAAATGTGGGAAAGTCCACGATCTTCAATAGGATCGCGGGCAAGCGCATTGCCATCACAGCTGATGAGCCGGGCACCACACGGGATCGCGTTTTCCACAAGGTGGATAATTCCGACATGGATTTTTTCCTGGTGGATACCGGTGGCATCCAATCGGGCCAGACATTGGGCACCATTGAGGGCGACATTCAAGCCCAGACGCATGTGGCGCTGGAGGATTCCGATCTGATCCTGTTTGTGGTGGATGCCCGCGAGGATTTGAACAAAGACGATCTCCATGCGGCCGACATCCTGCGCCGGAAGGCGGGCAAAAAAGCGGTCCTTTTGGTCGCCAACAAGTGTGACACGCCCATGGACCAGGAGCGTATATCTTCCCTCTATAAGCTTGGTATGGGGGATCCTTTTCCAGTCTCGGGCATGCATGGAACAGGATGCGACGAATTGGTGCTGGAGGCCGTGAAGCGTCTCAAAGATCGCCATTTTCTGACCAAGGACAACCCCGAATACAAGCGCGAGGCACAATTCGAGGCCAAACATTTGAGTATCGCCTTGGTCGGCAAGCCCAATGTGGGCAAATCCTCCTTCGTGAACGCCCTGCTGAACCAGAATAAACTGATCGTTTCCGAAATCCCAGGTACCACACGTGACAGTGTCGATACCCCCATTAGCCATAACCAGAAGATCTACAACCTTATCGATACAGCTGGGCTACGACGCACCAAGAATGTCGAGACTGGGATCGAGTATTTCAGCGTTATGCGCACCCTTTCCGCCATCGAGCGGGCCGACGTGGTGGTGTTGATGCTCGACAGCCACGAGAAGGTCACGGATCAAGACCAACAGATTGCCAACGTCATTTTAAAAAGCAACAAAGGTTGCATCATTTTGGCGAACAAATGGGACATAGTGCTGAACGCCAAAATGACGGAGGAGGTACGCCAGTCGACTTATATCGATTATCTTCAAAAGAAATTCGGTTTTATGCCTTGGGCACCTGTGGTTTTCACTTCGACCAAGTCTCGCAAGAATCTTACCAACATCTTTGGGATCGCTGAAAGCATTAAGGCCGAACGCCAGAAACGGATCCCGACTTCGCAACTCAACCATTGTATAGAAGAGGCGATGCAGGCCCATGGGCCCACAGGGACCAAACGTTTCGCGCCAAAGCTTTTCTATACCACCCAGGTGGACGTTGATCCTCCGCGTTTCGTGTTCTTTGTGAACAAGAAGGGAAATTTTCATTTTTCCTACGCCCGCTACCTCGAACGGAAGCTCCGCGACAAGTTTGGCTTCGTGGGAACGCCGATTGTACTTGAATATAAGGAGAAGGAGAAACGTTTCACGAAGAAGAAATAGGAATCTCACTGAAATCCATCCGAGCCCGAGGAGTCGAGCGTGTCTCCTTGGCCCTAACGCCGACCAGCAATCGAGCATGAGCCCTTGAGCGTGCGTAGCAAAACCCCGAGCGGGTCTCGCGGGTTCCCGCGAAGGGAAGTTTGCGAAGCATGGCGAAAGGGCGCAATGCGAGACCGCTAGCAGGAAAGACCGTGAAAACCAAAGGGGTTTTCACGAGTTATTTCAGGCTTTTCAAATAACCCTCGAACGCCGCGCGGTCACTAAATTGGATAAGTTTTCCGTTCACGAAGAAGGAGGGGGTGTAACTCACATTTAGGTCCGCTCCGGCTTTCAAATCCTCACGCACGCGGTCGGCGGTTTGGGCCCCATCCAGACACGAATCGAAGGCCACGGTGTCCAGCCCTAGGTTTTTGGCGAATCCTTTCAGATTTTCCACGGTCAGGCTATTTTGGTTGGTGAATAAGACTTTTCCGAATTCCCAGAATTTTCCTTGCAGATTCGCGCATTCGGCGGCCACAGCCGCGCCAAAGGCGTTTTCATGCTGGGATAGGGGGAAATGGTGAAATTCCAAGCGGACCAGACCCGGGTTTGCCCGTGCAATTTCCTCCACCTGAGGACTAACCTGTCCGCAGGCTGGACATTGGAAATCAGAAAATTCCTCGATGGTTACCGGGGAGCCCACTTCGCCGATGGTGGCACGGGGGGCGGCGAACCCTTTGGCCCCACAGGCCGAAAGGGCGATCAGCGAAACAGTAATGAGCAATGTTTTGGAAAGGTTTTTCATATTGGCTATTAGTGGCTATAGGTTGGCGAATGGCTGAAATGTCGATCACACTATACAGAATCAGTACGAAAAATAAACAAATTCCCAGCATAGAACCTTTTCCCCATTTTGTTTATGAACCATCACTTTTCCCCGACGCTGCTCGCCGCGCGGCATCCGCTTTTTGACCGGCCAAAAAGCGGATCGAAAAATCCGCCCAATTGGGCAAGCTTTGCCCTCGTCAAATTCACAGCATGAATTGTGCCGAAGGCATCCTCGTTCCGCTTGGCCTTTCGGCCTGCGCCCCACTCGGAACGGCTCGCCCGCAACTCATCGGGGGTTTATGATTCACCACCCGGCACATCGCTTCGCCCCGACAACGCAGTTCAGCATTAACCCCCGGATCCCCCCGAAGCCGAGTAATCAATGGCTTTTGGTTGAATTCAACCAAAAGCATCTTGGGAGAATCGGACTTGTGACGAACAGGCACAAGCCCTTGGATGCGAAACATACGATGATCGGCATAAACGGGGTCCGGGGCGAAGTGGCATGCATTAAGATTAATGAGGGCTCAGCATTGAATTTGAGTCCTCGCAGCCCCGGCGGGTTTTCCCGGGCATCTTTTGCCCGCCCAAAAGGTGCCCGCCCCCGCGGCGAGCGGAAAAAACAAAAAATTAATCCAATAACAAATAAACTTGTTGACTTCCCTGATTTTATGTCGATATAATAGACACGCTTTTTGGCTTTTTCACCTTTCATTGCAGAGGGGCGAAGGGCCGAAAACCATATCAATAACTTATCTGCTTAATTTTTACGTATGTTTAAAATCGTTGATGAAAAGCTGACGATGGAAGACCTTCTCGGGATGACCGAGGACTTCGTGAAGCCCGAACTCGGCGCTGTCGTGAAGGGTCAAGTCATCGCCATGAAGAAGAACCATGTGATCGTTGATCTCAATGGTGTGGCTGTCGGTATCATCGCCGGAGCCGAAACGCACGATAGCGCCGGAACCATTCGCAACCTCAAGGTTGGCGACGAGGTGATGGCCGTGGTCGTTGAAGACGAGGATTCCAGCGGAATGGTCGTCCTCTCGCTTCGCAAGGCTTCTCAGGCCAACGCTTGGGATCGCTTCGAAAAGGCCTTCAAGGATGGCGAAATCGTGGAAGTCGTGGTCACCGAGGCCAACAAAGGAGGGTTGCTCCTCGATGTCGATGGCATCAAGGGCTTCATTCCTGTTTCCCAACTTGCTCCTATTCATTATCCCCGTGTGGATGGCGCCGATGCCAACCAGATCCTCCTGCGCCTCAAGAAGCTGGTCGGACAGAAGTTCCGTTGCAAGGTCATCAATGTGGATCGCGCCACGGGCAAGATGATCCTTTCCGAGCGCGCGGCCATCGAGTCGCAATCGTCCGACAGCCTCAAGAAGCTGAAGGTCGGCGATGTGATGGACGGCAATGTGAGTGGCGTGGTCAAATTCGGTATTTTCGTCACCTTCGGAGGTCTCGAGGGCTTGGTCCACATTTCCGAGATCGCCTGGGGCCATGTCTCAAACCCGCACCAATACGCCAAGGTGGGCGACCCTGTCCGCGTGCAGATCATCGGTATCGAGAAGGACAAACTCTCGCTCTCTATCAAACGTCTCATGAAGGATCCTTGGGAGCAGATCGCCGAGAAGTACCCGATCGGCAGCGTGGTCAACGGCACCATCAACCGCTTCTCCCAGTTCGGCGCCTTTGTGCAACTCGAGGATGACATCAATGGTTTGATCCACCTTTCCGAGATCTCCGACAAGAAGATCGAGGATCCCAAGGAGGTTCTCGCCATTGGCGACCAAGTGAAAGCCACAGTCATTAACATTGACCGCGATGAGCACCGCATTGGCTTGAGTTTGCGCCACAACCGCAATGAGGCGAAGAAGGAGGAAGCTGCGCCAGCCGAGGAAGCTGTCGAGGAAGCCCCCAAGAAGTCCAAGAAGTCCAAGAAGGACGGCTGAGCCAATATGACCAAGCGACCCGAGAATCGTACCCAAGCGATCGCCACGCTCGAGCAGACGAAAGATTTCATCCCGTACCCGACCGTCGTCGAGACGACGCACCGCGGGGAGCGCAACTGGGACATCTTCAGCCG
>PMDG01000017.1 GCA_003154375.1 Candidatus Peregrinibacteria bacterium
GCTCGGGCACCTGGATCCCGATGGCACGTTTCAAGTGGTCGAGGACTAACGAGAGGGGGAACCTATTTTCTCTGGTTTGATTGGTGGTCAGTCCAGTTCCAGTGGCGGCACGATAGAGGTAGCTATAAAAATACAACATTTCACCGTTCGAAAACTGAACGGTGATATTCCCGCCCATCGCCAATTCCTTGATCTGGCATTTAAGTTTAGCGGCCACCGCCTCAAGGTCCGCCTTGATGTTCCTCGCGTCCTTAAAGTAGGCCTTGTCCATGGGCGGGTAGGTCTTCCGCTCGGGCACCTGGATCCCGATGGCTCGTTTCAGGTGGTCCAAGGTCAAAACCATTTGGATTTTGCGTTTGTGCTTTCCTTTGGCCCTTGAGGGTTGTTTTTCTGTTTTTATAGCTGTGGATGCGCGTATAAGGTACGTATAGCCCAACGTCTCTTCCCCATTTGAGCACAGGAATCGGCAATTGTTGAACTTGCCTGTCGTTAATTTCTCGACGAGGCAACCTCGCTTTGTTGCGATCGACTCCAGGTCGGCCCGAACCTTGTTAGAATCCTCGAAGTAGGCCTTGTCCATTGGGGGATAGGTTTTCCGCTCAGGGATCTGGATCCCGATGGCTCGCTTCAGGCAATCCAAGGTTTCCCGTTCACTTGTTTCAGTTTGATTTGTTGCCAGGCCGATCGCTACCCCGGCACGGCGAAGGTATTTGTTACCCGTGATATTTTCCCCACTTGAGCATTGAATCTGTATTGGGCAAATATTGTGAGCAGTGAGCCTTTCTATTTTGCATCCAATTTTTTTGGCCATCTTCTCCAAATCTGCCCTTATGTTTTGCGGGTCTAAAAAGTAGGCTTGTTCTCGGGTAGATTTTGACCTGTTCATGCCGGGATTTGAGGTCATGAGGAGTCTGAAGGTTTGAGACCATTCTTCCGGATTTGACCAAGAGAGGTCTGACGCTTTGCCAGATTCCGTTAGGGTTTTCAGCTCTGCCTTGCTCATTTTCCAAAAGTGTTCCGGACTTTTGGCCGTGTGAACCACGAAGGTGCGATTTCGATCCTCGTCGCAAACCAGGACCAGTTTTTCCAGTTGTTTGGAGACCAAGGCGTTGTAGCTCAGTTTTCGAACGATGTCAGGATCATTTTTACCTGTAAAGAGCTGGAGATCGGTGGCGCCAAGCGATTGCATGACTCCGATGGCCATATGGGTTCTAGGATGGATCGGAAGAATCTCGGCTTGGTCGGGTTTGGCTTTGTTGTTTCGAATGGTTATCTCTTGATCGCTTGGCGGCACCAGACATTCCTCGAGTTGGATGGGGACAATTTTCATGGCAGGAGCCGTCTCGGTCGCAGGTTTGAGTTTGGTTATAAGCTCAGAGAACCATTGGGCCACTTGGCTGGCGAGCTGTTTCTCTTCCTCTGGCGCAAGGTCAGGTTGAATGGCCTCGATCACCGATTTTAGGCTAAGACGATTATCGCTCGCCAAAAGCATCACGGCATCCCGAATTTCCTCTCGGGTTTTGGCTGGCATCGGAATACCTGCGGGTGCCTTCACCTCGGGTTGTTTGGGTGATTTTGGCATAGGTGGTTTAAAATGTAACATAAATTAGCATAATAGTATTATTGTGTCAATTCTATGGTTGACAAATAACCAATAATTTGATTTAATATACTCCTTTATCTTCATTTACGACTGTTTACAAAAGCGAATATGTTCACTCTTTCCATTAAGAGAATCATCGGACTTGGCCTCTTCGCTCTCGGATTGGGCGTGATTCTGTCGCCATTTCATTCAGCGAACGCGGATTGGAGCGACCCTGCCGTCCAGTACGGCACTAAGATCACCCAGAGTGATCCGTCGACCTTTTATACCACCAACGGAAATCAGCGCCTGGAGCTCAAAACCAGAGCCGACATCGAACGTGCCAGCGCTCCTACGATCCACAAGGACACAACCGTGAACGTGAACGCCAATTACATGTGCAATTGGGCCTACGATAAAGTCTTGGGGCGTTATGTCTGCGAAAAGGATTACATGAAGGCCTACCAGTACACGCATCCCAGGCCAGTGCCTGTCTGTCCTTTTGGCTATAAACTCAATTACGGCGGATCCGACTGTGTCCGCATCCTGTATCCCCAAAACGCCCACATAAACGCTCGTGGCGATGGCTGGGAATGCAATCCGGGATTCCACACGAACCTGACAGGATCCATTTGCCTTAAACCAGAATACGTTTACCAGCAATGCCCTGGCGGATCATTCGGTTGTAATGGCAACTGCGCGAATCGTGCTTATGTCCAACCGATCATGGCTGCCACGCCGGTCATCGTCCAGCCGATCGTGAATGTGACTGTTTACAACAGCGAACCTCAGAACGAACAACCAAAGCCCGAACACTTGCCCCAAACAGGCCCGGCGGGCCTTATCACCTTAGCTTTGGGCTCTATCGGAGCAGGTTGGCGTTTGGTCCGTAGGCGCTTTTCGGCTTGATTCAATGGCGGATTTGCGTAAACTGTGTCTTGCAAAAGTGACGGATCTTTTTGGGTCAGTAGCTCAGTTGGTAGAGCAGTAGCCTCTTAAGCTATTGGTCCCGGGTTCGAGTCCCGGCTGACCCACCATTAAGTAGCGAGAAACGCGGTCCGAGACGCAAGGAGCGCGATTTTGGCGAGCGCGACTGAAGCGAGGATGGATTTGCGTGAATGCGCGGTCGCCAGAGGCGACCCAGCGGATTTCAGCAAATCCAAGCGTTTCCCTATTGGCAACAGCTCCGCGCTCATGGTGTGCCACCTTCTTTTTTTCGTGTATTCTAAAAACCGAATCACTAAAGTCTCTATGAAAACCATCAACCAAAACGAGTTCAAGCAGGAAGTCCGCGAGTTCAAGGGTGTGGCCTTAATCGATTTTTTTGCAGATGAGTGCGAGCCGTGCAAAACGCTTTCACCTCTCTTGCAAGAAATGTCTCAAGCGAACACCGACCCCCAGGTCAAATATCTGAAAATGAATGCGGGCACGGAGCGGGCCATTACCGAAATGCTTGGCATCCAAACAGTCCCCACTGTCATGATTTTCAAGGACGGCCGCATAGTGGCCCAGAAGATCGGCGTGTCGCTTAAGGAGGAGTATTTAATGGACATAGAGGCCGCTAAGAAATCCGATGCCAACACCACCCGAAAGGTGATCGTGTTCAGTACGCCCACTTGCCCCTATTGCCACATGGTGAAAGCCTACCTGAGGGAAAAACAGGTCGCATTCGAGGATATCGACGTGTCCAAGGATGAGCAAAAGGCCACCCAGATGGTCGAACGTTCCGGCCAAACGGGGGTTCCTCAGCTGTGGATCGATGACTTAGTGGTCGTTGGCTTCAACCGACCCCAGATCAACATGGTGCTGGGGGTCCGCTAAAAAATAGAAAATTACTGATTAGGGCTGTGATCCAGACCATCGCCTATTTCTTCTTTAGCGTGTTGATCCCAAGCAGTTTGTAAAGGCCGCAAAATCCCGTGATCGAGGTGATTAGCGAAATCGCCCCAAGCACATAAAGGACAATGGCGATCACTCCGCCAGCCGAAAAATATCCGGCGGCCAAGAGTGCCAATCCCAGAAATGCCCTTAGCACGCGATCCAAAGTTCCTTCATTTTTTGTCATAAGGTTTTGATTAATTAATCGAATTCTACCCCAAAACCCAGTTGAACAGATAGCCCGTGAACAGGATTCCCACCCCCACGATCCCGAAGAAGATCAAAATCAGCTTTGTCTTCATCACACGTTTAAGGATCATGAATTCGGGGAGCGATAGTCCCGTGACCGCCATCATGAATGCGAGCGTGGTGCCCAGGCTCACGCCCTTTTCCGTAAGCACGCTCACCAGTGGCACAATGCCCGCTGCGTTGGAATAAAGGGGGATGCCGATCAAGGTGGCCAATGGAACCGCGTACCACTTGTCTGCGCCTGCGTACTTCGCAAGGAAGTCCATTGGTACATATCCGTGCATCCAAGCCCCGAAACCAATGCCCACTAGCACATAGGGCCACACCTTTTTGAGGATCGAAATCGTATAGTCCGTGGCGAACTCGAGTCGATCCTTCCATTTCATGCCATCATCGTCCGTCAGCTGTTTGTCATTGATGATGTCATGTTTGAGTAAGTTTTCAGCCTTAAGCTCGCCGATCACGATGCCCGAGATAATGGCGATCAGAAGCCCGCTACCGACGTACAACAAGGCGATCTTCCAACCCAAAAGTCCGAGCAGCATCACGGCAGCCACCTCGTTGATCATAGGGGCAGCCACGAGGAACGAAAAAGTCACTCCAAGCGGTACGCCACCCTCCAGAAAGCCTAGAAAGAGCGGGATGGCGCTACAAGTGCAAAACGGGGTCACAATGCCTATCAAGGCGGCCAAAACATTGCCCACGTATTTGTTCCGTTTTGAAAGGAAATGGCGAATCTTGCCCGGAAGGATGAACGTCCTGAATACCGACACCACGAAAACAATCACCGCCAGCAGGATGAAGATCTTCATCGTGTCGAAAATGAAGAATCGGACCGCCTCGGCCAAACGGGTCGTCGGGTCGATCGAAAAAACTTGGAAAGTCAGCCAGTCGGCGAGAATTTCAAGGGGCCTGAAGGGGCTCATGGGTTTTTGGATTATCCTTCAAGAATCTTAGCAGACTATCTTTAAGGGCTACATACGATCGATGGCAAGCTTATCGGCGTCCGATTTGGTGACAATCGCTTTTTTGTCGGACACTGCCTTTGCATCGATCGCTGCCTTTTCGGCAGTTACTTTTCTGTCGATTGCCGCTTTTTCAGCCGTCACGGTTCTATTGATTCCTGATCGTGCGGCTTCTTTTGCAATGGGGTCCATAGGGTAATGATGTAAAAAATTAAACTATTTTATTCCCGCGAATAATCCTTATCAGGACGACTCCAACTGCTAAGATTAATAAAAAGTGTATATACCCGCCCAAAGTGTAAGAGGTCACTATTCCGAGCACCCATAGCACAAGAAGGATTACGAAAATGGTCCAAAGCATAAAAATATTTTATTAAAAAATAAACATTTAAAACGAAGGGGGCCTATTGCATAAAATAATATTTATATCCTAGTCCTATTGATCCTAAATAGATAGGGGGTCAGGGAACGCGGATTTTTGAATTTGGCCGAATTTTGCTATTTTAGTTGTATGGAAAACGATTTCGTCTATTTCGATCGGAATGCCCTGCGGATCACGGTCCAATTCAAAACCAAGCCCCCCTTGGTAATCGATCAGTCGCACCTCGATATTTCCTATTTTTCGGGTGGACCCGGTGGGCAAAACGTGAANNGGGGTCCGTCTTATTTACCGAATCCCCGAGGGCTATCGCATGGCTGCTCAGAAGACGCGCGAGCTCATCGCCAAATCCATCGGCGAGCGCCAGCGCGAGCAGAATCTGGCCATGGCCTTCCGCACGTTGGCTGGCAAGCTTCACGATTATTATTACGTGAAACCGTATCGGAAACCTACAAAGGCGACCTACAGCTCCAAGCAAAAACGGCTGGGCGGAAAGAAAATCCACAGTTCCATAAAACGGAATCGGAAAATCAGCCGACTTGATCTATAATCAGTTTCGCCCCCTAACTTTTTTCCATGCAAATTATCCCCTTCCAAGATCTGGTACGGCGGTATTTTTCAGGAGAGAGTTTTATCCTTTTCGACACCGAAACGGGCGGTCTGAACACCTTTCACGACGACATCATCGAAGTCGGTGCCATGACCTGGCAACGGGGCCAGGAGCCCAAGATGTTTCAGGAGCTCATGAGCGTGAATGTGAACAAGATCAGCGAGGGGGCGTGGAACATCCACAAAATTCCGAAGGAAGAAATTATCGCGGCCCGCCCGCCCAAGGATGTTTTGGCTGATTTCATCAAATTCTGCGGGGATCGTTCGCTCGTGGCCCACAACGTGAAGTTCGATTACGACATCCTCAATTCTAACCTCATCCGCTTGGGCATGAAGCCCTACCAAAACGATTGGGTGGCCGATTCGCTCACCTATGCGAAAGAGCAGATGAAGCCCGGAAAGCTCTTGGATTTGGCAGGCCATTATCAAATCACCACCAAAAACTCCAAACTCCACCGCGCCCTGTACGACGTGCACGTGCTCCAGCAGGTCCTAGACCGCATGATGAAGGAAAATGAGCCGAATGAGATGCAGTATTCGTTGATTTTGTAATCGGCAATTTTTTTCCAATCATTCTCCCCCTAAGCTAGGGGGAGTGGCCGTAGGCCGAGGGAGTATGTTGAATGACAGGATGACGTCCCCTCTGCTCTATTCAACATACTTCCCCTGCACCCCTCCTAACTTAGGAGGGGAATGGTTGATTTCACTATTTCCTATTCCTCAGCACCAAAAACAACTGTTCCCCCTTGATGAGGCGCATTTTGATGAACGCCCGGTCGAGTCCGTCGACCATTTTGACGAGGAATGATTTGAGTCCTTTTCCTGCGCGGATGCGTGCGATGAATGGTCCTGTGAACCCCAAATAAGCCCTCTCATCCTCCAGCACGAACGCCTTTTTGAGGCTGTCCAAGTAATCGTGGTCTGCGCTGTCTTCCGCTGGCGAAAGGGTCTCCTCGCTTTTGCCATGTGCCCGTCCTCGAATCAATTGGAATTTTTCCATGAACCGTTCCCGAGTCGGGAGCAGAAGCCAGAAAAAGGCGCCCAGCGCTTTTCGGAACATCGAATGCGTGTGCTGGTGCTCCAACAGAATGAATAACCCATCAGGCTTGAGCGATTTCTGGATCTCCTGGATCAAATGATCCGTGTTCTTGATGTGGTGGAAGGAGTTCCAAGACAGCACGAGGTCGAACTGGTTCTCTGGGAACGTAGCGACGTTCAGATCATTCACCTCGAATCGGATCTTGAGTTCGGGCTCTTTCTTCAGTTCCTGGTTCAGGTATCGGATATTTTCCTCCTGCACATCCACCCCAAGCGCATCAGCCCCCAGCTTGGCCATCAGATACGAATTTCCTCCACTGCCCGAGCCAAGATCCAAGGTTTTCATCCCAGGTTTGATTTGGCTTTTCAGGAACGCCTTGGGGTAAGGCATGATCATTTTCATCAAATCACCGTCCTCCCAAAAATATTTGGGGTCTTTCGCCACAAAATCCTCGCGTGTTCTAAAATCGAGCCCATCGTTTTGCAGAGTGGAGATCACGTTTTCCCAGTATTTTCCCTCGGCCTGGCTGGTCTGGTCGATGTCCATGGTCAGAATGATTTAAGTGAGAATGTCTTAACTGAAACCGGGGTTTATTCTATCATGGGGCAGTCGAAGTCGATCGTTAAACCAAACAAACATGAAACTCAGCATCGGTTACACCACCTTCCCCACGAAAGCTGAGGCACAGAACACGGTTCTGACGCTTCTTGAGGATGGGCTTATCGCTTGCGCAAACCTCATGCCTGGGGCCGAATCGTTATTTGTGTGGGAAGGCCAGATCCAAAAGGCCAACGAGGTCGTGGTGGTGTTCAAGACTCGCCGAAAGAACGAGGACAAGATTATCAAGGTGATCCGTCACTCGCATTCATACGAGACTCCTTGCGTGGTGTTCACGCCTATTGAAAACGGCAACCCTCAGTTCATGGATTGGGTGGAGGGGTCATGTTAGCAATTTGAGCGAAGCCTATTCGTGGTCCATTCGAATCATTTCCAGGGTATCCGTTGCGGCTTTTTTGGAATCAGGGTTGGATCGATGAGGGCCTCTTTTTTGACGATGGATGGGCAAAAGCGGTTCCCTCGACGAAGCATGACAAGCTCGTCATCGGGGGTTGAGCCGAAAAGCCGTTCGCAACCCTTGATCATCTCTTCGTCCAGATAGCGCTTGTCCAATAGGTGAAGATTCTCTCCGATCAGTCCCGGATAAAACTGGCCGTGCCCTTTGGCGATTTTCAACGGTTTTGGAAGGCCGAATCTTCTGACGATCAGCATGAAATGGTCGGCCAACTCTTCGGCCAGGGCTTTTGTCTCCTCGGTCAATTTGATGGGTTCGCGATCCAGTTCCTCGTCGGTGATTTCCTGCTCGTCCTGTTCAGCTTCTAGGGATGCCTCGGGCTGCTGGACAAGTTGGATTTTAAACGGGGGATCCATCAGGGGTTCCAGATGTCCGATTCTTTCAAAAAAGTAAATGAGGTCGTTGATCATGAGGCCCGCCTGTTCCAGCCTATGGGCCAACGTTGGTGGTTTACACGCCTTGTAGGTCGATCCGGCAGGGTTCCCCTGTGCGATCATTTGGCGGAAGGAATCGCGGCAGGCGGATAAGGTGTGGTCGATTTTATCCAGGATTTTGGCTGCGATAGGATCGAGAGTCTGGTCCGGCTTGAGGGCCTTTGGTTTTTTCGATGAGAGGTTGTATGGCCTAAGAAGGTCCAAAAGTCCGCGGATCTCGTTTCGGAGATCTGACAAGGCGTGGCGCGTTTCCTCCAAACGATCACGATTCTCCAAAGTTGCCCTTATCGCCATATCTGGTGGAAGCTCAAGAAAGGAGCTCAGCTCTTTTTCGAGGACTCCAAAATCGGATATGAATCGGATCGATGAGGGGATTGGAGGTTCCTGAGCCTCGATGATAGGGCTGTTTTCGCTTTGGGTCTCGGGCATGGGAGGGGGGAATGTTTCGGGGTCATTTTAGGCATTTTTGTCCTAACGTCAATGTGACAAAAGAGATGACCAATCAGGACCTACTATTTTTTTCGTCTTTTTGAGGTGGGGGTATGCACGATCGGTGTCTGTTCCAGAACATCATTAAGCCCCCTTTTTACACCCAATAAACGGCCACCCAATTCCCCATAAGAAGGAATGAGTTTTTTCAGTGGGACCAAACGATCATTTTTCTCACGGATCAGAGCTTCGATTCCATTTCGGGATTGGGTCAATCCTCTCATGAAGCTTTGAATAGTCAGGGTGACCTCACCCCTGGATCCTGGCGCAAGTTTAGAGGGCTTCCATTTTCGATTCGGTCCCTTTTGGCTGGCTAAAACCCCAAGCAATTCATTGATTTTATCTCGAGTTAAGACAACCCTTTCCAAAAAAGGAGGCTCATTTCCTTTCCAATTCGATAAAACCTTATTGGCCAGTGACGGTTTCAAGGCTAGGAATCGCTGAAGAGAATTTTCCAGCAAGGTTACCTCTCTTAGGAAAATCTTATTTTTTTGATCAACAGGGAGCGTGTGGCAGAACTGTTCGTCCCAATCGGTTACAAAAGGCCTAGCGGCTTTTTTTCTCATTGAGGAGTCAATTTATGGTGTTCCATTCTAGGTTCTTCTGAAGAAATGTCAAAAAACCTTGTCGCATTCAAGGTTTTTCCGATATGTGCCAATAGGGAGCTCTCCTTTTTTCGAACCGCGTTTCTTCCCCGAGCCTAATCCCTGGAGCGAGCGTAGCAAAACCCCGAGCGGGTCTCGCGGGTTCCCGCGAAGGGAAGTTTGCGAAGCCTAGCGAAAGGGCGCAAGGCGAGACATTGAGCGGGAAAAGGCGGGAAAACCGAAGCGGTTTTCCCGATATAGGCCAATAGGGAAACGCTTGGATTTGCTGTAATCCGCCTACACCAAAGGGCTCCGACGGATTCACGCAAATCCATCCTCGCTCCAGTCGCACTCGTTAAACTCGCGCTCCTTGCGTCTCAGACCGCGTTTCTCGCTATTTAGATGGTGGTCGCACCAAGATTCGAACTTGGGACCTTTCGAATGTGAATCGAACGCTCTAACCAACTGAGCTATGCGACCAAGAAAGCTAGTCTATTGTACCAATAATGCGATGACAACCAAAAACAAAAATAATACGAGCCAAGCCAAGGTGCAAAAAAGCATTTTGAGCGCTTCCTTCTTCTGTCCATCCCAATACATCAAAATAGGTTTTCCAAGCACTAGAAAACCAGTGATTGAGGCCGAGATGACGAACAGGAGCAAAAAGTAGATGGGAATCAAAAAATTAGGTTCAGGCACATTCCCAAAAATATGACCGGCGCTGAAAAGCAGCCAAGACACGGCGGATACGTAGGCAAAAACGCCCGCTGCGTTTAAAAAGCTCACAAAAGAAATGCTGGGCTGTCTGGAGAACTTGAACATAGTCTAAAAATTGGTGGACTGGAGGAGACTCGAACTCCCGACCTCAGCAATGCGAATGCTGCGCTCTAGCCAACTGAGCTACCAGCCCATAATAGGCTCTTTTTTGTGAATGCTGCGTCCGCCGCCGCGGACTACCAACCCACGGGAACGGTAATATTAGTGAGCTCCGTAGACAGACGAGCGGGCGTAGCGGAAGCCCGAGCGGGTCTTGTGGGTCCCGCGACGGGAAGTCCGCGAAGCTGTGCGAGTCTGGCGAAGGAGCGAAGACCTAGAAGGGAAAGAGAGACCATGAGAGGAAACCGACAAGGTTTCCTTTCATGTAAGGTGGTGGACGGTAGAGGATTCGAACCTCTGACCCCATCGACGTCAACGATGTGCTCTACCAACTGAGCTAACCGTCCATTAGGTTGCGAGAAATGCGGTCCGAGCGTAGGAAGGACGACCTCGATGGGAGTCCGTTACGAAGCGAGGATGAATCTTGCAGAAAAGTGTGAACCCCGAACAAAGTGAGGGGGGAAGACTTTTCAAAAGATTCGAGCATTTCCCTACCAGTGATTCTAAAAAGCATAGGGATTATACGTTCCCCCATGCCTAGGATCAAGATTTTGTTTGGACTTTGGTTCCATGGCTATTACAATCGTTTCGGTTAACCCTTCAAATATGGCTGAATCCGCCCTATTCATAACTCTGGCTGCCAGCATTGCGGTGGGTCTGACTTTTCTCTTCGGAAACCCGAAAATCGATCCTTTATGGATTTTTTTACCAATAGTCCTTTTGCTGATCCCCGGGTTCTACGCCGCAGTGATCAGTGGCCCCTTTGTCCCCTCGGCCCGAAAGCGCACCCAGGCCATGCTCAAGCTGGCCGACATCAAGCCCGAGGACACGGCTTACGATCTTGGCTTCGGAGATGGAAGGTTGATTTTTGCTGCTGCCAAAAACGCCAAAAGGGCCATCGGATACGAGCTTTCTATCCCTCTGTATCTGTTTGGTCTGCTCCGCAAGTTGGTCAGCCGGTCCAAGGTTAGCATCCGTTATGGCAACATCTGGAAGCAGGATTACCGCGACGCGGATGTTGTTTTCTGTTACCTGCTTCCCAAAGCCATGGTCCGATTCTACAAAGACGTCTGGCCGACTCTGAAACCAGGGACGCGGGTCATCTCAAATGCCTTCACGATCCACGAAATCAAGCCGATCGAAACCGATGATAAGGTTTATCTTTATCGGCGTTAAGGCTTGGGATCGAGCAGAGGTGAAATTTCCTCTCGAACTTCATTCGCAACCTTTTTGGGGGTGGAAAGCTTGGCCCACACCTCGATTTCCGAGGTGTTGTCGATCAACTTGAATTCGGTCTTTTCAGAGTTCAGTTGGGCAATGAGCATGATCAATCCGCCCATTCCAGATTCACCTCCGCTGTATTGGAGCTTGAAGCCCTCTCGACTCAGCTTTTTTTGGGTGTCTTTGAGCGCCTTGCCTCTGAGTTTTTTGAGGTCGTCCCAGGGGTTTGGGGGAACCTGTGATTTGAGTGGCGGTTTTTCCATTGGGTTAATCGGTTACCCCTTCACCGTAGGCCAAGATCCCCATCCTCGCCGGACGTTCTTGGCAATGAGATAATTATTTCCAGTCTAGGCTGCCTTCCTCTCCTGTTGCTTAGTGGAAATGTCGGTTTTCATATCAACCATTTGGTTGGCGATCGCTTTAGCCTCCCCAACCTCCTCGGCGATTTCCGGAGCGAACACGCTCACAAGGATCTGCACCGCGGTCAGTAGCCTCCTGAGGCTTTTTTGGTCGGTGACAATGTCCTTGGCGACCTCCTCTTTGCTGACCCCCTCTGGAGGAGGGAGCAAATCGTAATGGACCATGGGGCGGACTGATTTTGCGAGAGTGTCGCCAAAAAATTTCAGGCTGAATTTTTTATATTTTGTGTTGGGAATCGGAACGGGGAAGGCGCTTTCCTTGAGAACGTTGAAGATGCTGGGCTTCCCACCTTTGTAGAGGAGCTCCCTATCCTTTGCATCAAGCTTTTTCCAGAATCCATCAACCACTTTGCTTTGCCATTGAGGGTGCTTTTTGATTTTATCGATCGCAAAAATGAGCTTCTCCTGAAGTCGGTCGGAATGGATTAAGGCCTTTTTCGCACGATCAAGACTCAGAACCGTTCCCTTGTCGGCTTTGGATTCGGGGGTGGGTTCGCGCTCCTCATTTTTTTGGATTTCGGGGTTGCTCATGGTTTTGTTTTAGATTTTATAATTATATTATACAATAAATTTATATATTATGCAAGTATAATGGGTCAAATTTGCCTGTGAGCTACAAACAGTCCGTCCGAGGCATGTCTTCACTGGGGCAATGGCGGAAGAAGGGGTCGGTACATATCGTCTTCGAGGTCGATGCGCAATTCCTCGCGGTCAATGGTTTCGCTAAACGCGGCTGGTGAATCCTCGATGATCGCAAGCGGCCGTTGCTCGCTGCCCTCGCCCATCACCAAGACCGCGGCGGTGGCGAGGCTGTCCGCGACATCCGTGCGGGAAAAATGGAATTTCCTGCCAAAAATGTCAGGGGTTCCGCGATAATCCCGGATGCCCCGGAAACCCGCATAGCCTAGGGCCACGCCTACGACCCCCGCGCGAAGTGGCATGGTTCGGCTGTCCGTGATAAGGACTCCTAGGCGATTGACGCCAAAATGGCGCTGGAGTGCCGTTCGCAGAAGGTGGGCGGATTGGAAGCTATCCTTTGGCAATAAAATTAGCTTTCCATCCGCGTTGGATTCATCTATTCCGGCATTGGCCATCACCATTCCGTCCTTGACGGTAAGCCAGACATAGCGGGTCTGGACAGCGAACTCGCTTTCCGATCGGATCATGTTTTCTTTCGTCTCCTCGTTATCAACCATGGCAGTCCTTCGCTCCGATAAAGCGACAATTTTGGAGGTAACGACCACGAGTGAATCTTCCTTCAGGTGTTTGAGGTGTTCGGTTATGAAACCGATCAGGCTTTCGCCCTCCTTGAATATGCGGGTTGTGATTGGTTCGATGATCATGGAAATAGGTTTTAATGATTAATCCTGTAATGCAGCAGAAGGGTTCCGGAGCTGTTGAGCGGGCGACTCGATAATAAGTCGAGCCTTGTTGTTTTCGTTCCACCTGTGAACATGGGAGTCCCACGTCCGAAGATGAGCGGTTCAACCGTGACAAAGAGTTCGTCGAGAAGATGGTTCTCGAGCATGAAACGGTAAGCCATTCCGCCTCCCAGAACGGCAACATTTTTGTGGTCTTGGAAAAGTTTTTCAAGATCAACCCGAACTGGGTTCACGAAAGTAACCGATTCTCGATGACACAGGGTTGTCGGGCGACTTGAAAAAACATAGGTGATCCGCTTGCGCAGATGTTTTGCGGCGGCTTCGTACGTCTTCCGACCGACCACCACCGCATCCATGTGAGATAGCGATTGGTGTAGAAATTGCCGATCTTCCTGGCTGTTCCAGTCGGGTAGCGTTTTTTCTGTGAGCGAGATCCGCCCATCGACGCTCGTGGCAACAAAGGCGGTATATTTGGGCTTGTGGGGTTGGAGCTTTTCAATCATGGGTTATTTAAGGGTTATTGGGGCTAATACAAAAAAACCGCCCGATAGGGCGGAACGGAATTGCAAAGCAAGCATCCGCTTCCCTATCTCATGGTGAAAAAAGTGCTATAGACGAATCCTGACCATGTTTTCATTCGATGGGTATGGAGCATGGGGTTGTGAAAAGGGATGGTGGTAGGGTTTGTAGATTTTTTAATTGGTGGAGATAAGGGGACTTGAACCCCTGACCTCTTGCATGCCATGCAAGCGCTCTAGCCAGCTGAGCTATATCCCCACGGTGTGAAAGACTCCTTTGACGCAGACGGTATTTTATACGATAAATCTTTTTAAGCACAAGCCCTTTTGTTACAATGGTATAAGAATCAACTAAACAAAAACCCATCATGACCCCAGATCTCATATTCAAAATTTCAGGCGCCCTCGGATTGGTTTGCATCACAATCGGAGTTTTGACGAAAGACCGGATCCGCGAAAACATCCTCTTTATTGTGGGTGGATGTTTACTCGAGGTATACAGCGTCGCCCTCAGGGATATGATCTTTATCCCTCTCCAGGTCATCTTTGTGGTCGCTTCGGTTTATGAGGTGTACGAGCTGAAAAAAAAGAAAAAGCCCTTCTTCCTTTTCTGGAAGAAGAATTGATCAATTTTTTGACCGTAAGCCATCAAAAACCGGCGATCATTTTAAGCGTGGGCCAGCTTAGCCGACAAAACGAACCAGAAGCCCCAATGATCCGTGCAGGAAGCCGAGGCAGAGCGTAAGAACGGCAAATCGCTTGTGCCACTTGAACCCTGTGGGCAACTTGGCTGTGAAAACCAGGTATCCCAAGACCGCGGTGGTGCAAAGCGATGTGAAAGTCAGGAGACCCCCCCACATAATGGCTGGAAGGCCGAGGATTTGGGTGTACGCGATTTGGGTGAACATAGGGGTTGGGTTAGTGGCGACAAGCTTATTTGAGATCCCGAATGAGTTGATTGACCGCATCGAAATCTCCATCACCTTCCAAGACTATATCAAAATGCTTTCGGAAATCATCCCCGAATTTGTTGTATTCGAAATTGAGGAAGCCGACCTTTATCAAATGGTCATATTCGAATCCTCCGATCATGCCCAAGTCGCTGACGCTATCGCCCAATAGAATCACATTTTTTCGGTCTTTGATGATTTTATAAAGCTCAGGGAATTCCTTTAGGACCGTTTCGTCTTTGTTCATGACGTGGATGAAGGGCTTCTTGGGTGAGAGTGCCTTTCCTTTCTCGTCCCAATTGAACCGGTTTGTGACATAGTGGATATTGGGAGTGTCCTTGCCGTATTTTTTGAAATACATTTGAATGGCGTCTCCGCAACCGCTGGCCGAAAGGATCACCAAGGGGATGTCGTGTTCATGGAGAAAATCCAAAAATTCTGGAACGCCTTCTCTGAATTTTACATGGCCATTCTCCACAATGTCCTCCAGGTCCGATTTCCTGAGTCCTGATTTGATCAGCAGACGGTTGTGCGTGCTCCACCACTCTTGCATGGCTTTTTTCTTTTCTTTCATGGGAATGCTGGGGTCCGTCTCAATCGGGTGGTACTTGTCGAAAAGCGCATGGGCCTTTTCCGCATAGCCTTTTACCAAATGGTTCCCATCTCTAAGAATGGAAATAATCGAAGGGGTTTTTATGCCCCCAACCGAACCGTACGTCAAAGTCCGGTCGAAATCGGATAAGATATGGAGTTTTTCAAGACCCCCTTCCCTCATTTCTGATTTCAGTTCTTCAATTTTTTTGGAGTCTGGAATTTCGATCCTCATCTTTAACTGTTAATTGGCAGATTGGTCGTATTCCCAGCGAGAATCGGAATTCCGAAGGGCTTTCGCCAAGGTCAGCGTGTTTTGGGCCACTTGTCTTGCCTCATCGGCGTAGCCTTCGTCGTGGATGATTCGTTTGTCTTCATAGGTCGGATACTCGATGCTCCCCATGGCATACATGTTGCTCCAGGGCGGGAAGGCCATGCCGAAATGGTTCAGGGTCATGAAAAGCTGGGTGATGGCCATGGTGGCCCCCTCCTCATGACCGCTCACCAAAATGCCACCCACTTTGCCGTAAAACCGTTTCCAGAACCCGCTTCCTGGGATGTCGGGATCCGCCATGAGCGAAATGAATTTCGTGTGTTTGGTGTTCAAAGCCTTGTCTTTCGTACCCTTCGGGTTCGCAGGCTGAAGACTTCCGTCCAAACTGATGCACCGGTCAATGAACAGGGCCAATCGCGACGAAATCTTGAAGTTGTTGACTGGAGTGGCGAAAAGGATGATATCCGCATCCAATACCTTGTCGTAAAGCGTCTTGGTCATGTCGTCCTCCAGCTTTGTGCCCTTTGGGTAGCATGAGCAGTAAAAATGGCATTGGGCGTTGGTCGTGGAATAGCATGCCTTGCAGGGGCGGATATCCATTTTGCGGAGCTTCACCAATTCAGTCTCTATTTTTGCTTTGCCCAGTTCATCCAAAGCCTGTTCCAGTAAATATTCCGAAAGGCTGCTTTCCGCGGCCATATCGAATGGGTCACGAGAGGAGCCGGAAATACCCAAGGCCTTGATGGGCCGTTTTGATCGGCCATCTAGATAGGTTTTCGCCTCCAAAATCGTCTGTTCGCGGATCGTTTTGAACCGTTGGAGCATGGCCTCGTCGATTTCCAAGAATTTCATCAAGGATTTATCGTCCGTTTTGGCTTCGGTCAGCTCGTTTCCGCAGACCACGCAATGAATTGCGGCCGAATTGTCGATGCGTTTGCAGGATTCGCAGACTTTCATAAGGAATTTTTAAACTGTAAATTTTTAATTTTTAAATAATTTTTAAAACTTCAAAATGTTTAAACATTAAAAATTTTGTCGTTTATTTATAAAATTTTCAGTTTTGCAGTTTAAAAATTAGTCCACCTGGGCCGCTGATCCATGAATGCAGTAGTATCCGGATTTTAGTTTGAATTGCTCATGGATAGGGCATGCTCCGCACATGCAGCCATTCATTGGAATCTCGCATGCGCTTTTGCCAACCTCCTCGGCGCAATAAAGCAATTCCTTTTTGCCCTTGGCGCAATCGTTGAAGCTGGGGCAATTGGCGCAAAAGCAGGAAGCGCGGTTTTTGGGTGTGTTTGAAAGTTTTGCCATAAGTTTTATAAGTTAGCACTTAAGCACTTACCCCTTAAGCACTTGTCATTAAGGGTTTACGATCACGCTTCCGGTCATTGAAGGATGGATGATGCAATGGTAATTGTAGTTTCCGGCCTTGGTGAAGGTATAGGAGAAGAAAGTATTCTGGTTGATTTGGTCGGATTTGAACGTGTCCGAGGTCACCGTGTGAGCTGTGCTGTCTTTATTCTCCCATTTCACGGTATCCCCTTTTTTGATGGTCAAAACGGCAGGTTTGAATCCAAAATTCTGAATCAGGACCAGTTTGGTGCTCGGGGTTGCCGGCTTGGCTGGCGCCTTAACGGGGGTGGGATTGGATTTCGGAGGATCGATAGGGATTGGGTTAGAGGCGGTTTTTGTATCGGTTTTCACGGGGGGCTGGACTGCGGGAGGCTCTACGGGGGTGGTTTGCTGGGCTACGTTGGGCAACGGATCAGGCGTCGGTGTCGGGGTTGGTTTTGAGCCTGTCGAACAAGCCGTCAATGCGATGGTGGCGAAAGCCATTACGAGCAACAGGGATAATTTTTTCATAAAATTTTGTTAATCGATGGTTCCATTTTAGTCAGATTATCAGTTTTTGCATATACTCATTCGCTTTTATATCGGATTATGCACCGTAGCCCCTTCGAAGCTTAACGCGAAGAATGGGGCGAAGGAGCATAGGAAAAGGGCGGTCCGACTTGCGTCAGGCCGCCCTATCCGTGTTTCTTCACTCGTGCTCGGTGGATTTCTCCAGCGAGTCCAACACCTCAATCACCTCGCTATGGCGTCGAATCCCTTTGAATCGGGACAGAACGCTCGCGATGGCAAGCAGATCCACTAGGCATTGGATCCAAATAAGACCGGATTCCATGCCATAGGCCCAATGATCTTGCTCGATCCAGTGCTGATGGTACGGGGCGCACAGGATGACGAGCAACCACTGGATCATGACCTTGTACTTGCCGACTCCAGTGGCCTTGGTTTTGCCGATGTGACTTTGAAGCAAATTGAAGGGTCGTCGGATGACAGTCCCAAACAGCTCCGTGGCCGCCAAGAGGCAAACGAGCCAGGGGTTCAGAGTCCCTTGGAAGACAAAGTAAATGAGGATTGAAAGGCTCTTCACTTTGTCGCTGGCTGGGTCGAAGACTTCCCCGAGGTCGGTGCCTCCGGGAAAGTTGAACTCGTACCACCAACGGTTGAATCGGGAGTCGCGCGGGGCGATTTCCTCGACAACAATCGTGGGAATGAGGTTCGGCCTTTTCGCGAAGAGGAGGCGGATGATCTTCCAGAGATTGTTCCTGGAAGTGTCATCTGTCGGCACTACAGTGAAATGGGTGACTGGTGCCAACAATTGTCCACTGGACCCCGTGCTCCATTTATTACGTGGAGCGAGGGTTGTCATGAGGACAAACGCCATCTTGCCGTCCAGCCGATCCAGGGTCGCGGCGAAAACCACGACCACGAAACCAAGGATGGGGTGGCGAGTATAGAGGATTATCCCGACGATGGTGAACACCGCGCTGTAGGCGGTGATCCAGTTGGGGCTGAAGGGTCGGAAGGCTCTAATATGGATAAGTCCGAGGAACCTGAGGGTGCGCTTTGGGAGGACCCAAAGCAGAAGGAGCGCGACCAGAACGCTCCAGAACATGATCATTAGCAATTCCACGGTGGCGACTCCTTTCCTGGTGAGAGGTGAATGTGAAAGAACACGGATGTCCGCCATCGGCCATCCGCAAGGCTTGTCCTTTCGGGCAGGCAAAGCGAAAATCAGTCGATCGCAGGCGGGTATCTTAGTTTTAAGAGAGGATGTTTGTCAATGTTGGACAGGGCTTCCAAATCGAAACGGTTTGAGGTAATATGAAATCTCCAACCCTAAACCATCTGTCTATGGCGTGGTTCAGGCGAAAGGTACAAGTCGGCCAGAAGCTAGGTAGGCAAATCGGATTTCCGACTCTAAATTTTTTGATCGGTGATTTTTCGAAAGACCATTCCGCAGGCGTGTATGGATGCGAGGTTGAGATTCGAGGAAAAATGTACAAAGGTGCCCTGTATTTTGGCCCCCGTTTGGGCACGGGCGAGATGACCCTCGAGCTTTATGTGATGGATTTCAATCAGGAAATTTACGGCGACAACGTTCGGTTCCGCTTATTGGGAAAAGTTCGCAATGCCATGACCTTCAAAACGCTCGACGAGATCCATGGTCAGATCGAAAAGGACCTTGAGGTCATTGGGGTGTAGTTTGGGAAGCGCAATCAGAAAAATGTGGAGCTGTCTTCTTGGAGCGCCTTTTCTGCGGCTTGAAGCACCTCTTCTTTGAGCGCCTCTTCTGAGGCTCCATGGTCGTCACCGCGATTGCATTTTTCCGCGCGGTCATTGTTGCCCTTGGCCCAAGGTTGGTTCGCAAACCAAGAGGAAAATCTGGCTATTACCCCCTTGATTGACTCTCGGACGGTCTTGATTGGCCCTTCTTTTTCGAGCGCCATTTCAGCGGCCTTGCGCACTTCACCGTGGCATTCCTCTTTCATGAAGCCGACGCTATTCCGAATCATGTAGGTCGGAATCATCCGAGCCAATTTGAGCAAAATATCCTTGGCCCACGGTTGGTCCGAATAGCAGTAGGCAAAGTCGACTCCCTTAAGGGGCCTGTCCATCGCGGCTTTGTCGACCACCTCCTCGGCCCATTTTTGAGTTTTGTAATGATGTGAGAACTGAAGGGCCTCCTCGGGATGGTTCTGGGCCAATTCGCTGATTAAGGGTCCTGCCCAGTTTTCAAAAGCATAGATATTGGAGTAGCGGAGGGCACCCACGGGGTCCCCCTTGGCTTTCAGGCGGATATCGGCTTCCGAACAGGGTTCATTTTTGTATCGGAGCCTATATTCAAAAGTCGACCACGGGATTTCATTCGCCGGTTTCTTGGTTTCGTTGGGCGGCAAAAGAAGGTCGAAAGAGGTTCTCGCAAGTCCGACTACACGGTTCTCAGTAGATTCCTGATCCGGATTTTGCCTAAGATTTTCTGTTGTTAGGGTGGGGGGCAAATCTTTCATCTCACAATGTTTGGAGGGGGTATTTCAGGGTTTCATTCGTCTTGGGACATCAATCTCAAGGCCTCGACTTCGACTTCTTCCCTGATTTTTGGATCACCGATCATATGAAGTTGAGCATAAACAACCGAAGGGTTAGAACGGGCTGCGGTCAGGAATATCTCTCTGATTGTTCCGACAGCCTTGATGAGTTCCACATAATAGGCACCCTCCATGAGGGCTTCGGGCTCCTCCTCGGCCATGGTTAAAAGCCCACGGATTCCCAACGGGGTGTTCACAGAATCAAAGGTCTCTTGAACCATTTTCGCTTTGTCATCGGCTCCGACCTCATTGGTTTCGTCGGACAAACTTTCGGGCTTGTTTAAAGTTTTTTTCATGGGAGGGGGGGTTACCATTATTTGCATTTCTGAAGAGGTTTTCTTAGGGTCTCCCTGGCCATTAGGATGACTTTGGCCGTTGCGACGACTTTTTCCCTTAGGGTCTTGTCGGCTATTTGGGAAGACATTTCGATGGCCCAGTCAGGCTTGATTGCGGCGGCATCGCAGAGAGCATCCTCCGCCCAAGGTTCCTTTTCGAAAATTGGAATGCAGTCCAAAAAAGTTTTTACGTCTTCCTTGATCATTTTCTGAAATTTCACCATTGTTTTTGGGTTCTTTGCGTAGGCCCTGAGATTGGAAAGATATTCTGTGATCTCGGGGGACTCGGCCGTCTCAACGGCTGAATCGCTACTTTCCGGATATTTTTCAAGTTCGGTCTTGGATTTCATGGGGAAAAAGTTAAATTTGGTATTTATGAGTTCGGATTTTCGTCAGTTTTTGGCTTCTTGGAATTTTCGCGGACTTGGTCCACGATCATTTTCAGCTCGTTTTTCCACGTTTCGCCGTATTCGGTCTTGTAAGGCCGTAGCTCGATATTGACCTCATGAGATTTTCGATTGATTTCGGCCATAGTAAATAGGGGCTAGAGGTGATTATTTAATACCCTTAGCCAATATTAGTCAACAAACGAAATATTTCTCTTCGCGCAAAGGCCTTTCATGTCCTCCGGCATCGGCGCGATGGCCTCGATTGGTCCGATCGTCAGTTTCCATGCATGCAACGCCTGTCTGCCAATGAGCTGGAAGCTTTGGGCTGGGAGCTGGGAGTCGCTCTCCACTCCACCATGCGGTCCACTATTCGGCCCACAATTCGAGCCACCATTCGGATTGTAGGTTTTATCTCCGATGATCGGATGCCCGATGGCCGCCAAATGCAGGCGGATTTGGTGCATACGCCCCCGTTCGATCTTTGCTTCAATCAAAGCGGCACCATCCCCCTTTGATAATGTCCGGATTTCCGTTCGCGCGGGCATGGCCTCGCCTCGGAAACGTTCCCCACCCCGAATCAGCGCGACCATCAAACTGGGATCCGAAGGGTGCCGCGCCAAGGGAATATCGATGACTCTTACCCCTTTCCCCGGCTCCGGTAAATAACCATCTCCACCATCGGTTCCACCACTGGTTCCACGATTGGCTCCACCATCGGAAACAATGGCAAGATAGGTTTTGCCGATGCCTTTTTCCAAAAAAAGAGGCCTATGCTTTTCAAATGATTCCCGGGTTCTGGCAAACGCCACACAGCCCGAAGTGTCGGTGTCCAAACGATGTAACAAACCTCCTTCACGAGGGTCGGGGCCCGCCTTGAATATCTCTGGGAACCGCTCGCCTACCCACTGTAACAACGTATCGTATTCACCGAGCCTCAAGGGGTGGCACGGCACCCCAGCGGGCTTGTTGGCGATGATCAATTCCGAATTCTCGAAAAGGATTGTCGGCTCCTCTGAAAGCTTCGGGCCTTCGAATTCCGGGATCTTGATTCGCACGGTTTGCCCCGACTCCACGCTGACCCCCTTTTTGACCCTTATTCCGTTGATCGAAACCGCCCCATCCTTGATCAGCTCTATGGCCTTGTGCCTCGAAAGCCCTGGCACGTTTCGGGCCAGCCAAACCTCTAGGCGGAGTCCGTCATCGGGTTGGGTAACCGTTTGGGCGATGGATTGGGTTTGGGGTTTGTTCATCGAACGTGGATTCATTCAAACTATAAACCCTCTTGGCGCATTTGCGACAGGTCAATCAAACCAGCTCATTTGGCCTCGGGTTGTAGGAGTTGAATAATTTCAGTATGGCCATTTTGGATCGCCAGATCCAGGGCGTTCGGGCCGTCCTTGTCCTTCGCGTTCACATCAGCCCCCTTCTCGATGAGCAGGCGTACCATGTCGATTTTGTCGTTGATGGTCGCCCACATCAGGGCGGTCAGGCCGTTCTTATCCTTCATGTTCACGTCCGCCCCTTTTTCAAGGAATAGGCGGACGATGTCGGAATTGCCGTTCCAGGCCGCTTTTTGCAGGGCGGTCTCGCCGTCATCGTCCTTCGCATTTGGGTCTATCCCCTTCTCAAGGAGGAGCTTCACGATGTCGGTAAGGCCCAGTGAGGTCGCCCAGGCCAAGGCCGTCATTCCGCCGTTGTCCTTTGGTGTCGTGTCCGCACCTTTCTCAAGGAGGAGCTTCACGATTTCCTTGTTTCTCAAGATGATCGTGTTGGTCAAAATGGTTCGGCCTTCGGCATTCTTCGCATTGATGTCCGCACCTTTCTCAGTGAGCATCTTTACGATTTCAAGATTACCTCCGAATGACACAATCATGAGAGGAGTATTGCTTTTGTTGTCCTTCGCGTTCACATCAGCCCCTTTTTCGATGAGCAGTTGGGCAATCTTAAGATTCATTCTATCAAGCGCGAGGATCAGGGGGGTCACGCCATTCTCGTTCTTCGCGTTCACATCAGCCCCTTTTTCGATGAGCAGATGCGCAACATCATCGTGACCATAAATGGCCGCTAACATCAGGGCAGTATCGCCGTTCTCGTTCTTCGCGTTCACATCAGCCCCTTTTTCTATGAGTAATAGGGGGATTTCAGCATTTTTTCCAAAATCGATCGCCAACATCAGAATTGTGCCACCATTACCGATGGCATTCACATCACCCCCCTTTTCAATGAAGGGTCGGATGGCATCGGCGTTCTCGCCATAAATCGCCGCCCAAATAAAAGCCGAATTTCCATTGGGGCCCTTTGCGTTAATGTTTGCCCCTTTTTCCAGGAGCATGCGGATAATGTCGGTTCGACCCATGCTAATGGCTAATATCAAGGATGGGTTGCCCTGTTTGTCCTTGGCGTCCACATTGACCCCCTTTTCGAGTAGCAGGCGAACGGTGTCGGTCATGTCGGCCTTGATCAACATGGGCAAAGCCCTGTCCCCATCGGTACGAATGGCCTTCTCGGTTAGAGCCTGGAAATCGGGCAAGGTCTTGAACAGGTCAGGACGGATTAGAATGAGCGCCGGATTTTGCTCATAATTCATTCTCAAGGCCTTATCCACACTGTTGGAGAGTCCAATGATATAAGGATCGTAAACCCCTCTTTTGATGAATTTTCGGATGATCCCTGGCGATTTGCCAGAACTTTTCCTGAGGATCTCGATGAAGATTCGTTCGTCCGGTTTGACGCCATGGGTCGCAAGTCGTTGAAGGAGTTCGTCCATGGGAAGAACGCCAGGGATAGCTTCAAATTTTCCATCGCTTTTTCGGATCAGGGTGGTGGGCAAACTTTTAGTCTCCTCGGCCTTGATTCCGAGCTTCGCATAAAGCTTTTCGAGCTCTCCGTTTTGGTGCGCCTCGAGGTCGGTGGTGATGTTGGCGATTTTCACCTGAGCGCCGACTAGCCCGCCAAGGTCATCCAGGGTTTTGCGATAGGCTTTGCAGGCCCCGCACCAAGTGGCATTCACATCGATGACCATGGTCTTCCCGGTCTTGAGGACCGTGTCGATATTTTTCAAGGTCAGTTCAGGTCGCGATTGCGCAAAGCGACCATTCTCCTTGTCGTTGATGCCAACCCCAATGTGGTAGGCGGCCATGGCGGCCGTGAACCACTCGGAAGGTTCTGAGACCCCGTCATGATTCGGGTCATAGCCAGTTTCGAGCCTCTCGAAAAACTCTTTTGAAAAGAATTGGCATGAGATCTCTTTGCCCTCGATGCCAGGAGATAGGGCAACCCCCTCTATTCCTGATTCGACAATGGCCTGGGGAAAGGATCCGCTATAGCACTGATCCGTGACAAAGATCCCGCGGGCACCCGCTTCTTTTACGGCCTGGAGACGTTCGATCATCCGATCCTGTGGGTAGCAACCGTCTTTGAATGAGATGCACGCTTTTCCCGAAACCTTGTTGCCGTGTCCAGTAACGTAGAAGAGCATAAGGGCATCCTTTTGAAGGGCTTTTTTCTGCTCAATCGCATCGAAGAGCCCATTCACTCCTTGTGTGGTTCCAGGGAATTGTTCAATGCCTTCAGGGTTTTCAAGTTTTTGGCTGGAGGCCACAAAAAAATGATGAAACCCCTTGTTCCTTAGCGCTTTGATGGCGCGGTTCACGTTTTCGATGTGTCGCTCCTCTTCATCATCTCCGTTGATGATCACGGCCAGTTTCCCGCTCACCGGATAGTCGGGCAGAAGAGGTTTTTCTTTGCCGACTGCTTTGCTTGTGGATGATTCCTTTTCTGAAGTGGGCGTCGCCATTGGCCTCCTTTTCGATTGGGTAGGGCCTTGCATGGGTGGAACCTCCACAGGTTTCGGTTTCTGCGTGAAGGTGGTTTTAAGGTTGTTCGTTATGGGTTCGCGACCTGTTTTGACAATGTACTTGGCGAGGACTTCGTCTTCGCTGAGCCCCTCTTTGGTCATGACTATCCCAATCGACTCCGACTCGAAATCGGACTCGGCCTCATCGATTTCCGTTCTCGGTTTTTGAATAGTCGCGCAACCAGGCAGGGCCCCAGTGAGCAAAAGAGGAAGGATCAGGTTTCGGGTCGTCTTTTTCAGGGTGCCCAAAAACCCAAGGGTTTTCGAGGAAGAAAGGTTTTCGTTTTCGCCATCCGAGGTTGTGGTCGTACGGTTTTCCAGAGCCATGGTTTTGGAAAATTATTGAAGGATATCATAAACTGTATTATAATTTATGTCAATTATTTTCATGGCCAAAAATCAGGGCCAGGTTTGCATCTTGGCGAAGGTCGCTTTTTGAGAATATTCCAAGCCTCAATAGTTCAGCGGAATCCCTGCGTTGGCCTCAGCAAGGTTCTTGTTGGCTATTTGAATACAGACGCTCCTGTATTCTTCGCTGTAAGGCCAATCGGATCGTTTCGCAAATTCAAGAAAAAGCCGTGGAGTTTTTTCGGCTGCCACAATTACGAGGGAGTTGGTCCAGCTGAACTCATGGTATCTGAAAGCGAAATCAAGCGCAGGGCGTGCGTGGTCGGAAAGGTCATCCGATCGAATCAGGTCAAAGGCGGTTTTTTGCACAAGGGTGTGGATTTTTGGATACATGCACATGGCAGAGGCCAAGTCGGGATGTTGCCCCAAGGTTTTGAAAAGGAGAACGGGGTTTTTTGCCAAGATGGTTTCAATCGCCGTTACGTTGATGGGGTAGGCCAGCAAAAAGACATCCGCGCATTCCAGGAGCTCATTTTCCAGTCCGGGATTGTCCAAAAAAGCCCCCACAGTCGCTTGGACGATTTGGATTTTCTTTTCGGTTGGCAGGGTTTCGAATTCGGACGAAAGGATCTGCTTGAAAGGAGCGCTTGGATCAATCGGATGGTCGGTTGTGCCGTTGGGGCTGGCCACCGAACTGGTGGCATGTTCAACTCGAACCCGAACTTCATGGGCTTCTTTGAACCCAATGGGAATATCGGCCTTTTGCGAGGGGATTGCATCGGATCTTGGCTCTTTATTTTCAGCGATCATAGGCTCAGATCAGGTATAATTTGATTTAATACTGTAATATTTTGAATGTCAAATCATCCACTCGTCCATTTTTTCCTATGATCTTCGCATCCTCAACGCCCTCGAAACGAATCGGTCTTCGACGGTCTTAGCAGGATTGAATATAAAATCACAGAGGACCAGTCTATTTGCGCTCCTTTTCAAGCTGCTCCTGTTTGGCTTGCGTCGCCTTCATAATAACCTCCTTGGCCCATGGAAGGTGCGCGAATTTTTCAACGCATTCAAGTGTCTCTTCTGGATCTTCTACCGCCGCCTTTCTCGCGGCCTTTTCTAAAACTTCGTTGGCCCAAGGCATGTGTTTGTACGCGTCAAAGTATGTGAGCGCCGATCCAGGATCATTTTCCATCGCCGCTTTTGCGGCACATTCTATTACTTCGTCAGCCCACGGCATCCGTTTGTATTTTTTAACATCGGCGAGCGCAGGCCAGGGGAACACTGAGGCGGCCTCCAAAAGAACCTCCTTGGCCCAAGGCGTCTTTACGAAGGTCTCAATGTGGTCATAAACGGACATGATATCCTCCCCCATCTCCAATTTTATAATCGTTTTTAGCACCTCCTCTGCCCAAGGCTGATCTCGGAATTTTTTGTAGCAATCAAACGCCGCCCCATGATCCTTTATTGCTGCCGCCAAGATGACTTCCTTGGCCCAAGGCATATCCTTGTAATTCTCGGCATATTCAAGCGCCTCCTCGGGGTTTGTTTCCGCCGCTTGCACAATCAATGTTTTCCCCCAAGGCAGTTCTTTGTACCGATCAGCGGCATCAAGCGTTTCTTTGGGATTTCCTTTCGCCGCCTTCTTGATCACTTCCTCTGCCCAGGGTCGATCAATAAAACGGTCAGAGCATATAAGCGCCGCCTCCGGATCCTTATCCGCCGCGTTCCGCGCCGCCCTTTCAACTATTTCCCAGAAATAGGGCTTGCCCTTATAGTCGTCGGACCATGCAAGCGCCGCCTCCGGATCCCTATCCGCCGCGTTCCTGGCCGCGCGCTCAAGGATTTCGCCATAGTAGGGCATGTCAGCCAACAATCGTTTGATGTACATAAGCAAATGCCCTGGATCCTTCTCGGCCGCATTCCTCGTAGCCCGCTCAAAAATTTCTTCGAAATGGGGCTCGTCCTTATATTCGTAGCAGAAGGTAATCGTGGTGACAGGATCACTCTCGGCCGAGTCCCTTGCGGCCATCTCCAATAGTTCTTTGAAATAAGGCTTTTCCTCGAACCAGGTTTGATTCTGGATAGTGAAACTTGGATTGGCCTTTGCCAAGTCTTTGATAAATCCTTCTGCCCAAGGCATGTCCTTAAACCAAAAAAAACTACCGAACGTATCCCAGGGTTCCTTTTCCGCCGCCGCCCGGACCACTCCCTCTGCCCAAGACTTGTCTTTGAACACATGAACGAATTTGNNCTTGGGCTCCCTTTCCACCGCGTTCTTCGCGGCCTTCTCCACCAATTCCTCAAAATAAGGCTCACATTCGTTTAGGCCATAATACCAAAGCACCACCCCTGGCTCCGTCTCAACCGCTTTCCTCGCCGCCTTCTCTACTATTTCCCCGCAATAGGGCATTTCCTTGAATTGTCCGACAAAAGAAAGAGCGCTGACAGGATCCATTTCCGCCGCATTTCTTGCCGCTTTTTCAAGAACCTCAGCATAATAGGGCTTACCCATGTATTTTTCTGCAAAACGAAGCGCCACCCCCGGTTCTTTTTCCGCTACCGCTCTGGCGGCCTTCTCAATTATTTCCGCGAAACGGGGCAAATCCCTATAGTAATCAGATCCTTCAAGCACCAACCGTGGCTGGAGCCCTGCGGTTTCCAGGGCATATGTTTCCTTTGAATCCTCGCGTTCCCTCTTTGCCGCCTTCACTGGCTCCGATTCCATTGTTTCCTTCCACTTAAGAAAACCCTCTAGGGTGGGCATAGGTTGGGATTCTATTTCGACTGATCTCTTGACCTTGTCTCGCGAAGAACCGATCAGCTCTTGGTTTTTGTTGCTGGCATCTATCGCCTTCCTCGGTGTTTTTCGGTGTTTTGGCGCGGATTTTCGCTTGGCCATTGCCTTAATTTTCGTTCGCGAAGAATCAACCAATTCGCGGTCCTCATTGTTCTTCGAAGGAATCGATTTCTTGAGGGGCTTAGCAACTTTCGAAAGGGATTCAGGCTTTTTGTGAGACATAAAAGCAATGGTAAGTATTTTATTAAAACTTAAAGGACAATGAATGTCAAATAGCCAACCTGACCATTTTTTCCTATAATCTCCCCATGCTCAACACCCTCCGCAAATTCATCAGTCCCGATAATCCGATCCGGCTGGCCTACCACAAACTCAAGGCCATGTTCGCCGCCTACCATTTTGGCTTTCCTGGCCGGAAAATGGTCATGATCGGCGTGACTGGAACCGATGGCAAGACCACGACCACGCACATGATCGAGCACATCCTTCGCCATGCCAGCAAGAAGGTGGCCATGATGTCCACGGTCGAATTTAGGATCAACGGCGAGATCATCCCCAACAAATCCAAGATGACCACGCTTTCGGCGTGGAAGATCCAAAAATTTCTCAAGCGTTGCTTGCGAGAAAAAGTCGAATACATGATAGTGGAATGCTCCTCACACTCTCTCCACCAGTCTCGCCTGTGGGGCATCCCCTTCAGTATTGCGGCCATCACAAATGTCACCCACGAGCATTTGGATTACCACCACACCATGGAGGCGTACCGTGACGCGAAAATGCTCCTGTTCAAAAACGTCAGCCAAACCTGCAAGCGACATGAGTCAGAGGTGGTCAGCGCCATTCCCCACAAGCATGCGTTTGTTCTCAACGCCGCCGATCGGTATTTCGAGGATTTCAGCAAGATTCCCTGCTCGCACAAGATGGCCTACGGTTTCGATCGCGGAGATATTCAAGCCAGCGCCGCCACCTACAGCAAATTCGGGAGCAAATTCGCACTTAGATACAATGAGGAAACCGTGGGAGTCGATATGCGTCTTCCCGGCCCGTATAACGTTGAAAATGCTATGGCCGCCACGGGTGTGGCTTTGGCCTGCAATGTTTCGCTCGATGTGATCGCGCAGGCGCTCGGCACCTTCGACCGCGTCCCTGGCCGAATGGAAGTTCTCTCAAGCCCCAAGGGGTTCGAGGTCATTGTCGATTTCGCCCTCACGCCCCATGCGTTAGCCCAGTTTTATTCCACGCTTCGCAGTACCGCCACGGCCCGGATCATTGGCGTGATCGGCTCTTGTGGTGACCGCGACAAGGAAAAGCGCCCCCTAATGGGCAAGATCGTGGCCGAAAGCACGGATATCACCATTGTCACTGACGAGGAGCCTTATTCCGAAGATCCGAAATCCATCATGGAAGCCGTTTACAAAGGCGCCCTCGAAACCGGGAAGATTCCCCGTAAGCAGCTTTTCCTGATTGAGGATCGCTATGAAGCCATCGAGAAGGCCGTCCAAATGGCTGAAAAAGATGACATCGTCGTAGTCACTGGCATGGGCAATTTTTCCACCCGTACTTTGAATCAAGGCCCTGTGAAATGGGATGAGAGGGAAGTTGTGAAGGAGATTATTGCGAAGAATTCTTGATTCCGGATTGTGGGCCGTATTGTGGACCGAATAGTGGGCCGAATCGTGGTCGTGATCGGGCCGAATAGTTGTTGAAATTTGGTTATTGGTGTAACATCCGCCTCTGTTTTTGAATTTCAAAGGAATATTTTTTTGATAAATAATTATGTTGGTGAAACAAGTTTCGGATCTGTGGATTTATTCAAGGTCGCGCGAATTGGGTAGGGTTCTTTTTGGGATGGTGGATCGAATCTATCAAAAAGATAAAATCGCAGAAATAAGCCAGATTCTAAGGTCGTCCAGTTCAATCTCATCAAATATCGCTGAAGGTTTTTCTAATCGATTTTATGCCAAGAAATTTATTTTGTATTTAAATATTGCACTCGGATCAAGTGATGAGACTCAGAATCATTTGCGTATATTGATCAATAAAAACTATATTAGCAGTCAGCAAGGTTTGGAAATTTTGAGGAATTATAAGAATCTTTCCGTCCGTATTTTGAATTTCATCAATTATATTCAGAAAAAACATGGCACTTAACCCCTTGTTCCACAATTCGGTCCACGCGAAGCTGGCCCACAATTCGGCCCACAATCCGAGAGTCTGCAACAACTTCAACGGTTTCCTGGTCATCGATAAGCCCAAAACCTGGACTTCGTTCGATGTAGTCGCCAAGATCCGCAGCAAGTTGCATCCCAAAAAAATCGGTCATGCCGGCACATTAGATCCATTGGCCACAGGGGTTTTGGTCCTCTGTCTGGGTCAAGCCACCAAACTGTCCGAAAAGGTTATGGGAACCGAGAAGGAATACACGGGCGAGATCACCTTGGGCGCGACCAGCCAGACTGATGACGCGGAGGGTCCGATTGTCCCTAATGAAAAGGCATCTGAAGTCCCGATCACCGAGGTCGAAAATACCCTCCAGTCCTTTGTGGGCACTTTCGGCCAGATGCCTCCGCAATTTTCAGCCAAAAAGGTCGATGGCGACCGCGCCTACAAGCTGGCCCGCAAGGGGAAGCCAGTCGATTTAAAGCCCGCGCAGGTCACGGTGCACCGGATCGAAATGCTCGACTACAAATGGCCTAAAATCAAAGTCCGAATCGTCTGTGGCAAAGGCTTTTACGTCCGTTCCCTGGCGCGCGATGTGGGAGAAAAATTGGGCGTGGGTGGCTACCTTTCCGATCTCAAGCGAACCCGTGTCGGCATTTTCAGCATCGAGCGAGCGGTGTCCGTCGAAGAAGCTTCGGAAAAAAACCTGATTCCGATCAGCGCAGTTGGGATCCGATAGCCTGTGGCCTTTTTAGGGTTTTGCTTAATAGCGGGTGATTGGAACTTTCACCCCATTGATCGAGATTTCTATGTTGCGCGCAGTTTTTATAATGGATTCGGTATCGAGTAACATCAGCTCTATAGTCGGTAGTCTATATGATCCTCCGTCAATTTTAATATCGTAATAACCGTTTTCCAATAAATCTACCTTTTCTGGTTTTTTAGGAAGGGCCGGAGAGGTAATAAAATTAATTATCAAAATTCTATTTCGTTTGGTGTCGACTATGGCGTGTAACATTTGTTTTGATTCATGTTCATTTACGCTATGGAGCGCCGGTTGACTTCTATACCAATCTAAAAAAGCCGGCTCAACCGCTGTCGCAATGGCTATAAGCTCGTCTTTCTTAAAGCCAGCCCGCCCCCTTTTGATTTCTTGAGATATTCGAGAATAAAAACTTTTAAAAAAACCAGGATGCGAGCTCTCAAACTCTATCCAAAGCCGCTCCCATTTACCCCTTAATATCCCCTTCAATCTTTTATCCTGTATTCCTAGGCCGATAATTTGCGTTAAATGATTTGTATCTAAGCCAACGTTAATCGCCTCATTAACTTTTGGCATTTCATAAAATGGCGCCGCATCGTTGCTAAAGGTCTGTGAGTCTGAATATAGCATTTTCTCTAAGGCATCAGCTTGTCCTTCCATAAATGCTTCTGAGAATGTGGCGCCTTGTTGTAGATAAAGATGAATTAATTCATGAAATACTCCATTCTCATCCCAAACAGGAAGCGATAGTGTGTCTGGTCCTGGAAGGTTTTTTGAATATAACTCTCCGTTTTTGTCATACCAGATATCTTTTTTGTCATGTGCAAAAGAAATTTCACCAACCGGCATTTGAAAATATTTTTTCGTGATGGGTAGTCGTGTCGCGGATTTTATTTGAAGAGCGTCAGTGCCGAAAAAATTTGTCAATTTTTTGCATGCATTACTAATGGCATGTAAAACCTTTTCGCTTTCTTCCTCGGTCCATTCATGGGGGTTTTCAAAATACATAGTCACATTGCCAAAGGTG
The DNA here is from genome assembly GCA_003154375.1 of Candidatus Peregrinibacteria bacterium. Classification (GTDB taxonomy): domain Bacteria; phylum Patescibacteriota; class Gracilibacteria; order UM-FILTER-43-11; family UM-FILTER-43-11; genus FEN-1329. The sequence goes on from PMDG01000017.1 coordinate 31,629, forward strand.
GCCTCTTTTAATGGAGTTTTTTCTATAAGCGCAACATTTGTGTCTTTTGATGGAAGCTTGTTTAAGACAATGCTTGCACCGAAACTAGTGATCAATGCCCCAAGACCAATAATTCCGGTACGCCTCAAAAAAAGACGTCGCGTTAGAGTCCTTGATTCTTCTAGGATTTGCTTCTGCTTTGGGATAAGTTTATTTTTTTCGGTTAATCTAGCAACTTGTTTAGATGCTTTTTTTTCTTCAGCGGTACCGTTGAGAATCTCCTTAAATTTCATAAATAATATTGTGTAATAAATTATCATATTTTACTTAATCAGTCAATATATAAGAAAATTGGCTGAAAATAAGCCAAAATTTTAATACTCTCCTTAGATTTTCGATTGGGCTACCCCATCTATTATTTTTCCCCGCTCGCCACGGTTCGCTCGCGAGCGACGTGGCTCGCCAAATCCACCAGCACGGCCATCGGGTCTTTCGCCTTGGGTTGATTTTAAGAGTGAAATATGGTAAAATTATAGGATTAATTTATCCACGGAACCATGCCTCAGGCAAACCAATCGCAGGATCTCGGCCGCAAGGGGATGGATCCGCTCCAGGCCTCCGCCATTGATGCCCTTTCAATCGGTCGCGACATGCTCGCCAAGTCACCGAAAGTCGATGAGTCTCTCGCCTCGAAATCTCGGACTGAAACCAAGTCTGTCCTGGCCGAGGGTGCCAGTGCGACTCCACCCGTCGCCCCAAGCGAAACCGAGGCCTCCGTCCGCAAGGAGCTCATCGATCGGCTTGGCCTCATGGGCCAGTACGAAGAGAGAATGGACAGTATGGTCGGCCTGATCGGCAGGGGAATCTTCAGGCTCAAGGAGGCCGAGAAAGGCAAGGATGGCGAGCCTGTCCCGAAGCCCAAGGATGCCGAGAAAGCCAAGTCGATCCCGTTTCCGATCCCCACGCTCGGGGCCGCGCTGGCCGTCTTCTCGACGGAACAGCTCAGGCTTGCCGCCGACACGTTCCAGGAGCCCACGCTTCTCCTCGTCCCGAAGACCAGCTTCGCGGCCAAGGTGGCCGCCCTGGACGCCGCAGTGGCGCGTATGAAGGAGCTGGTCGGCTCGAAGTCCGACAAAGAGAGGGCGAAGGAGATCGGGGAGTGGCAGGATACCTATGTGGATGGCATCTACAAAAACAGGGAACCCGCCCCCGGCGAGGAGGGGGCCGCCAAGGCCGACCCCGGTTCGGAGGAAATCGAAGGCTGGAGGGTGGTGATCGTGGACGGGGCGGTGGAAATTGATCCCGAGGGGATGGGCGATGACGTGAGACTCACGCTCGGGGAACGCATGGGCAAGCGGAGTGAGGCCGCCAGGAAAACCGGCGGGGCGGGCTTCGACCGCCACCTCTACGCCATGCTCATGCTGGAAGGCATAATGAGAGGCGAGACGATAGACAAAATCAAAAATGATTGGCGTTTTACCCTGTTGGACGACGATCCCGCAAATTCCCCCTCCCGTGTCCCTAACGCGTACTGGGTTCCGGTCATTCGGCGGGTGAATTTCTTTTGGCTTCTTCCTGGCGTTGTCCTCGACGACAGTCGGTTTCGTCGCTCGGTGGGGGGCGAAGTAAAACCCTAATTGAGGGCCTGGTGGAGGACCCAGTTGAGGACCTAATGGAGGACCTATTTGGGGGTAGTTTGTAGAAATGTTGTATTTAGACCTTCTCACCACTGGCCAGATCAAGCAAAACCGCCATCGGGTCTTTCGCCTTGGTCACGCCACTCGCCAGCAAAACTCCTTTCGCGCCGAGCTTGAGGGCGATTTCAACGTCCTTGCCGTTCTTCACACCTGCGCCGACCAACAGTTTTTCCTTTCCGATCAATTTCGATGAATGTTCAATGACCTCTGGCTTGGAAGTCGAAACGGAAATATCGCCACCAATCAATTCTGGCGGCTCAACCGCAATCAGATCGGGATTGAATTCCAAAAAAGTCGCCCCTTCCTCGGGCGTGGCCGCGCAGACGACGGTCATCAATCCGAGCTCTTTGGCCCGCGCGATCGACTTGGCCAAAACATCTCTCGGCAACCGTCGCTCCGAATGATTCAATAACGTCCCTTTAGCCCCCGCGGCCTTCACCGCCTCGGCCGTTATATGTCCGGTGAAACCGCCCATGCCCACAGCGTCGATATGCTGGGCCAGCACGGGAATCTTGACCGCCTGGGCCACGGCCATCAAATCCGTCGGCTGAACCGCCACCATGATCTGGACTCCTGTCTTTTTGGCGGCCGCCTCATGAATTTTGGCAAGCTCAATGGCCTTTTGCCCAGTCGCGGACTCGTACGTCTTGAAATTAGTGATGATCATATTTCTAATGGGTGAACTAATAGGTGGACTGATGGGTGAACTAATTGTAGTGCTAATGGGTTCGACATTGGAAGTCTTTTTCCTCCAGAAATTCAAATAATTCAAAATTTGAATCGATAACGTTTTGTATCGTCGGTTTAGGTAATCAGCCCTTTTTTGATCTATCAAATTCTTATTCCGAATCGAGGTCAGATGGTCCTGTGTTTCGTCGCTGGAGCCAATAGCAATGGCCAAGTAATGGCACATTTCTTTTGGATAAAGGCGCTTTGAATAGGATTCAGCGATATTGGCGGCTATTGAAGCCGAAGAGCGTTTGATTTGATCTATCTCGGAAAATTTCCATGAACTTTGAATTTTGCTTAAATCCAAATACAACTCGTTTCTCAGGACGCCGGCCAGCTGATAAATCCTTAAATCATGATGACTCATAACTCTAGCTATTAACAAAATATTCTTACTAAGTACAAAAAAAGGTCAAAATTATAAACCCACAAACTTAAAAATCAAACTATTAGTTCACCCATTAGTTAACCAATTAGTCGACCCACCAGGGTTTAGTTGAAAGCCCAAAGTACAAACAGGATAGGCTCTGCGACAAGCAACAATCCAACCAATGAAAGGTAGGTCCATTTGGCGATGCGCTCGCTCCGGAGTTTGCGTTCCATTTGCGCGACCAATTCCTGATTCTGAATGGCCTTTTGTTCCATGGTGTGGAACGTCTCCTGCAATTCCTTGTCCTTCTTGGTGTAGTCCAAAAGGGGGACCATGCTTTTCACCTGGGATTCCAATTGCCCCACGCGGTAGGTGGCGGCCTCTAGGCGATCCTGCTTTTCCTTCAGGTCTTTCTTGGTCTCTTGGTACAGATCTTTGTAGATGCGGTTCTCGGATTTATTGTTCTCGGAATCCTTGATCTTTTCGACCTTGATATCGGAGACGGCCAACGTGGACACGGTGTCATTGTTCTCGGTGGTGGGGATCTCGGAATTCGTGCTCAGGATTTTGCTGAAGCTTTCATCGTTGATATCCACGATCCGGCCCAAATGCTCTTTGATGATCTTGTCGATGTCGACGCGCTTGATCAAAACCAATCGGCCATCTTTGCGGGTTTTGAAGTTGTACTTCCGCATATAGCGGTCGACAGTGCGCGTGGAGGTCTTCAAAATCTTGCTCGCTTCAATGCGATCGACGTAGAGGGAAGGATTGACCATGGTCTTTGTTCTTTATTTTATAAGGATTATTTTGTCCAAGTTTGTCTCTGAAAAGATCTTGGACAAGCGATCGAAGATAGTATACGGATGGTGGACAATATCGTCAATTTATTAGGGTCTGAAAATGGACACAACGGACTGACTGTTATGCACATTTATTGCACATTTATAAAAAGCCGTTGGCCTTGTTGGGCAACCAGATTAGGCGCAACACGCTATTCGGATTCCATTAGGTCGACGATTCTCATCTGCAATCTTCGGTTTCCGTTCCAAATATTCGTTTCCAAATTCACCACCATGTCATGCAATTTTTTCGGGTCAATCTTATCCAGGTGTTGGCCGAAACGGAAAGCGATCGTGCGGAAACTTTTGTCTCCGATTTGGATCGGGATCTGAAGGTGCTCGGAGTTCTTGCCGACACTCTTGATCTCTAGAATCTTGGCGTTTTTGATCAGGAATTTGGGTTCCGGATTCTCGGCCCCGAAAGGTTCCAGCAGTTGCATCTTGCCTATCATTTCAAACGTGATTTCCTCGGGCGTGATTTCGCATTCTACGTTGATTGCGCCGCCAAAATGCTTGGGATCCACATTGTTCTTCGAGATCGATTCGACCTGTTCCATGAATTTTTCAAAATTTTCCTTGGGTAGCGAGAACCCTCCTGCCATGGTATGGCCTCCGAATGCGGAAAACAGGTGCCCCGCCTTCTCGCGTAAATGACCAGTGATATCGAAATCGTTCACGCTTCGCATGGAAGCCACATACTCTTTTTCCTTTTCCTGCATGGCAATGGTGGGTCGGCCGAATTTCTCCACCAAATCGCTGGCAATGAGCCCTAGTAGCCCCGCCCTCCAATTTTTGCTTTTCACCACCACAATGTTCGGCGGGTTGCTCGGATCTGGGATCTGCGCTTTTGCTTCTTCCACGAACTGACGGGCCATGGTTTTCCGCTTTTCGTTTAGCTCATTTAAGGTCACCGCCTTTTCCAATGTTCCCAGCAGAAGCTCCAAGGCATGGTTTGGAGTGTCCATCCGGCCCGAGGCATTGATGCGTGGGCTCACTTGGTAGGCCAAAACACCACTGTTGATCTTTTCCAGATCGATCCCAGCTTCGGTCAAAAGCGCAGTCACGCCTTCGTGGTCGCCAGCCTTCAGGCTTTTTAGCCCCTCGCGCACCAGGATCCTATTTTCACCAGTCACAGGCATGCAGTCGCCGATAACGCCCATGGCTACCAACCCCATCTGTTTTGCCAGATAATCCTTGGCATCCTCGCCCATTAGGTCGGGCGCTAGTTGCGAAATCAATTTGAAGGCGATGCTGGACCCGCAGATATCTTTGTTAGGATAGGGGCAATCGGGTCGTTTCGGGTTCACGATCGCGAGTGCTGGAGGAAGCGTTTTGGGCATGCTGTGGTGATCGGTCACCACCACTTCCATGCCGAGCGAGTTGGCTAGCTCGATCTCTTTCAGGTTGGCAGTCCCGCAGTCCACGGTCACGATCAGATGGATGCCGTCCTTTTTGAATTGCTCGATGAAATAGCTTTTCATCCCATAACCGTCATTCTCACGGTGGGGAAGCGTGTAATGCACATCTGCCCCCACCTTTTTCAGGAATCCGTACAAAAGCGCGGTGGCGGTGATGCCATCCACATCATAATCGCCAAACACCATGATTTTCTCCTTCTTCAGAATGGCCACTTTGATCCGTTCGGCCGCCTTTTCCAAATCAATGAGGAGGGCGGGGCTGTGCAGGTCGGCCAGTTTGCCGCTAAAAAACGCCTGCGCCTTCTCGGGCGAATCGATGCCCCGGTTCTGGAGCAGCTTGGCGATGACATTCAGCTTATTGTCGGAATTCTTGATGATCCACGTTTTCCCAAAAAGACTCATAGTTCATACTTAGTTCAGGGTGTCATCATAGACTAACCCCAGAAAAGTCTCAAGTCTCACGTGCGAGTCTCAAGGGAGAGGGGGGCATTAAAATCTTCCCTTGAGTCTTGTGACTCGCGCTTGAGACCTTTACCCCTTGTTTTCAGAGTGCAAATATGCTATAATATTAAGATTTCTTAAAAAGAGGGGTTAGGGTCTAGGGGCTAGGGACTAGAAAAGTCTAGGACCCAGTCCCCAATCCCGAGTCCCCAATCCCGAGAAAAATGGCCATCGTCCCCAACGCTGCACCGGTGATAGGAGGAGTTGCCAAGGCAAAATCGCCCCTGGCGATCAATCTGTTTTTGTCCAAATATTTGGCCATGGCTACGCCTTACATCAACTGGCTCAAGGTCCATGGCGGCTGGTGGATCATCCTGTACGTTTTTCTAGGATATTACGCGATCAAATATTTTTTCAGGTTTTTGCGATTTTTGTATGATGTGTGGATTGCCCATAGGTTGGTGTTCATCAAGATCACGTTGCCCCGTAGCGATTCCAAGCTCGACCAGGAACGGCGCACCGAGAAGGACTTCAAGGAAAAGGTCGCCATCATGAGCCAGCTTTACCGCGCCTTGTACGAGATCCGCGAGATGAACCTGTGGAACACCATTCGCACTAAGATCTGGCAGGCCGATAACCTCTCGTTCGAGCTTTTTGTGGAAAACCAAGAGCTCAGTTTTTATGTGGTGGCCAACCGATATTACCAAAGCATTATCGAAAAGCAGATCACCACATTTTACAAGGACGCGGATGTCTCCATCTCCAAAAAACCGTACGACTTATTCGCCAAGGGCCTCAAGATGAAGGCTTATTATCTTTACACCAAGAAGCCCTATTGGTTCCCCATCAACACCTACAAGGTGATGGAAGAGGATCCTTTAAACGACATGGGCAACGTGCTTTCCAAGTTGGAGCCCGACGAGAAGGCGGCCGTGCAGATGATCATCAATCCTGTGGCCAACGAGAAATGGCGCGAAACGGTCGAGGATGTCGGCACGCGTTTGTTCAAGAACAAGCCTTTGCCGATCCACATCCCGATCCCGATCATCGGCCCGATTTTGTCATTGATTTTGAATATGGCCCGTGGGGGTTTGGGAGGAAAAACAAACGCTCCTGGCGCGAGCTCGGGCGATTCCTACATCCGCATGCTCCAGACCAAGGAAGAGGCTTACAAAAAGATCGGCGAAAAGGCTGGCCAGGTCGGATTCGACGTCTCGATCCGCATAGTGGCCATGGCAAAAACAAGCGCCCGTACCGAGGAGATCACCAACAACATGAACGTGGCCTTCAGCGTGTACCACGACGCCTACCTGAACTGGTTCCAAAACCGCCGTATCTATCCGATCGATTTCATCAACAACCCGCTGATGAAATATGTGTTTAAGCGACGCATCCCGGGTATTTTCCATAAGAAATGCCTGTTCACCCAAGATGAGCTTTCGTCCATAATCCATTTCCCGGATTCCCGCTACAACTCGATCCCGATCATCAAATGGATGGCCTACAAGGTTCTTCCGCCGCCACTCGACCTGCCCACCAAGGGCGTGGTTATTGGCAAGAACACATACCGTGGCGAGGAGAAGCTTATCCGAATCCTGGCCGACGATCGCACACGCCATCATTACATGATCGGAAAATCCGGTTGCGGCAAATCCGTGCTCCTCAACTACATGTGCCGCCAAGATATTTGGAACGGAGATGGCGTCTGTCTTGTGGATCCGCATGGCGACCTCGTGGAGGATACGCTCAAGACGATCCCAAAAGAGCGCGCCCAAGACATCGTTTTGTTTGATCCTGCCGACACGGAACGCCCCATGGGCTTGAACTTGCTCGAGGCCCACACTAACGAGGAACGTGACCGCGCCTCGCTCGATGCCATGGAAATCTTTATCAAGATTTTCGGCGACGAGGTCTTCGGCCCGCGCATCCAGCATTACTTCCGCAATGCCTGTCTGACACTCATGGAAGACGAGGAAGAAGGAGCTACACTCATCGACGTGCCCCGTATTTTCGTGGACGAGGAGTTCCGCAAATACAAGGTGGCCAAGGTTCAAAACGCCGTGGTGAAATCGTTCTGGGAGCATGAGTACGCCAGCACCGGCGATCGCGAAAAGCAGGAGATGATCCCGTATTTCAGCGCTAAGTTCGGTCCTTTCATCACCAATACCACCATTCGCAACATCATCGGCCAACCCAAGTCCGCGTTCAACATCCGCGAGATCATGGATAATCAAAAGGTCCTGCTGGTGAACCTTTCCAAGGGAAAGATCGGCGATATGAACGCTCAACTCTTGGGTTTGATCTTTGTGAACAAGATCAACATGGCCGCCATGGGACGCCAAGACATGGCCAAGGAAAAACGTCACGATTTCTTCCTCTACGTTGACGAGTTCCAGAACTTCGCGACCGACACCTTCGCCTCAATCTTGTCCGAGGCTCGCAAATACCGCCTGGCCTTGATCATGGCCCATCAGTATATCGCCCAGCTCACCAAAACCCCCACGGGCCACGACGACACCCGTGTGCGTGACGCCGTGTTCGGCAACGTGGGCACCATGATGAGCTTCAAGGTCGGCGCCGAGGATGCGGAATATCTGGCCAAAGAGTACGCTCCAATCCTCTCAGAACAAGACGTTTTATCGATCGCTAACTACAGCGCCTACATCAAACTGAACATCAAGAACACAACCTCCCGTCCATTCTCAATCCAGACCATCTGGGACCCGCAAGGCACCGACAAGATGGCCGAGGTCCTGCGCAAGTATTCGCGCATGAAATACGGTCGCAAGAAGATGTTCGTGGATCAAGAGATCGAGGCCCGATTGGGAATCATTTAATTTTAAATTCAAGAAGCCGAGCAAACGCTTGCTCGGCTTCTTTGTTTTGTTTCATTGAAAATACGAAATCAGAAATCTGAAATGCAAAATTATTTTTTATCATCCTGCCGTACGCATTCCCCATGGTATCCCGGGAAATAGCGGTAATGGTCCCTATCCCATCCATGGTCTTTGTCGCAGATTGGCTTGGGAATCTCGCAACTCTTGAAATCCAGATAATACTTGGACCAATCGTCCGACGGGCCATTCCCGGTCAGGAAATGGGTGCCGTCGGCTCGATCCCCGTTGTAAACGATCTTTCCGTCGCTGAAAACGATTTTGTCCTTTCCAACCTCCAAGGTCATTCGGTTGAACTTGGTCACATTCACATCACCAAGGAATTCGACTGTGTAATCCAGCTCAATTCCATAGTTCAGTTTGATTTTAGAATTGAGTTGGGACTCTTTCATGGAGCCGATGCGCAAATGTTTCTCTTGGGCAACGCCTTCCCATCCAATTTGGAATGCGTTGAGGAGATTGCTTTGGAAGGTTTGGACTTGGCTAAGCGGGATAACCAAGAAATTGCCAGTTAGATTAAAGGTCTTGTCGCCTGAGGCGACCTGGCTCTTCCAGCTGGGTGCGTTCACGACCTCGACATGGTTGAAGGTAATCTTGATTGAGGGCTCCACGCAAGCGGGGATTTCGATGGTGCATGTGGCCGAGCACCCGTCGCCATTCATTGTGTTCCCGTCATCGCAGGCTTCGGTTCCGAGCTGGACAAATCCATCCCCACACTTGGCCAGTTTGCAGGAACTCAGACAGGCATCCGAGTTGCTCTGGTTCCCATCATCGCATTGTTCGGCGATGCCGATGCCGTCCGGGTTCTGTACCACCGCGTCTCCGCAAATCGTCAGGGATGAGCACGTCGAGTTGCAGGTACCCTGATCGGTGGTATTTCCGTCATCGCAGGCCTCGCCAACCTCCACGATGTTGTTTCCGCAGACCGAAGAAGTGGTTCCCAAGCATACCCCATTGCAGTGGTTGGGGGTTCCGTTCAAAGGGCCTTCGTCGCAGACTTCGCCTGATTCTACTTTTCCGTTTCCGCAAGAGGCTGGTGGCGGTTCAATGGCGCATGTGGCCGAGCACCCATCGCCGTTCACAGTGTTTCCGTCATCGCATTGCTCGGCACCGATCTGCATGAAACCATCTCCGCAAACAGCCAGCTTGCAGCTGTTCAGGCATCCGTCAGTATTGCTCTGGTTTCCGTCATCGCATTGCTCGGCGATGCCGATGCCATCCGGATTCTGGACGACCGCATCTCCGCAAATCGTCAGGGATGAGCAGGTCGCGTTGCAGGTGCCAAGGCCAGTCGTGGTTCCATCGTCGCAGGCCTCACCCGCCTCCACTGTGCCGTTTCCGCAGACGGGAAGAGGGGGCTCGATCTGGCAAGTCGAGGAGCAACCGTCTCCGTTTAAGATGTTTCCATCATCGCAGGTCTCGGTATCCTCCAATTTTCCATTGCCACAGACAGGCGCCGGGATTTCGATAGCGCAATGGGCCGAACAGCCATCTCCGTCCAAAATGTTTCCGTCATCGCAGGACTCTCCAGCCTCCACGATTGTATTTCCGCAGATCGAAGGGGTCAGGGCGGAACAGGCTGTGTTGCAGTGGTTTGGCGTTCCGTTGAGCGAACCATTGTCACATTGTTCAGCCACCCCCATTCCATCCGGATTCTGCACGGTATTGTCTCCACAAAAGGTTGATGCCGTACAGGTGGCGTTGCAGGTGCCAGCATCAGTGATGTTTCCATCGTCACACACCTCGGTACCCTCAAGTACCCCATTTCCGCATTGCCAGAATGAGACACCCCTGGCTTGCCTGACCATCGGCATGGCGAAAAGGATTCCGACCCAGAACATCGAAAGAATCCCCGCTAGCAAATAATGGGATTTGTATTTTTTGATGTGTGCCATCATGTTTTTTTGATATTTGATATTGAAGCCATTATCGGGCCTACACTCCGAAAAGTCAAAAAAGGGTATTGGAAACCATTGGTTCCACGATTAGGCCCACAATCAGGCCAACAATTAGGCCTCCAACAAGGAATCATTTCCTCTCGTAGGTCCCGCTCCAGCTTTCCTGCGCTAGAGTATGCCCATCGATGGCATTCAGGAATTCTTTTCGCGAGGGGTTTTCGGGGATGCTCAGTTTCGCGACATCGAGCGCATAAAACGTGGCTACATATTCATGGTTTCCAGAGCTCACAGGCGGTTGCGGGCCATCGTACCCAGCACGACCCCAACTCGTCACAAGTTCTCGGCTTCCAATGGGCATTTTGTCCGTTCGGCTCGCGCCCTCCGGGATCTCAGTCGTTGTGATCGGGATGTCCACCACCAGCCAATGGACCCAATTGCGGGCCGCAGGCGCGCGGTCATCAAACATAATCGCATAGGATTGGGCGGCGGGCAGCAATTGCCAGTGAACACCGATCGAAGCGTTCTCGCCTCCACCTTGTTTCGTAGCGAATTTGGCTGGCATGGGTGAGCCGTTGGGGTATCCAGTCACCTCAAAAAATAGGGGGGTCTTTGTCATGGTCTGAGTGGGGTTAGGGGTCGACAGATTTTCGGCTGCCGGTTTTTGCGCGCAGCCGACAAGAAAGGTCAGGCCAATGGAGAGGATGAAAAAGAAAATTTTTCTCATTATCGTTTGGATGCGATGCTATTTTACCAGAGGGATGCAAGGAGCGATTGAAAATTTTTGGAAAAGAAGGTATAAATTCAATCTCCCAATATAATTTGCCCCATCCCATGCATCAAAATCTTGACCTCAAACCCTCACAGATTGAAACTCAATCGATCCTAAGCCTTTCAGAGCTTGCTCAAATGACCGATTCGATTCAGCCTCTTTTTGATCCAAAAGAGATGAATACCAATACGCTCGTTGAATTTGGAAATTTCGTTTTCGCCTTGGAAAATTTTTTAGATAGGTTCGAAAAAGTTTCTTCCAAGGGCTCAATTGGCGAGAAAGATAGGGGGGAATTAAAGAAAATTTACAATTTTCTCAGGTTTATGGAAAACCAGCCTTGGGCAACCGATGCTTTCGAAACGTTTTCCCACAGAATTGAAGAGGGGGTGGTGTATGCAAAGGTGCGAATATTGTTGGCTTGCCCTCACCTGGTTTAGCGGATCCACATGGCGTCACCAAAGCTGAAAAACCGATAACTCTCTTTTTTTGCAGTCTCGTAGGCTTTCATGATGAATTCCAGCCCTCCCAATTTAGATTTCTCCACTCCGCTCTGCTCCGGTCGAAATGACAAATTGGAGGCAAACGAACTCACCAGCATGAGCAGTGTGCTTTTGGGTACGTGGAAATTGGTGATCATCTGGTCCACGAATTTCCAGCGGTAGCCAGGGTAGATGTAGATGTTTGTCTCGCCGAAGCGGGGGTCCAAATGTCCGTTTTCATCGGAACAGGATTCCAAAACCCGCACGGTCGTGGTCCCGACCGCGACAATTTTTTTACCGAGCAGTTTGGCTTGGTTCAGTCGCTGGGCCACATCTTCGGGCAAGCTGAACCACTCACTGTGGATTTGGTGTTCCTCGATATTCTCGGTCTTGACCCCTTGGAACGTGCCAAGACCCACGTGCAACGTCACGAATTCGGTCTGTATGCCTTTGGCTTTGAGCCCATCCAATACCCGTTTTGTGAAATGCAGTCCTGCCGTGGGTGCCGCGACCGAGCCTTCCGTTTTGGAATAGACGGTTTGGTAGCGCTCGGCGTCCTCCAGCGTCTCTTTGATATACGGTGGAGTGGGCGCATGGCCATGGTCCCTTAAATAGGCCTTCAGATCGTCGCTTTTGAAATGGATAACGCGGAGCCCGCTGTCCAAAACTTCCTCCACGTGGAGTGAGAGCTGAGGATCGACCCCAATGTCCGCTTTCGCCAAAAATTTGTTTCCTGGCTTCACCATGCATTCCCAGACCCCCTCACGGACCGGTTTGATCAGCAACAGCTCGGCATTTCCATTCCCGACTTTGAATTTGAGACGTGCCGGAATCACACGCGACTCATTGAAAACGACCACCGAATTCGGATCCAAGAGCTCGGGCAACTCGAAAAACCGATGGTGGCTGATCGATTTTGTGCCCCGATCCAATACCATCAGCTTGCTATGGTCGCGCTCCTCAAGCGGATGCTGGGCGATAAGCTCTTTGGGCAAAATATAGTCGAAGTCTGAAAGTTTCATAGTTGGATTTAACACTTTAATTTAAACATGATTCGGCCAATTTTTAGGGTATGAAATGAATTGACAAATATTAATAGTATTGTAAAATATTTATGATTCGAATAATAAGCCCATATGGCACTCGATCAGTTTGACCCGTTGGAAGAGGAGTCCGAGATGTCCGAACAATCATCCCTGCTAAGGGAATTGATTTCGCTATATTCAAAAGGCGAGGGTCAAAAGGCGAGTCATGAGGTTCGTGAAAAAATTGCAGAATTGGTGCCATCGCTATCCATTGCTGAGGGCGGGAGCCTTACACTTGAGGCGCTTTTGCCTGCGTTCAGGGAAATGGTCTTGTTTCAGAATCTGACTCGCGTTCTACAGTGGGCGGAGCATGAAAAGCCTGAGATGGGTTTTGATTTTTGCAAAGGAGGAGTCGAAAAATTAAATAATGGTGCTGTGATCCAGACATTCGACCCCGAGGGGGCGTTGGACAAAAAGGACACACTGACCTCAAGGGTGTATTCAGACTTTTTATGGATGGCGAAAGGGCTTAGGAGCTTATCAGCCATGGATTTCAAGGCTTACGCGAAAGTCGGCCCTGGGGTTTTGGCCATCCGCATGGATCCTGGCAAGCACAAGGAATACGTTTATGTGCTGTTGCCAACCCAGGATAGGCCAGGGTGTGTTTATTACCAGCACACAAAATCCCCCAACGAAAAGATGGGCAAGAATTTAAGGGGTGACTATGTAAAGGGGATTTTGGGGATAGGGGCGCACAAGGAAGAGAATTTTATCGAGGATTTCAAAATTTTGAGATGCGAGAGCTCGACTAGAGAAGTCGCCTATCACCTGTTTCGTCTGGCCGGTTCCGTGAAGGATCTGGATTTGCCAAGAACATTGAACGAGGAGAATTTGGGTCATGCGATCCAGCTGTTCAGGTCAGGCGTGCTGAATATGAGCTCGTTTCTTGGCCTGATGGCTTCGGCCCGCAGTTCAAGGGTATTGGCTGACGAGAGCCGTTTTGGCATAGACTCTTTGAACCCTGAGGAACAGAAGCTTTTCGACGGGTTCAGAAAAAAATTGTCCGATTTTAGGAATAGCTTTGTCGGAAAATATGAAACTTTCAAAAAGGTGGTTGATTTGAATTACGAGGCTTTGGCAATGGTGACTCGGTTGCAAGAATTGGTCGTGGGGGCATTTCCCATTGATGAATCCGTGGCGGCATCGATCAAAAAACCTCAGGTGCCATCCCCGCGCCTTGCCGATGAGATCCAACTCCAATTTATCCTTCTTAGGGATAAGGTGGCGGAAATGACCAAG
>PMDG01000044.1 GCA_003154375.1 Candidatus Peregrinibacteria bacterium
GGAGCCGAGGCCCTTATGGGGCGGACAATTTTTTTGGATCAAAATCCGGACCCCTATTTTTCCAGCGGCAAGGCGATGAAGCGCAGACGCAACTTGGTAAACCGGGTTTAGGGCATTGGTTGGGAAACGGAACCCGCCTTTTCGCACGATAGCGATTTGGCGTTTGGCCGTTTTTTCGAATTTTATGACATCGAACAGAGAGAGCGGGACAAAAATGTTGGCCCCTTTTTGGCTTTGGACGTAGGTTGGTGTTCGAATTTCGATGACCATAGGATAGGTTTGCATTTTTACTATAGCGATTCCCAGTTCCTTGGTCATCGTGTCTATGATAGTATGATTGAGCCTTTGGATTGCTGAAAATCATTAAAAATGGTATAATTATAGGATCGAAATTCAACCATGCCCCATCCCAGCCCAAATAAAGAGGCTCTCCGAAAACCATCTGTGACCGAATCGGTCCAGTCTTTGATCGATCGTAAAAAGACGGACAAGGAATCCAAGGTTCCCTCCGAACTTTCGGCAAAGATGGCAGGAACCCAGGAAGGGGTGGCCGATGTTCTGGCGGGTATGGAAAAGCCTGCCGAGCGGATTTCGGAACGAAAAGGGGAAGGGGGGCAACAGGGCGATCTCAAAGCTGGAAAGGGCGCTTTACAGGGGGACCAATCCGCCCAGAAGATCCTAGCCACCCTTAAGGATTATGAATTTCCGAGTGAGGAGGTCATGGTGAAGCATATCCGTTCCGCCATCCAGGATCAGGTCGATTTCGAGTGGCGAAAGGCAAAAAAACTCCAGGGCAAGATCGACCAAGGCGGAGCGCAGGCCTACAACAGTTCCATCGCGCGCATCCGAAAATTGAAAGATCTAATGGCTTCGCTTTTCTCATCGCCGATCGAGTTTCTGAAAAACCTTTACGTAAAATATTTCACTCCGGACGGGAAGCGCAGAGACATGAAAGAGGTTTAAGCTCAGGCTCTTGTCTCCGCCTTTTCGTTCACGGCGCCCTGGTTGGCGATCGGAGGGGATTTTTCGGGGACCTGTTGGGCCTTTTTATTCAGGTTCGGATAATCTTTCAGGGCTTGTTCGAGAATCATTCCGCAGCGAAGCGCCTGGCTTGAAAGGTCAACGACGGGTCCACCCCACATATCAACCACAGATTCTTGACGGTGGCCAAAAATGTCATCAGGAGTCTTGTTAAGCAATTTGACTATTTTAGTAATCGCATCTTCGTTGAGCTCGGCGCCGATTTCATTATCGCGATCCCATCCGGCCTGATTGAGGTACCAGCTTTTTCCATCCCAATACACCGCCAAGGCGTTTTTGTTGGCTTCCGTGAAGAAGGATTTGAGCTCGTCGATCTCTTGGTGTCCTGAGTACCCGAAGAATTCCGCCATTTTGCACAAGGCATAACAGGCGGGAGTATCCGTGATTTTCGCCACCTCCTTTTCCAAATCATTTTTAACCACCGTCCCATCGAAACGATCCAACAGATCAGACAGTTTCTCTTTTGAGATTTCCTCCATCTTATTGTGTGCTCTCATGGCATATTCATAGCCGAGATTTACGTTCCGTTTCAGTTTCAGATAGTTTTCCACATCGACTAGGAATTTTATCTGCCCCTCCGACATTCCACCCTCGGCCTTTTCAGCCTTATTCCTGATCTGGAAGGACAGATCCGCAAGGGATCCGGTGCTGAGGCGATCAAAATTCTCTTTCCATCGCTTGTCCATTCCTCGCATGGCATTCAGTTCGTATTCGTCGATCATCCTTCCCATTTCCGAGGCTCCTGGTTTCTCAAAACGCTCGTCCATGAGGTCCAGGTTTCCGACAAGATACTCGCTAGCCCCTTGGGCCTTTTGCATTCGACGGTTCTTCATCATTTCCGCGTATATCCTGGATTCCATCAGGATCATTTGGCTCAAGTCGTATTTTTCGTATCCAGTGGATTTGTATCGATTCCTGATGAACTCCAGACGATCCGGATCCACCTCCCCATCCTCCTGTCTCAATATCGCCTCCACCATCTTTTCCCTGGTATTTTGGTGTTCCGCATCGATCTCCTTTCGGCTTGCGGCAAAAGGAGTCGCAATGCGATAAAGATCGCCCGCGCTTTCGCCCCCTGTGGTTAGCCATTCGTGCTTCAGAAGGGTCGGATTGACCGCGGCCCATTCATTTGCCGTTTTTGTGGCTTCCAGTTTCGATTCGATCGCGGATGACCCCATGTAGGTGATTGGGGCAATGGCGAAGGCCGCCGCTCCCCCAACGGTGGAAGGCAGGACCACGGCGAGCGCAGAGCTTCCGAATACCGTGCCGGTTGAGCCGGCCAAAATGCTTGTGGCAGGGATAAAACGGGAGAAGACGACCAAAGCGTTTACGCCTGTATCCAATCCGAACAAAGCCCCTTTTTCCAGCATGACGTCCCTACGGCCTTCCACATTTGTGGTTGCCGCTTCGTACAAGGAGCTTCCCGTCTCGTAGGCTCCTCCGAGCAATCCTAACCCTGCCAGCCCGTAGCCCAAACCTTTTCCAGCCCATCTCAAAGCCCATGCGGCCCTGGATATTTTGGGCGAGAATAGCGCCTCGGTTTTGGCGGCTTTGGCCAAGCCTTCGATTTCCTTTGCAATGCTTCCCGCATCTTCGGCCTTTGCAATTCTTTGGGCAGCCTCCTCCAGGATTTTCGCATCTATTTTTTCTGTCTGAAGCCCCTGTTTCTTTAGGATTTCCACGATTTCGGCCGCATTCTTGTTTTTGGCTAAGGAATTCAGTGTTTCGAGCTCGATTTTGAATCCTTCGGTTTTGTTGAATTTGCTGATCAACCCATCCCATTGCTGAGCGACCGATTCCTTGGCTCCGCGGAACATCTTTTTGGCGCTGGCGGGAAGTCCTTCTATCGTGTCCATGGCGTAGCTCATGCCGTTTTTCACCCTTTCCGCCTGGGCTTTAAGCGCATTCTTGATTCCCAATTTGCCTCCGATTTTTTCGATTGCCGAATCGATCATCGTTTTGTCTCCGGACATCAGCGCATTCACGATTTCCTTGCCCCCTTCCGCGTCTTTGGCGCAGTGGACCACAAGCCGTTTGTCTAGAGCGAAGAATTGATTGCGGATCTCGGTGTTGCCCATGACCCCCTGTAACAAATCGGAATTTTCCCTCAGCAATTTTCCGAACGGCGAGTTTTGGGTTCTCAACAATTTTTGGGTTCTCTGCAACATGCCAAATTCATCCTCTGCCTTTGCAAGGCTCTCCATCAACCGCTCGGCCTCTGGCGTTTTCATAAATTCGTCAGCCGACTTCCCCGATTTCATTGTCGCATCCCATATTTTTTTGCTGATGGCTTCCATTTCCTTGGCAGGCCCCTCCATTCTTTCACGAATCCTGTTTCCCTGTGCGATCAGATTGAGCGTTTCGTCCCCCTTTCCCATTAGGCTTTCGACGGTTCTTTTGTCCAAGGCAAGGAATTCGTTCAGGAGATTTCGGCCGAATTCGTCGTTTCGGCTCACCGTTTCCAGCAATTCAGGGGATTCATTGAGTAGGCGCCCGAATGCCGATTTCGAATCTCCGAAAATTTTAGCCAATTGTTTGGCTTGCCCACCCTCATCCTCTAGATTTTTCAGCTGTCTGGCCAATTCAATGCCTTGCGGGTCTTTGGCTAAGAAGTCGGCCACGCTCATTTTTCGGGCCTCGGCTTGGCTTCGGATCAGCTCGTTTTGGGTTTTGATTTTGCCTTTGAGCTCATCAAATCGTGTGTTGAATTCCTTTGCGCGTTCAACCTGCTGGGCCACTTTCGGCTCTTCGGCGGCGGTTTTCAAACCCTCCGAAGCTACCTTAGCCACTTCGCCAGGCTTAAAATTTTTAATTTTTTCCATCAACGCTTCTGGAGTCTCGCCCCTTTTTAGCATTTGATCGATAGTTCCCATGAAAGATTCCGAACGCAACGCCCCTTGGCTTTCCGGAGATAAAAGAAGCCCTTTCAACTCCTCATTTTTGGTCATCAGTTCGAGCAACCCAGGCCGATCCACCAAGCCGCTTCCNNGTTCAAATCGGGTACTCGGTCGGCGATGATTTCGACCAGATCCTGGATCTCCCGTGGCGAGCGCATTTGTTTTGTCACGGTGTGGATGCTTTCGCCAATCTCATCGATTTCCCCCGCATACATCCTCCGATCAATGATCGGGATTTTCCAAGGGCTGTCCTTCATGACCAGCGCATATTTTTTTTGGCGCAACAAAAGGTGGAGCCGTTTGAGATTGTAAGCCTCTTCGATGCTTCCCTTGAGGCGTCCTAGCGTTGCCGCCTTGGTCCATTCCTTTGCCAATCTTACCTCTTCACCTAAGATGGAGGAATATTCTTGGAAATGCGCCAGATTCCGAGGAATGCCAACACCCTTCCTGAATAGTTTCAGTGGAAGCAATAACCCTTCTTTGGCTCCTTTGGCGGCTCCCTTTATAGCCCCCTTTGTGATTCCTTTTTCTCCCAAAGGCAAGAGATAGCCCAGCAAGCCTTTGGCACTACCTACGACCCCTCCGCCTACTGCCCCCAAAATAATGATCGGACTGGTTTCACTCAGATAAACCAAGCCGTTTTCGATAGGGGATGCAGGGTGGCTGATGACCCCCCAGGCGGTTTGGCTCAATGCCCTCCATGAGCTTTGAAGCACGATCTGAGGCCCGTTCATGACGATGACTTTGGGACCCATGAAGACCAAGTTCATCCCATTGGCCTCCAAGACTTCCGTGATGTCGCTGATCAGGGTGCCCAAATTGTCGACGGTGTCGAGGACTCCTGCTGTTTTTTGCTGAACCTCGTATTTATCAATGATTGCATCAATAGTTCTACCGTTTTTTTCCTTGTTGCCGATCTCTTTTCTGAAAGCCGCCAATAAAACCGATCCAGTCTCCCCGATGCGCTCAGATGCCTTTTTGGCCGCATCCGCGACTTTTTCCGATTTTGTCTTTCCTTCGCCCTTTGTGCGAGATTTTTTTTGGAAGTCAGCTGTGATCGCCTCATGGTTTTTGACCAAAAAATCCGAAACCTGCTCAATAGTCATGTCATCTTTGATTTCCCCAATCGGCAAATGGCGATCTTTGACCGTATTGGCGATCCGATGGAAAGTGTAGATCTCATCGCCCAATGCCGGGTTGGCGATGATTGCCTTGAGGAATCCTCCCGCATACTCCTTGTTTTCGCCCAGATTCGTGAGCAAAACCGACTTGTCTGAAATCTTGCTCAAAACATTGCTTACTGCCCCTAGCTTCATTTTTCGGTAAACCGAAATGGCATTGGGAGAAATCGTTTGAAGTTTATCTCCTTCGGGCTGGTTGGCCAACAGGCTGTTGACCAGTTCGCTGGCCTGTCGATCCTGTGGTCTTGGATCCAGGTTATCGAATTTGACCCCGGCCAGCTCCATCCCGCTCAGCGCTATCCCGAGGACATCGAGATTTCCCACGTTCTGCGCGACCTCTTTGGCTTTTTTGCCTTTTTCAAAATAACTTTTGATATCGTCCCAGAAATACCGGCCAAGGAGAAAAAGGGCCCCGCCACCGGCTAGGAACGGGATGGTCTTCCCCCAGAACGATTTCTCCTTCTTTTCAGATTTTTCGTCGGCTTTTCCCTCCTCTTTTTTTCCACCGAAAATCCAGCTGAAGAGCCGATAGGCTCCGTAGGCCCCTGCTACCACGGCGGCGGTGGATAATACGGGATGCTTTTGGAAGGACCTTTTGGCGAAGCGAATCGCCGAATCGGTCATCTTCTCGTCTTTGAATTCCTCTCCGAAGGCGATTTTCGCTGACTGATATCCCTCCTTTGCAAAAGTTTTCCATTCCTTGTCGATGGCCCGCGAGTAATTGTCCTTGTTCGGACTTTCGATGATCGCCTGAAGCTCCTGGATCACCTTTGCCCCTTGCGCGCTGGGTACGTACCCAGGGAAATCCTTGAGCAAGTAGGGCAGGTTGCTCAAGTTGGATAGCTCGGATTCTCCCGCCCCTTCTTTTGCAAGGCCTGGGATGATTTCCAGCATGGAAACCGAGCGGACATATTCGGCTTGCTGCCTTAGGTTCTCGGGGAGTGTCTCAAATCCCTTTTTCTCTGGTGTGCCTACTTGTTTTTTTAGTTTTTCTTCCTCGACCTTTGCTCGCGCTTCCGCTAAGGCTGCGGCGGAGGCGGGTGCGGCTGTCGTTGGCGCCTCAGCCCTTTCGGCGGGCTTGGCATGATCAGCCCCTTTTGGGTTTTCTGCCTTGGCCGTTTGGTTTCCCTGTCTTTTTTGTTCCACCTCGGCTTGGAGTTTCGCTTTTGCCTCCTGGTCCGTGGCCAAGGCGAGTTCCGTATCCACCTCCGACACGATCGAATCAAACCCTTTGTCCAATTTTCCAATCGCCGATGCGGTCTTGTAGGTCGCGGAATTCAACGCCTCCCTTGCGATCCGGATTGTCTCAGCCTCCTCAGCATTCATGGTCAATCCACTTTTCACAATGGCCGAAAGGATTGCCTTGTGTTTCATTTTTCTATAGTCCAATGCTGGATTTTCCTTTTTTGCCCTGACCATAAGCCCGATGGCTGTTTTTTTGAAAACCGCCCATTCTGCTTTCATTTCCGACAGCGCAAACAGGTTCTTTTCGAAGTCGATCCGCTTGAGCAATCGGAGGTCCGATCCTTCCCCTCGAGATGCTTCGAGGTTTTCGGGGCCTGCATTTCCAGTGGGTTCTGACATTTTTTTGTTTTCTAATTAATCTTAATATTATATCAAAAAACAGGCCTTTTAACAAGGGTTATTTACTCTGAAAATCAAANNCGCCCTTTTAACAAGGGTTATTCACTCGGAAAACCAAAAGGGGCGGATGATGATCCGCCCCAACGAATGATCGGTTCCAAATAATCGATTTCAAAATTGTGCCCACTGGGCCTTCAGTTTGATCAGTTTTTCCTCGTTTTCCAAAAGGGTGGCTTTGTCCTTTTCCACCACTGCAGGTGGAGCTTTTTTCAGGAAGCCCGGATTGTCCAATCGGGCCTTCATGCCTTTCATCATGTTTTCGATGGCTTGGATCTCTTTTCCGAGGCGGAT
>PMDG01000035.1 GCA_003154375.1 Candidatus Peregrinibacteria bacterium
AAATCAGAAATCTGAAATGCGAAATCTTATGGCACCCCATCCCATTCGGCATTGGTTTCTTTCGACTCACTTAAAACCCGCTCAAGGTTCCGCAGGATCTTGAGCATGATGGTATTGAGCAGGATTAGGTTTTGGAGGGCAGCCCTGGCAAGTTTTTCTTTACACATAATCCACGATATTAGGGATTAATATCGGGTGGGCAAACTTCGGGCAGAAGGTTTGGGGAGGCGATGATTGAAGAGTACTATAAATGATTATTTACAAATTGTCAATAGTATTTCACAATAATCAATAGTTCCCTCTGAAAAAGGGTGTGCGTTTAGGATCCCATTTGGTTATTTTCAATCAATACTTGGTGGGGGTGAGGGGCATTGATTTTCGGAGCAAAATAAGGTATAATAAATAGATTAATTTAATCATCTATTTTTATGCCCAACGAAGCGACCAACGGAAATGACAGCCACCGAGTGCTGTATTACAAGCAGACGGTCGAGGACACGTTCAAGTCGCTCGACTCAAAGCCCGAGGGGCTTTCCGACGCGGAAACGCAAGAGCGTCTTCGGTTTTATGGAAAGAACAAGCTGACGTCCTCAAGAAAGGATCCTATGATTTTGAAGGTCCTACGTCAGTTCAAGGATCTGATGGTCATTATCCTTATTATCGCGGGCTTCCTGTCCATTTACATGGACGACTACAGGAGCGCCACCATCATGTTTTTGATCGTGGTCATCAACGCGGTGATCGGATTTCTCCAGGAATACAAGGCGGAGCAGATCATGAATTCCCTGAAGATGTTGATCACGCCCAAAGCCAAAGTGGTCCGTAATGGTAAGGAGATTGAAATCAATAGCGAGGATTTGGTGCCAGGGGACATCGTTGTGTTGGAGGAGGGGGATGCGGTGCCGGCGGATCTTAGGATCTTTAGGGAGTCCGAACTGGGCACAAACGATTTCGCCCTTACCGGCGAATCTAATCCGAGCCGCAAATTCACCCATCCCATCCAAGGGGTGGTGCCAGTAGGGGATCGGAACAATATCGCCTTCATGGGTACCACGGTCGCCACAGGAAATGCCTATGGAATTGCGGTAGGTACGGGGATGCAGACGGAAATCGGCCGCATTGCCCATTTGAGCCAGCAGCTCAAAACCGAGCTTTCCCCTCTTCAGGTGGAAATGAATCATTTGGCGAAGAATGTCACCATCATTACCCTGATTGTGGCCGCCGCCCTTTTCGCAATCGCCTTGGGCGTGCACTTCACCCTCCGCGAGGCGTTTATTTTTGCCGTTGGAGTCGCGAGCGCAATGGTTCCGGAAGGCTTGCCCGCAGAAGTTTCGGTCGCACTATCGCTTGCCGCGAACCGGTTGGCACTCAAGAAGGCCGTAATCAAAAAGCTTTCCGCGGTGGAAACACTCGGTGCCACCCATGTCATTTGTACCGATAAAACCGGCACGCTTACAAAAAACGAGATGACCGTTCAAAAGATCCTGATCGGTCACAAGGAATTCGGGGTCACGGGAGTGGGCTACGAACCCAAGGGCGATATTTGCGACCAGTCCGGATGCCTGATCCCCAAAAAAGAGTCCGATCGTTATCGTCTCTTTTTCGAGACGGGTTTGTTTGCCTCCAATGCCAAGGTGAACCCGCCAGATGCCAATCATCCAGATTGGTATGCCATTGGCGACCCGACCGAGGCGGCNNAAATACCCCGAATTCAAGGAGTTCACCTTTGATGCGGTCCGCAAACGCATGTCTTCCGTTCGGGAGCGTGAG
The DNA here is from genome assembly GCA_003154375.1 of Candidatus Peregrinibacteria bacterium. Lineage (GTDB taxonomy): Bacteria > Patescibacteriota > Gracilibacteria > UM-FILTER-43-11 > UM-FILTER-43-11 > FEN-1329. Next base: position 1,771 of record PMDG01000035.1, read on the forward strand.
GGGAAAATGTGGATTTACGTGAAGGGCGCTCCGCTCAGCGTGCTTTCCACCTGCACCCAGCTATGGGATGGCGAAAAGATCCGTCCAATCACCGATGAAGACCGTGCGTTCATCAAAAAGAAATCAGACGAATTCGCATCCATGGCTCTGAGGAATCTGGGATACGCGTACCGTGAGGTCACCGATTATCACCATGAATACAAAATGGAGGAAGCCGAACGCGATTTGATCTGGCTCGGACAAGTCTCTATGATTGACCCCCCCCGCGAAGAGGTGAAGGAGGCCATGGAAATGGCGGCAAAAGCCTATATTCGCGTCATCATCATCACCGGCGATTACGCCCTCACTGCCGAAGCTATCGCAAGGAAAATAGGAATCGGCGGAAAAGATGGGAAGATCACGGTGGTGAATGGCGACGAGCTCGCGAAAATTTCCGATCTCGAACTCTTGCATAAGCTGATTTACAGCAATCTGATCTTCGCCCGGACCTCTCCCGAGGACAAGCTGCGAATTGTGAACCTGATCAAGAAAGCAGGTGAGATTGTCGCGGTCACAGGTGATGGCGTGAACGATTCCCCGGCGCTCAAGCGGGCCGACATCGNNTCAAAGAAGGACGGACCATCTTCCAAAACATCAAAAAGTCGACTTTTGCCTCTTTGACAACCAATACGGGTGAGTTGACCGCGGTTCTCCTAAGTCTTGCGGCAGCGGCCTTGTTCAAGACGCCCATGGCTATTCTGGGCCTCCAGATCCTCGCCATCGACTTGGTTGGCCAGCTTTTGCCTGTCACATTCCTCACCTGGGATCCATCTCAGAAAACGATCATGAGCCAGGCGCCTCGAAATCCCTCAGACCATCTGTTCAACCGGAAAACGCTATGGGATATGACTTGGACCGGTTGTTTGATGGGGGCTATCGCCTTCGCCAATTATCTTTTCCTGTTCCAGAGAAGCGGGTTTAATCCTTTAAACATAGACGCATCCAATCCCCTCTACTTCCGCGCGACAACAATGACCTATGTGAGCCTGGTTTTCGTTTCGTGGATGAATATCCTTTCGAAACGAACCGAAGAGCGGGAATCCATTTTCACACGTTATTTATGGTCGAATAAGCTTTTGCTCTGGAGTTTTGGATTCTCTTTGCTCATGGTCTGCGGCTTCGTCTACATCCCAGTGGTCCAGCAATTCATGTCCACAGGATCTCTCGCCCTAGGCGATTGGCTCTATGCGGCCCTTGGCGCAGTGGCCTATCTGGCAATCTACGAATTGGTGAAGTGGGTGGCTCGCTCTAGGAAAAAGGTTCATGCGGCACAAAAGGCCTAAAAATTTTTTGAAATAATAATATATGGCAATGAAACCCAAAGCCCTAAATTTAAAAATATTGAATCGTCTCTACAACGAAGAGATCGATAAATTCGAGGCGCGCCTGGATGAACTGGAGGCCACCTTTAAATTCCTGTGCGAGGAGATACGGACGGGGGCCCATTTGAAGCTCGATGCTTTGCCTAAAAATGACCGAATTCGCCGAGAACGAGTGCTCAACGAAGAGAAAAAGGAGTTGGATCGGGTGTTGGGTGATCTCAAGGTGGCCATCAAAAAAAGCAATCGGGAAATGCGGAGAAACCTTGAAAAGATCCAGGCACAAAAAGACGCCTTGGCAACCGATGTCGAAAGCTAATGCCCTCTAGGCGATTTGCGACTCTATGCACAACGAGCTCTTCTTACAATTCGATTTCATTCTGGGCGTTAGGCGCCTGGTATTTGTCGAGGAAATGGGGCCGGGTGTACCTGAGGCTGCATCATCTTCAGAACCGGCAAAGCTCTTGGAAGGAGCTGAAAAAGCGGATCAGAATGCCGATATAGTGGCGGAAATTGCCATAAAAGAGGGTAGCGCGGCGCTTAAGGCAGCGAGACAAGAGGCGGCCCAATTGCGCGCCATTGGCGGTGGAAAATTGCAGGACGAATCCAAGGCCATGTTCGATAAACTATCCACCCAAGGCAAGGGTGCGGCTGCTCAGGTTGCAGACCCTGCTCACAGCGATAGGCATGTGGAAAACGTGCTGAGGAATGCGATCGAAATCGAAAAGGAAATCGCGCGGACCGATCCGAATCTGATTACTCCCGTTTCTCAAACGGCGGCCATTTGGCATGACGTGGGAAGGTTGGAAGATCCCAAAGAACATGAGAGCTTGGGTGCTCTTAAGGCCCATAACGAGGCGCTGCGAATGGGATTTTCATTGGAGACCGCCACAAAGCTATTCAATGCTATTGTTCACCACAAATGGTCCGACGAACCCAAGACGCTGGAAGGTCATATTGTCCGCGATGCGGATAAGCTGGATTTTTTGGACAACGGGCGCTGGGGAAAGCGCATTGAGGGCAAAAAATACGATGAGCTGAAATATGTCACGGGTATTCTTCTCGATTTGAGAAACAGATTGAAACTTGAGGCTTCAAAGAAAATATTCGATAAGCGCCTGCCGGCATTTCTTGATTTTATCGAAACTGTTGAAGACAAGGATTTTGAGCCAATGAAAAAACAGATTCTGTCGACCTTTGGAAGAGGTTCGAAATAGCCATCGGAAAATGGCGCTAGCGACCTAAGGGCTTTGCGAAGGAATACAGAGCCTATTTTTTAGAAGCTTCGACAATCGGCAAATCCACACCACCCAAAGTTACCGATTTTAGGCGATGGCCTGCAAGCGCATTTGGAATCTTGAATAGCACAAAGGGGGTTTTTACGTCATTGAGCGCCAGCGAATCGACTTGCCCCTTTTCATCCTCAAATTCAATCGAGTAATCCGTGTAGGGAATATTCAATCCAAGGAAGGAGGGGGTGACTTTTTGCCCTTCGACCTGAGCGGGATGGGTGGTCATGTTGTTCAGGACTAGCATTTGTTTTTCAGGAATGTTGATCACATTAGAAAGGCTCACGGAAGGATGCTCATTCATGGAATGCATCGAAGGGGTTTCCTGATACCATTTCTCAAAATCCGGCTCAACGGCAGTGGCGACCTGAAGCGTCAACGATCTGTTTAGGGGCAATTGATCCAGTTCTACTGATTTTCTGAGAGCTTTATAGAATTTATGAAAGAATTGAGGGTGTTGTGTTACAAAGGAAACCCATTCCGATTCCCACTTTGAACGCAGGAGACGTTGCAGGCTTATGTCCGTTAGGCCGCCTTGGTATAAATTTTCAAATTGATTGAAATCCAACCCCATGTCCAACACGGAATGGACCTCGTTGTAAGCAAGCAGGCCGTCGAAGCTTCCCCCCATCGCCAGTTCCGGAGGATCGTAATGCTCGCCGTAAGCCAAACGGGTCAACGCATGGGCGTGCCCCTCCATAAAAGATTGTGGAAGCAACCAGCCGCGTTGAATAAAAAGATGGGTGAATTCGTGGTAGATGGTGGATTCCGATGCGGTATTTAGAATAATCAGATTGGGATTTTCGATTTGGTCCGTGGAAACTTCCCCGGAAGGATCGAATTTGGGACGGCCGTTTGTTTGAACCATGCCCGTAAGAATCCCCCGGCCCCCCTTTTGGATGGGGATATTTCCTGACATTCCACCCACAATTTCATCTCCAAAATAGGCGACAAGTTTTTGGTGGGCATTTTGCATCTGTCGAAATAGTGTCTCTTTTTCTTCCGAAGTCCATTCCGATTCATTCTGCAGATAAAATCGGAGTTTCCCAAGCATGATTTCATTTTTGTCTTTTAGTGATTCGTAGAGGCCGAAGCTGCCCAAGGTTGCAGCAACGGCTCCGGCTAATCCCAATCGCAAGAACCGCCTTCGCGAAATTCGGGTGACATTGTCCAGCCGGGCTTTTTTTCGGAAGCTTAGGCTGTCCGAAGCGGACAGTGTCTTTCTGGATTTCTCCGCTTCTCGCTCTTGAGCTGTGCCTAAAAAATATTCCTTGAAGTTCATTTTTTAAAATTTAGTATGATATAATATCATAATAATTATATTATGTCAAAACTTATGGGCACGACTTCCCTTCGTTTTTCTTGAAAAATGGGAACGTACAAAACTTGTTTACAAATTTGAACTCATTGGCTAAAATAACCACGCTTTACATGGGGGGTGGTAGCTCAGCTGGTTAGAGCGCTGCCCTGTCACGGCAGAGGTCGAGGGTTCGAGTCCCTTCCATCCCGCCATTGAAGTAGCGAGAAAAGCGGTCCGAGCGAAGTTAGGCCGCCTTTCGGCGTGCCGCAGCGAAGTGAGGGCGAATCCCGCTGGCAAGTTCGAGCCGTGCGAGAACCTTTCCAGCGGGATTCGAGCTTTTCCCTTCTGGCAAAAAAGCCAAACAGCCATCATCCGTATCGGATGGTGGTCTTTTTTGACGGGTCCGGTTATTTTTTGGCTTTCTGCCTATCGCAGTAGGCGATCATGGCATCGTGCATGAACTGGGCGAGCCCTTTGGCGTACTTTTCAAAATACGCCGTGAATCGTTTGTCCTCCACGTACATGGCCGCAAGCCCCCGATACAACTCAAGATTAGGCTCATAGAAATGACGAAGGTTGTTGAAGTGCTTGTCAATCAACTCTTGAATCGGTTTGCCATCGACATCCTCGCCTTTATGTTTGGCGATTTCCTTCATGAGCAAATCTCCCTCTTTTTGGATGCGAGCTAAATCGGCTTTGGACATTTTCCCCACCCGCTCTTGGGATTGTTTGTAGGCCTCAGTATTACCCCAGCGTTTTTTCGCCTCATTGGCATAAGGATTTAAAGCCATCGTTGTTTCATTAATCAATTCAGTTTTTCCTATTCCATCGTTCAGCCTCCACAATGATTTTCCGCATGATCCGTACCGTTTCAATCGGATGCTTTCCGATGGTGGTCTCTTCCGAGAGCATCACGGCCGATGAATGGTCGAAAACCGCATTGGCAACATCGGACACTTCCGCTCGGGTCGGTTCGGGCTTGTCGACCATGGAAAGGAGCATTTCGGTGGCGGTAACCAGGAATTTTTTCTGGGCCAAGGTCTTTCGCGTGAAATCCTTTTGGAGCGGGGGAACCTTTTCAAGCGAAACAGCTTCTCCCAAATCCCCTCGGGCGACCATGATCCCATCCGAGGCCTTTAGGATGGCATCGAAACTATCCACCCCCATTTGGGTCTCGATTTTCGAAATCACAAACGCGCCAGGGAGCGCCTCCCTTACTGCTTGGATCTGCTCTGGGGTTTCGGCAAAGGAGAGCGCGATGGTGTCGATCTTGTTTTTGCGTGCGTATTTAAGAATTTCCATGCCTTTGATGTCCAATATGACTTTGACCTTCTCGGCCCCGGTTGCCCGATTGATATGGTCGAGGATCAGGTCGTATTGCGCTTGGTCTCCATAGGCCGTGTTGATCCGGACGAAGTTGATTCCCTCATCGACCAAGGCTTGGAACATGGGAAAGCTGATCGTGGCCGGGCCGATGGTGGCGATGATTTTGGTTTGGATTTTGTTCATAGGGTGCGATTATTTTCTCTATTATAGCGCATCCAAAAAAAAGGACTTCTATTGTCCGATTCATCTGCCCATTCCTCAGAATTGATTTAGGGTTTTTTCACCTTTTCCGAGATTTGCGCGACTGGGATGGACGGCAAGGAAACCCTGAAAGCTTTGGGGGCGGGCAAGGCCGTCTTATCCCCAGGCAGTTGCACCGCCGGCATTTCGGGGATTGTGATGGCGGGTCCTCGGGTGGTGCGCACGTTTTTGTAAATTTGGGTTTTGAGATCGGCCACGCTTTTGAACCATTTCCGGTAGGCGATGGCATAGGGGATGAACGAGAGGCCGACCGGCAAGTAGCTCAGCCAGCGCATGCCGGACAATTCGCCGCCGTAAAGCGCGGTGAGGGATCCCATCATGGCCACGAAATACCCTTGGTAGAACGCCTGCGAGCTGCGGGAGTCGTGTTCGTTGATCAAAGAGGCCACATCGACCTTTTGGTCCTTGAATCCATTCACGAAGATCTGGGCCACGGCACTGCTCATCATGCGGGAACTTTTGACCACGTTGTAGCTTTCCATAAAAGTCCGTGAGCCGATCGGGATGCCCCAACCCAAGGCGGTCGCGATTTTTCCGCCAAAAATGTCGGGCTTGATCATGCTTAAGGCCAACATTCCGTAAAGTCCGAGATGGGAAAGGACCTCGTTCCGTTTGGACTTTTTGGATTCCCCGAAATGGAGCTCCATGATACGGTCGAGCTCCTCGCGGTTGATCTCGCGCGTGTGTTGCTGGACCGGGGAATCCAGGAATTTTTCACGTGCCTTGTCCAAAGGCATATAGACTTTTTTTTCCGAAACCCCGGCAGTCCTCATGGATTTTCGACGGGAATCGATATAGCGGTCCAGCTCATCGATCAGCAAGGCGTGCTCGGGCTTGAATTTTCCCTTGGGAATGCTGCTTAAAAGGGATTGGAGCGCTTTGATTTTTTGCTCCCACGTGTGTTTGCCCTGTTTGGAATACACTTCGTTAAGCGAAGCCACGTAGTCCTGGAGGATTTCTAGGGTGGGTTCGGGGTCGACATCCCCCTCCACGCAATCTGTGATGAACGCTTTGACCAAGGCCAGCTTTTGCTGGGATTCGGGACCGTTCGCCCCGTACATCCGTTTGGCTATCAGTTGGTTCTCTACAAGGGAGTCGATCAGGGTCCTGAGGTGTTCCTTGGAGTGCTCATCCAGCTTCTGTTTGCGCTTGATGGAGTCCAGCGCCTTTGTGACCGTGGTCAGGTTTTCCTCGCCTTCGTGGAAGTGCCATTGGTTGGTCAAAAGGAAGGCCATGTACTCGCGGGTGAGGGTGTCCAGATCCTCGACATCGTCATGGCTGAGTTTCCGTTTCGCCTTCACGTCCTTGATCGCATTTTCGGCTCCTTTGAGCATCAAAAGTTCCTCGTCCATTTCCTCGTAATAGCCCTGTTCCACCACACCCACGAGTCCTTTCACGAGGTCCGCATACCGCCCACGGGTCCACAATTTGTCTTTGGCCGAGGCGTTGGGGGCAAGGCCCGAGATCTTTCCATAAAAATCCTTGAGCGCCTGTTCGATGGCATCGGGAAGGAGGAGCCTTTGGTTCCGTAAAAGTTCCATCAGCTCAGGATTTTGAATGGGGTTGATCTTTTTTTCGCCGAAAATGAGGTTGAGGAGCTCTCGGGCCTGCTCGTCGGGCTGGAGATTGCGTTTCAGGATTCCATTCATTTTTTCGACCTTTTGAAGATAGTTGGCCTCGAGCTGGGCCGAGGTTTTGAAATGCTCGTTTTTTAGGAAGGTCTCCAGCTTTTCGCGCGTTTCCCAAATCGCCCCCACGAACTGGATGGTCTCGGCCTTGATGGCCTTCACTTGGTTGGCGGGGGTTTTGGGATCCACCCAATCACCGATGAACAGATTCGCGAATTTCTCGCCCATGTATTCGGCGGGGATGTTGAAAGAAACACCCGTGACCATGCTCAAAAGTCCGACATCGGGAAGGTTCATGCACAGTCGGGTCGAAACCGCCATGTCCATCAGGCAACGGAAAAGGCCGATCCAAAATTGGCATTCCACGAGCTTTTCAAGGGCTGGGAGGCGATCGTACAAAGCCTGAAGTTCGTCGCCAGGTTTGTCGCGGGTGAGGGTCCGTAGGGCCTTTTCGATGGGGGCGGGTAGGAATTCGGGCGAAGGCATAGGCCGAGATAAAGGAAGAGATTATAACATATTTTATAATTTATTTGAAGGTCTATTGTCTTTATCTGGATGCTTGAGTGTTTGGGTATGGCATATAGGATAAAAATCTCACCAAAAAACGGCCTTTCAGCCGTTTCTGGTGGCAGCTTTTGGTGTTGGAGGTTATGGGATAAAGGGCTACTTGGCAGGTGTTTCGGGCTGATTCTTGGGTGCGCCATGGAATCCGCCTCGTCCACCACCGCGATGACTGGACATCTCTCCTCCAAAGCCAGGACCTTGCCTGAATCCGATCTCTTTCATGAGGTCGCTGGATTTCTTCAGGAGGTCCATCGCCTGCTTCTGATCGTTACGGGCTTCGACGAATTTTGGGAAGTTGTCTTGGGTGACGACTTTGAGGCCTTCAGGCAGTTGCCCATTGACGCTCACGGCTGCGACCCAGGCATTGTAATCATTGTTGGCGATGGCGGTGTCGGCCGCCGGGTTGGCCTTGGGTCCTCCGAAGCCTCCCTTGAGCATGCCTAACTTAAGGCCGAGGGCGTCGGCGATCTTTTTGGCCTCATCGGGCTTTCCGTCCTTCATCAGTTGTCGCATGGAGACAAATTGGGCGAAGTTGTCTTTTGTGATGACCTTGAGGAAATCGGGTAGCTGTCCATTTTGGCTCACGGCTGCGACCCAGGCGTCATAATCGCCATTGGTCATGGCTGTCTCGGCCGCTTGGTTCATGGCACGGCCTCTCTGGCCATGTCCTGTGGCGCTTTGGGTAGTGCTTTGGGTTGTGGCCGCATTAGGCGTCAACTCATTGGCTGAGGTGGTTAGTGCCACGGTGCCCAGAATGGCCAAAGTGGCCAATCCAATAGGTAGGATTTTTCCCATTTCAATCATAGATTTGGTTTTAGGAATTAAAGGTGAGACGATCGATCAGTCTCGTGTGTAATACGCCACATGAATGGAATATGGTTCCAAATTGACGAAAAAAACACATTTGGGGATTTTTTGAGAGGTGAGAAAATGGGTCTGCGACAAGACCCAGCCCCTATTTTTCATTTGTGTTTCACTGGCATCGCCCCCTCTGATACAATGATCGAAATGATTATGGAAAAGAAGAATCCCCACAACCAGAAGGAATCGGTCGCCATGAGTTCCGTGCTTGCGGGTTTTGTGCTGACCGTCTGAAAACGGAGTCGTCTTGGGCAGATTGCGAAAGGGTCGGTTCCGAGACGGAAGGTTTATATTTTGGGCCGAATGACCACTCGGTGCAATATGTCCCCGCCGCGTTCCGTGGTGCCGAGCTCATGGGCCACCATCTCGACCCCGAGCGCCTTGTTTAAGTCGGTCAGTTTTCGGGTGACAAATTTGTAGCTCGTCTGTTCGCGGAACTCGGCATAGATGGGGATCGGGTTCTTTTTCAAAAGATATTCACGGGCGTAAAGCTCCAGGAATCCTGTCACGATCGCCGCACCGGCCCCCTCGTGGCCTGGCTGCCGGGCCAAATCGGACACGTAGATGATCGGTTCCCCACGGCTCGGTTCCCCCTCAAATGTCTTGTGGTCATTTTCGTTTTCATCGATCTCGTTTCCCTCCTCTTCCCGCATAGGAGCGCCCATTTGGCCATAGCGCCCCTCATAGCTGAGCATGTACCCGCGCATGGATCCTTTCTCGTCCACATATTTTAGGCTCAGGTTCGGCCTTCCTTTGATCGCATTATTCAGGTCTTTTGCGATCAGTCCATTTTCCATGTTATGTAGGTTCTCGATCAGCGTCTTGTTGTCGGCATAGGCCTTGCCTTCCAGATACGAAACGGCCAACGCGTCCCGAAAGGTCAGGCTGTGAAGCCTTTTATCCTTGAGCCCTGGATCTTTTTCCATGTATCCACGATCGACCTCGATTTCCCCCGCCTTGAGTTCGGCCTCGGAATGGACCATTTTACCTTGTTTTACGTCTAAAACGTTTACCTCAGCTCCCAGTTTGTCGGAATAGCTGAGCGGGGCAAGCGGAATATAATGGTTGGGCTCCTTAGGGAGTTCGCCAAGCTTGTTGAATGTCGCGCTCAACACCACCTTATCGCGCTCCACGGGTGCCTTGCCGTACAGATGGCGCAGATAATGGTGAAAAAAGTCGCCATAAAGCCGTTTCAGGTTTGCGCTGTCTGTGTAGTTCGGGTTGGATTCCACGCTATCGAGTGCCAAGGTCATGCGTTGCCCCTGTGCCAGCACCTCATCGCCCAGCACCTCGTTCAAATGTCCTCCTTCTCCCTGCATGGATCCCACCACTTGGTCTACGGTTTTGTCTCCCTTGTAGAGCAGATCCTCGGTGAGAACGCTCTGGGCGATGGTTCGCCATCCCTCCTTCGACTTTCTCTGGAGGGTGAACTGCGCGCACACGGGATTGAATGCGTACAGGGTCGCCTTGCCGTCGCCGAACGGCATGCAGCATGCGGTGTCGTTTCCCGCCACCACGGCATCGGGATCGCTCTTCACATTGACCTTGCCTCTCCATTCCTCGAAGGGGAGTCCAAGACCCGATTTGTCGAAGGAAATCAGATCGCGCAACCGTCGCTCGTCCTCGGTTGAAACCTTTCCACCCTCGATGATCTCCTTTAGTTTTTGTAAGGTCTCATTCGGCTTTTTGGCGCCCAGGGCCTCGCCCAGTAGACCCATCAGCCGCTTGGATTCCTTTGCCTCGCCCTTGATTCCCTTTTGCCGCGATCCGATCGCCTTGGCCACGAGGGCCGAAATCGAAAGCTTGCCGAGTTCTGCATGGCGTGGCCCATCGGTGATCCGGTAGTCGATCTCGAACGGCTTCCAGGATTGCATGCCGTCCAACTTCCCCTCCACCAACCCGTCGCGCAGATCCTCCGCCGAAAGGTCCAGGTTCGGGATCTGGGTGTAGTTGCTGGGCTTTTTCAGGTCATGCACCTCCTCGGGGGTATGGCTGGCGTCCAATCCGAGGAAACGCTCAGGCTCTTTCCAGAACATAATCACTTTGTCCATTTCGATGCCGGGGTGGAAGGCGAGTGTCTCCACGAATCCGTACAACTTGTCTTTGCCTTCCCCCTTCAGGGCCTTAAGATCGTCCAAGATCTCAGTTTTTCCCAAAAGCTCATGCAGTTCATGGAATTTTTTTAGGTTCTTCCAAGACGCGAAAATCGTCTCTGTTTTTTCGAATCCTTGGGCCAACGCTTTGAGCTTTGGGATGTCGAAATATTCTTTGGCCTCGCGAATGTCCGCATCAAAATCGGCTTTTTCCAAGGCGCTTGAAACCAGGTTCAAATGGTGTTTGGCCGTTCCCGAGTTGTAGCTCGCCCCGTCATCCAGGACCGCCTGCAGGATGTTGCCGAAAAAGGCCTGTGGCGACAATCCGGATAAGTCGAAAAGGTCCAGGATTTTTGGGAAATTGTAGAGGGCGTCGTGGAAAGGGATTCCCTGGAAGGATCCCACATAATCGAACATTTTCCGGTAACCGAACACCTCTGCCCCCTCCTCGAAATTTCCATCCATCATTTCGTCCCTGAGCTTCTCGGGGGTTGTTCGGTATTTGTCCCAAAGGTATTTCCAAGATTCGTCCCCTTCCTTTTCTTCGAATTCGATGATCGAGAACCCCGCATCCCTGAGGACGTGGTATTGGATAAGATTGAGGAAGCCCGATCTTTCCACGAACTTGAATTCCGAAGGGGCCATGTCGAGCTCTTGTTTTTCTTGGGTGAGTAAAACCAAGTAGCCCGATTGCTTTTCCATCAAGTCCACAAAGTCATTCTCGGCCCCCAATTCGACAGTCAGTTCATAAAACTCCCTGGCGATTCCTGCGAGTTTTCTTTCAAAGAAAGCCCTGTCGAAACAGGCACCGCTAGCGTCAAACCGCTTCGCGATGGTCGCTGCCTCTAAAAATTTGCCATTCTTTATTTGCTCAAGGAATGCCGATCTCAGAACACTAGGCAAGTCGGCCACTTCGCCAAAATGCTCTCGCATAGCATTGGCATCGTCCAGTCTGCCTTGAATCAGTTGGAGCTTGAAACCTTGTTTCAAGCAATCAGCAAAGGGTGGCTTGAAAAGGTCGACTTTTTTGGCAAAATAAGCCTTCAGGTCATAGGTGGAATGGACATAGCCCCTACGCAAGAGGCTGAAAAATCCGGTTCTGACACCGTCCGAAAGATCGTAACTTCCCCCAAATGCAACGTAAGTCTGATGGGCGACATCAACCATTTCTCTGGCAATGGCTTCTGCGATAAAGGTTTTTATTTTTCCCCCGATTGGGGGGATTTTCTCGTTTTGTCCAAACCATCCCCAAAGCTTTTCGGCTCTGTCAATTCTATTCATAGTTAGGGATGAAAGGATCGAATTGCAAGCCGTGATTCCGTAATCGGTGGTGGGAGCAAAATCAATCTCTGAGCCAAGTTCCACCTTGATCCTTTCGGCGTCATTGAATTGTTCTTTTTTAAGATTGCTAAAAAACGCATCGCGGATCTCTTGGGAAAAATCAATGTTTGGGCCGATCTCGTTTTTGATCCTAGCAGCTTTATCTATACTGCCCCTTTTCAGTTGGCCGTGAAACGCAAGGCGTAGTGTAGGTAAGAGATCTGTATCATGGCCAAAAAGTTCCATGATTCCAATTGCTTTTTCTTTAAATAAGGGGCTGTTAATGGATTCCCAAAGCGCATCGCGGATTTCGTTTGAGAGATCGATTCTTTGGCAGAATTTATCCTTGAAAAGCTTCGCATTCTTTACCCCGTCAGACCCGTCAGGATTGAAGCTTGAGGTGATCAGCTCCTTGAAGGTAGCGCGGGCCTTTTCGGCATAGCCGGGGATGGATTGCAAATCGATGCCTTGGCAGAATTTATCGTAAAAGGCTACGGTTTCTTGATAATAATCAGGCTTGATGTGGCATCTCCCAAATTCATCCATCAAGATGGCCCCCATTGCCTGGTCGTAGTTCGGAAGTGATCTGAAATCAATTTTGTCGCCAAATGATTCGAGCATTCGTTTGGCATATTGGAAATTATTCTCCTTGATTCCATTTTCGAATTCCGTTGTCACCGCTTTTGATAAATCCGCATACGACGGAAGCGACTTGAGGTCGATGTCCTGTCCAAGCTCTTTCAGGATCTCTTCGGCCCTGGGGATGCGCCCATCTTGAATATTGCCAATCAGGGCTTTGGCGATTTCCCCAGAAAAGTCGATCTCCGGATGATTTGATTTGATGTGGCACGCTGATTTCAGTCCCCATACCCATAAGTGTGTGATGTGCTCTTCAAATTCGTCACGGATCTTTTTGATTTCCGTGTCTGACAATTTGAGAACCGTTTCTTCGACCGCCTTGCGCGTTTCGGCCACTGGTGCAGCCTCCTCCTGGGGGATCGCTTCTGGCAAAAGGGGTGCGCCTTGTTTTTTTGGTTCTGGGGTGAGTGTCATAATTCCGCACTAGAAAATTATCATTCTTAATATTATAACATAAATTATTATATATAGCAACTATTATATTGCCATTCCTCCGCACCTGAGCTTTTGCTACAATAAACAAAACTATCCACCTATGGAAAAGAAGAATCCCCACAACCAGAAGGAATCGGTCGCCATGAGTTCCGTGCTTGCGGGTTTTGTATTAACCGCTGGTAAGTTTGTCGTCGGCTTACTCACTGGGAGCATGGGTATCCTTTCGGAGGCGGCCCATTCCCTGCTCGATCTTGCGGCTGCGATTATGACGTTTTTTGCGGTCCGCTATGGTGATCGTCCGGCCGACAAATCCCACCCTTACGGACATGCCAAGATGGAGAGCGTTTCTGCTTTGATCGAGACGGGCCTGCTATTCCTTACCAGCGCCTGGATCGTCTACGAAGCTGTCCATCGTCTAATCTCCAGCGGCAAGGTCGAGGTCGAGGCCACATGGTACGCCTTTGCGGTGGTCTTCGTTTCGATGCTGATCGATGTCTCCCGATCTCGGGCTTTATCCAAAGTCGCCAAGGCCACCAAAAGCCAAGCGCTCGAGGCTGATGCGCTTCATTTCAGTTCCGACATTTACAGCTCCGCGGCGGTGCTGTTGGGTCTCGTATTTGTCCGGCTCGATGTGCCTGGAGCCGATGCCGTGGCCGCTTTGGTGGTCGCGGTGTTTATTCTTCTCGCGGGTTATCGCCTCGGGAAACGCACTATCGATGTGTTGGTGGATCGTGCCCCGGTTGGGATTGCCGATCGTGCGAAAAGTATAGCGCAAACGGTGCAAGGCGTTGTGGATGTGGGGCGTGTCCGCGTAAGGCCTTTGGGCCCCAACGTTTTTATCGAAATGTCGGTGGGTGTGAATCGCAAATTCTCTTTGGCAAAGGTTCATGAGATCCTCAAAAGGGTCGAGAGGAAAATCCAGCGGGACATGCCCGAGGCTGAGCTGCTTCTGCACCCAAAATCCGTCCAGCTGGGCAACGAGTCTGTTGTCGAGGCGGTGCAGGTGCTCGCATCAAAGCATGGGTTGGCCGTCCATGAGGTGGTGGTCGATCAGCTCGATGGCAATCGGAGTATCAGCTACCATCTGGAAGTGCCCGAAAATTTCAATCTCAAAAAGGCGCATGATGTGGCGACTCATCTCGAGAACGAGATCCGCCAAGAGCTTGGCGAGGAGGTCGAGATCAGCTCCCATTTAGAGCCTCTGAAAAGCGATGCGATCCTCAGTTCCGACATCAGCCCCGAAGAGCTGGCCCAAGTGATGGAGGCGATTTCCGAGACCGATATGGAAGTTCCGGAATTGAGCGATGTGGACCATGTGCAGGTGCGCCGGATCGGCAGGCAGCTGTCGGTTTCCTTTCATTGCCACGCCCGTGCCGACATGCCCCTAGATCAGGTCCATGAGGCCTCGACCCGCTTCGAGTATCTGGTGAAGCAGAAATTGAAAAAAATCCACCGCGTGGTGATCCATGTGGAGCCTAAATAGCTATTAACTATTAGGGATTAGCCTTTTTAGGGTTATTTCTGCCCGCTAATTGCTAATCTTTATTTCGGTTTTGAAGGGATCTCTTTGGTCGAATTCAGCAAGTGGTGATCCTTGGCGAACAGCCAAGACGATATATGGAAAATTCCGTAGGTGATGAAAAAGGCGGAGAATACATCAATCGAATAATGGAGATGGCCCATCAGTACCACGACTCCGAAGAAAACGGATAGCGCCAGGAAGGTGAACCTCAATTTTTTGTCTTTCCAAAAAACAAGAGCCATCAAAAAAGGAAGGCCTGTATGCCCTGAAAAGAAAAGGTCGCCATTGAACGTGATGGTGTTCACGATATAGCTGTTGATATCGATTGGCGATTGCTGGAGGGAGGGGCCAAGGTGGGTCAAAATGACAAAAAAGGAGCGGATCAAAATGAAGGCGCTGAAACTTTTCATCACAAAGGGTGCTCTTCGGGGCCGGAGGATGACCAAAAAGCCGACAAAGAAAAAAAATAGGATGATTCCATAAATGAAAATGCCATCGACGTCATAGGTGGGCAAATGATCCAGGATAAGGTCGTTGACCGCATTGCTGGCATGGGTCGTTGCATAGGTGCCTGCCAGATAATTGATCATCAGGCTCAAAGCCAAAAGCACGGCTCCCCATAAGGAGGAGGCCAGGATTTTTTTGCGGGACCAATGGTGTTTGGGCATTTCCAATGTCTTCGCCATATTCATTTGCGAGATACATTTTATCACATCCCTGCAATTCATACGAATCGGATCTCTCCTTTGGTGCAATGTTTGAGGTAAAATGGTCTCATGTCGCATCTGCATTTCCACACCATCATCGCTAAAACCAACGCCGATCTGGGCCATCAGCTCGGTGAGCGATTCGGAAAAGAATTTGAAGTCGGCTTGGGCCGAAGGGCCTCGGATCCGCTGTGGGGAGAAAGGGTCGATCGCGCCCAGGATCTTTTGGATATTTGCGAATCATTTTTTCCGCATTTGATCGAGGAGCTGGAAGGCTATGCCCGAGGCGCCAAGGCGGATTTCCGCGAGTTGTGGGCCCTCAATTTGGAGGATGAGCTGGGCGAGATCGTCCCATCCGAGAAATGCACCTCGATGGTCACAAATGGCGGTCTTCTGATCGGCCACAACGAGGATTGGGAAACAGGTGCCGAGGATGCGGTCTGCCTGCTCAAAAAAACCGTGGGCGATCTGACGATCTTCGAGTTCTTCTATTACAACACTCTTGGCGGAAACGCGGTCGGGGTCAATTCCAATGGCTTCGTCCATGCCGTGAATTCGCTAAGCTCGTCCGATCTGCAGTTCGGGGTTCCCCGCAATGTCTTGGCCCGATGGTTTTCGGAAACCGATGACCCCGATTCGGATTTTCGTCGGATGGCCTCTGTCCCCCGATCCTCGTCTTATGGCTACAATTTGGTCTCGTCCCAAGGCGACCTGTGGTGCATTGAGGCCACAGCCAAAAAACAAAATCTTCTTCGTCCGGAAACCCCCTTTGTCCACACCAACCATTATGTGGGCGAATTGAAAGTCTTTGAGGCGACCCAGAATTCGACTTCGACTTACGAGCGTTTCGAAATTGCGTCCAAGGGTCTGAAGCCCAAAATGTCCGTGACTGAATTGATCAATTTGTCTGGCGACCAGTCCAAAGGTCCCAGATCCAGCTTGCTGAACGAGCGAACCGTGGGGCGCATGGTGATCGACCTCGAAAACCTTCTGGCTCACGTATGGTTGGCTCGCGAAGCCAATAAAGGCTGGGTCGCCTACCCTTTGGAATTTATGGGGGTATAGAATGAATCGCGCTGAGAAGACATTTGACAATTTACATGTGACATTTGACGAATTCCTCAGGGTCAAATGTCAATTGTCACAGGTCAATTGTTCCGAAATAGGGCTTGGAATCGACTCATTCTCAATTTCGCAATTCACGTTGTATAATGCCGTCTTGCCATGGAAAATATGAGTATGGAATCACAGGGTGTGGCTCTAGGGGACCGTTCAGTGGCATGTTACGCCAGGAAGCTGGGCGTGTTCGGGGAAACGATCGATGAGAAAGAACTCGAGGGGCTAAGGATAAGGCTTCGCAATCTTTTGGTTGAGGACGGAAATGAGATTTTCGAGCTTTATGGGGAGCTGGGCTGGAATCCAATGGGCATTAACCGGGAATCTTTTCCCTATTTTCTCCGAGTGGATCGGAAAGATCCACGCTCACCCAATTCGCCCTTTAGGATCGTTGCGACCCTAGTTCGACCCGTCATGACCAAAGCCTTCGAAGCCCGAAAGAGGCGATAGTGCTCTGGCTCGGATGCGCCCGTTGGCCTTGTCCCTTTTTTTGGCTCGGTCAGGATTGATTAATCGCGGAAAAGGTGTAAATTAGGCTAAATTTTTTTCTTACAGTCCAATGGAAGTCCGAATGGAAAAAACATGGGTATTGCCAGCGCGGAAAATAGATCAGGCAATCGCTCCGGATGATCGAGGAACCAAGATTGCCCAGTACCGTGGCGTGCTCTACGACCTGTTTCTGGCCGATCTCTCCGATGAGTCGTTCTGGCCCACGGGGTTTCCGTTGATGGCGAAATGCATCGAGAAATCAGCAGGGCGTGGCGCAAGCTACATGGAGATCACGGATGTGTTCGAAAAAGGCGCTTTGGATAACGTCAAAAATTCGGGCCCAAATCAGGTTAAGATTGGCTCGGGCAATGGGGCAAAATCGAAAAAGGCCAAATGAGTTGGCCCAGTTCGAACCTGTTTTTTTTCTGGAGTTAGAATGAGTGCATCCGCTCCGCTTCCTCGCCCACTTTTTCCGAGTAGAAGCGGACTTTTTCAGCCAAGGTGGCGACCCGTTTGCCCAAATAGACCTGTTGTCCTGTCATTT
Source organism: Candidatus Peregrinibacteria bacterium (assembly GCA_003154375.1). GTDB lineage: Bacteria > Patescibacteriota > Gracilibacteria > UM-FILTER-43-11 > UM-FILTER-43-11 > FEN-1329. The sequence continues at coordinate 19,223 of PMDG01000035.1, forward strand.
GAGCCATGGTGTTGCACGCAAGCGCGGTGTTGAGGAGTTCCTGCAACGCTTGGTAAAGAGAAATGACCATTTGATCCAAGCCGACACCTCCATAAGGTGGTGCGGAAAGAAAACGATCAAAATTATCCAGGAAATCGTGGGCATCCAAGGGATCGAATTCCCCTTGGTCCAATTTTTCTTTGAGGACGGCCAGTTGGTCATCGAGTTTTTTTGGGGTGATGGTGCTGTCCAGTTGGTCGCGGACAAGCGACACGGTTCGGGTTTCGGCCGAGGGCACAACCGTTGTGTCGGCTTGCTCATTGGGAACCAGATGCAGGGCTTCGTTGGGAGGGGTCATGGGATGGGGGTTAGGGGTTAAGGGGTCTGCCTTAGGGTGAATGATTATAATTGCGGAAGGGGTTCCGTCCACTGGTTTTTGTTTTTGGCGGGATCGATCGTGTTTTGGGTCAAGGCACGTTTGGCTTTGCTCTCCAAGGCGCTTAGAGAACTGATAAATCCATCGAGAAATCGGGATTCGGCATTCATGCCCGAGGCCTCAAGGAAAGAGGGGCTTCCAAAGAAAGCCAAAGTTTTTTGGTTAAGCTCGTTGACCAGACTAGTGTTGGCGTCTGTTTTTTTCCATTCCCAAGTCAGGAAGGTGAGGAGCGAGGCCACAAAGTCCCATCCATCGCTTTTGTTGAGTTCGCTCGGCTTTGCGCTTTGGATGGCATTGAAATTTTCGACCAGGATCGCGATTTGAGGGGAGGCATCCAGGGGGATGCTAATCCTTTCCGATTTCATGACAAGGGTTTCTGCCGTTGATTTCCGGGTTTCTGCCACGCCGTATTCGCGAGGCGTTCGGCCAGCGACATCGGATGCAGTCTCGAAAGTCGGTGCTTCTTTGGTGGTGGAGGGGTGCATAAGGGTTTTGGGTTAGCGGATTGATTAATGTGCAGTCGCACAAAAAATCGCCCTTCATCCCGGATCGACACCATTTGCATGGGTCTTCCGGAAACTAGGCGATAATGATAATCGAAACGTACTTCATAACAGCTCCATCTTAAATCCCCGTTTTGCGCCTTGTCAAACGGACGCGGGAAATTCAGAGAGGATTTTGTACGTGGGTCCTTCGGGTCCCAAATGGCTTTGCATCAGAAAGAACCGATCGGCCATAAATGATCTGTCCTCCGTTTTTGGTTCGGGCTGGGGTCGTCCGCCTCTTCTAATGTCATCCTCGCGAAAGCGGGGATCCACTAGATTCCCGCCTGCGCGGGAATGACCAAAAGGCACCTTTTTATATCGCCCCAAGGTGATATGGGCCGCGAACGGTTTATCGGGCCTGAACCCTGTTTTGTCCATGGTCTTTCGAATCCGATTGGCCAAATCCTTGAGCGCCTCGCCCCCGTCGCAATCGGTCCACACCCCCTTGGGCTCAAACTCATTGGGAAAACGTCGTGGTTGCCCCAGTTTGATCTCGAACGGCTTGAATCCAATCGACTTCAGCGCCTCGTTGAGCCGTGGCAGGAATTGCTCGCCAATGTTGTCGCCCAAGAATTGGAGGGTCAGGTGAAACTCGTCCACATTTTTCATGCCGGGAAACCGCTTTTGGAGTTTGCGGCAATGGTCGTGCAATTCCGATGGAAGGTTGATGCTGATGAAAAGTCTCATGTGTCTATGATACAACAAAAGATCCGCCCAAGTTCAGGGCGTTTGGCGTTCAAGGGTGAGCCCGGTTTATGCCTTCAGCCTATCGACAAACACGCGCAATTTGGGATCGTTATCCATCTGATCTTCCATGCGGTCGATAAACTGCTTCACCTTTTCGGGGGTGGTCCTTTAAATTGACTTATAATTAATTTATGATAAAATATTTTCCTTTAAACGAAATACGCTATGTTGGAAGCGACCTCTACCCCCACCCCCAGAGCCGATGGGAAAGAAGCGATAAGCGATTCTTTGAATGTGCTTATCGTCGATGACGAGGGGTCGACCCGCACAAGCGCCGAAAACTCTTTTCAGGAGGCGGGAGTTCGGCGCGAAAATATTTTCACGGCGGAAAATGGCGCCAAGGCACTGGACATCCTGCTGGCAAAATTGGCTGAGGGCAGCCGCGGGCGGATACATTTTCTGCTTTGTGGGATTCATTTTCAGGGAAAGGATGAGGGGGTGGTTTTGATGGAAGAGGTGTTTAAGGGCATGGGGGAAGAGAATCGGCCTTACATTGTCGCCATGAGCGGCAAAGACCAGTCCCCCGACTTGACAGAAAAAATCAGGCCCGTGACGGATAATTTTTTGTCAAAAAGGGCACAGGATTTTTTAACCAAAATACAAGGGGAAATCATCCGGGCAAGGGAATTCGCAGAAAAGCAGAGGGGGGCTCCTGCGCCAAGCAAGGGCGGTGAAAAAGAGGCTGGCAATGAAAAGGAGGCGCCGTTGGCGCAAGGCGGAGGAGAGGCTCAGGATCATCGTTCGTGGGTCGTCGTTCCATCAGGGGAAAAAACATACTACGACAAAAAAGAGCAATGGCTTGATCCGACAAAGCCAAATATCTTTTACCCCCACACGCTCATGGTTTTGTCCGATGGGGATGGCACCCTTGTTCCCCCTTTTGTGATGCAACGCTTCGTCCATCATTTGATTCCATATCTTCCCCAGCTAAGAGATGGATGGATCAGCAGTCCGGCACAAAAAAGGGTCAGTGAGCAGTGGCAGAAAAAACTCGAGAAGGCCATCGAAAAAGTAATAAAATTGGAGACGACCAAAGAATACCCCCCCGCCCTTTCCGAGATGGATGAGGCTTACATGAGGACCCTTCAGGATTTGCCGGTCGATAAAGTGTCCGATATAGCCAATGAATTTGTCAAAGAGGAAAAAAGGCAGGTTGATGAGAAAAACAGGATCTATCCCTTTTCAAAACCGCTAGTCAGGATGCTGAAGTATATGGGGGTGGTGCCTTTGCTCGTCACGGGCATGCCCGACATCGTGGTGGAAGGTTATATGCAGGAGCTGGGCATTGAGGCGCTTTGTTTTCCCTTGGAGCTTAACCCTGTCATTAAAAATGGGCAGAGGGTATTCGGGGAAGTGATCAAAAATGAGTCGGGCCAGGCCCAGATCAAGCTGGCCGTGTCCCAGGCAATCGCCAACGCCGGCTATAAGATTGTATCCGCTTTCGGCGACCAGACGCCCGACCTGAATATGCTCTCTGCCGCCATGGAAAACAAATGGGGCGTCCCGGGAAGGGGTTTCTTTATGCTGGACGCCAACAATCCAAAGGCGCCCGGGCACATCAATGACATTTTAAATAGCTATGGGGATCAATACAAAAGCGGAAAGCTGGTGACATTGGATAAGAATCTGAATCCGGATTACATTCTTAGGCGGGTGTTGGGTGAATTCGCTTGGATGGAAAAGGAATGGGACAAGGCGGAAAACGAAAGGCAGATGGACCAGGAGGCGAGAGAAAGGGTTCAATATTTCCGGAAGCAAATTCGGCATGTGCAGCAAAATGGATTTGACCAATTCCTCCAAGCCCCTTAAAAGCTTGATGCCGATATCGATATAAGATCTCAGATCGCCGATCGAACATTTGGGTCGGTCAATTTGATTTGCTTGATTAGTGAACATTTGTTCACTATTTTAGGGTACAGAAAATCTTAAATTTAAAACCTATGTTGCTTGAGACCCAAATCTCCAAGTTGCGTTCTTACTATCGCCAGCATGGCCATCTGCCCCATTACGACGGCCTGCGGGATCTGTTTCGCTACAAATCCAAAAGCACGGCTTATTACCTCATCAACCACCTGATCCATTTGGGGGTGCTGGAACGGAAGAACCACAAGCTCTTCCCTGGGCGGAATTTTTCCAGCATGCCCTACTACCAATCGGTCCGCGCGGGTTTCCCTGGGCCGGCCGAGGAGGAGGCGAACGACCGCCTTTCGCTCGACCAATTCCTGATCGACAAGCCCCTCAGCACCCTGCTAATTCGGGTGAAGGGCGACAGCATGGTAGGGGTCGGCGTGATGCCTGGCGATATCGCCATCGTGGAACGATCCGGCAGCGCCAAGCCCGGCGACATGGTGGTGGTGAATCTGGAGGGCGAGTTCACGGTCAAAACGTTACGCCGTGAAGGCAGTGAGCTGATGCTCGAGCCTGCGAATCCCAATTATCCCAGTTTGCCGATGAAGGGTTATGCGGAGAATTCATTAGTGGGAGTAGTGAGGGGAATGGTGAGGAAATATTAGCAGCTTTGAGCTATGAGCTGAGAGCTTTGAGATTTTTAAAACGTTATTTTGTTAGAATTAATTATTTATTATGTATAAATCGTCTTACAAAAATTTAAAAATTTGGCAAAAGGCCATGGAGATCGTCGAGCAAGCATACCGATTTACAAAACGATTTCCATCGGAAGAATTGTATACGCTGACAAGCCAGATCAGGCGGGCAGCAATTTCTATTCCTTCTAATATTGCAGAGGGTAGCCAGCGAGTCTCAGACAGAGAATTCAGCAATTTTATCTTGATCGCTAGGGGGTCATTGGCGGAGGTTGACCCCCAATTCCTGTTATCGGAAAAATTGAATTATTTAGTTAGAGGAGATTTGGATGATTTTTTGAAACAGACAGATGAATTGAGCAGAATGCTTTTCTCTTTTCATGAAAAGCTCTCAGCTCAAAGTTCTCAGCCCAAAGCTTTGTGATAGGAAATTGGCCCAACACCATCGCCTTGGTCGATGCCGACTACTTTTACGCCAACTGCGAATTGGCTCGTCATCCCGAATGGCGTGGAAAGCCCGTGATGGTGCTTGGTCGCCTCAACAGTTGTATCCTCGCCAAGTCGCCCGAGGCCAAGAAGGCGGGCATTGGCACGGCCATGGCCGCATGGGATGCGCGCAAGGTCTGTCCGCATGGCATTTTCGTTGAGGGCGATTTCCGCTATTACACGCTCATGTCCCGTCGGCTGATGGAAATTTTGCGCCGCTGGTCGCCTGTGGTCGATGTCTATTCGGTCGATGAAGCGTTCATGGATCTAAACGGGCTCCGTGGCCTTTATCGAAAACCATTTGATCAGATCGCCCGCGAGATCCAGCACGAGGTCCACGAATCGCTCGGCATCACCGTCAGCTTTGGCATCTCGGTGAACAAGACCTTGGCCAAGATGGCGGTCGAAATCAACAAGCCGAACGGCATCCTGGCCGTGCCGGGAAAGGGGATCGATGCCTTTCTTGCCACCCTTCCGGCTTCCGAAATCCCGGGCATCGGGTTCAACCGTGCCGCGCTGCTCGAAAAGTTCGGCATCCGCACCGCCCTGCAGTTTGCCCGATGGCCCCAGATCCAAATCGAGCGCCTGCTCGGAAAATCGGGCCTGCTTTTGTGGCGCGAGATGCGGGGCGAGATCTCGTTTCCGCTACAGTCCGAGTCGGCACCCCCCAAATCCATCGGCCGCACCAGCAGTTTTGACCATCCGATTTCGAGCCTCGACCAGGTGCATGGTCTCGCAGTCTACCACTTGGAACGCGCATTCGAGTCGTTGCGCCGGAACCACCTACTCACCGGCGAGCTGGTCCTGCACCTGCGGGATAAGGAATTTCATATCTACGGCATTCCCCACCGCTTCGAACAGCCCACGGATGACTTTGGCGAATTGGTTTCGGCCATGCGGGAACTGGCTTCTAAAATCCCGAAAAGCCACATTTGGCGGTCGGCCGGAGCCATGCTGGTCCGTTTGACTCCCGCGACCGGCCGGCAATTGGATCTCTTCGAGGATCCCCAGAAAATGGTCCGATCGGAACAATTGACCGAGGCGCGGCTCAAGCTGAACGAGCGGTTCGGCCGAACCATGGTTCGTAGCGGCACGACCCTGTTAATCACCAATGCCAAACCCAAAGGCAATGAGCACCGATTGCCCATAGTGCTATGAAAAATTTGTCATGTGTGTTTAAAATATCGCCCCGCATAGGCGATTTCACCCTTCGCGTATTGTATGCAAGCTTCCAGCGGATCCGATATTTTGTTCACTGCGAAATAAAACCTGACGCTTTTCGGGAAGGCCTCCCTCACCTCCTCCTTGGACATCGCAATGCCCCTCTTCCCCAGTTCCTCCATGATTCTTTCGTCGGTTAGTGTCTTTTCCATATGCTCCGCCACCCTCCCTATGGCCTCCAGCGGATCCGATCTGTTCCCCACCGCAAAATGGAGCCTGACGCTTCTCGGGAAGGCCCCGCGGACCTCCTCTAGGGTCATTTCTATGCCCCCCTTGTGCAATTCCTCCGTGATCCTTTCGTCCGTGAGTTGCGCATCCAGGTCTTTCGCCTTCCAGTAAGGGGTCGTGATGGATGCCTTGTTGAAGATTGAGGAAGAATGATTATCAGAAAGACCGAGTAGGAAGGCAACATGCCCCTGGTACTCCCCATGGATATCCCCGAGCATTTTTGGGGTGAGCGGGGTCCTGTCCGCAAGCCCCTTCCGCTCGGCGCGCCGAGCGCCCTTGTACACGCGCTCGATCGTCCGCCCGAAACCGTCGATGTGGGCATCGATGAGCTTCTGGACCTTGGGGGCAATGACGCCTGAGCCCAGGTTTTCAATGGCTTGCCGCATGGAGCGGATGAACCCTTCCACCGTTTCCGCCTCTTGGGGGCTGAGCTCGAAACGGCCACTTAAATTGACCTCCTTTTTTCTCAGCGCCTCCCGTGTCTGCTCAAGCCATTGCATGGGGAAGGGTTTAATTTAAATTAAATTGAATGGATTTTAACATATATAATATTATATGTCAAATACAGCATCCATAAATTCCGCGTCACTGCCAGCATCAAGCTCAACGAGCAGTTCGGTCGCACGACCTTGAGCAGTGGGGCACCCTTCTTATAAACGAGAAATGCGCCTCGAAAAAACGATTGGGTTTTTTGATCCAATAGGATTGAATGGGGAATCATCCTNNTGTCATCGGGCTTGATCCATTCAAATTGTTCAGGTTTGTCCAGGTTCCCGACAATGAAATGGGGCTCGTATTCGCTGTCGCCTGGGTTGAATATCATGCTTGAGCCGATCCGATCGTGAACTTGCCCCGTGACTTTCCAGGATTTGTGGATATGGCCCGTGAGCGCGACCGTGGGCTGGGTTTGTTGGATAAAGTCCCGGATGCTTTCGCTTCCGAAATCGGTTTGGTCCATGGAGGGCACGATCGCCTTGCATAGGGTCGTACGGGCAGGGGGGCAATGCGCATTGAGGATGGTTTTTATTCCGCCTTTGGTTCGTTGAAGGAGTTCCTCTAGCTCCTTTTTAATTACAACCTCCTCTCGGTACCAGGCATCATAAAGGGTGTTTTCGATCGGAGGCACGCAGGAATAGCCGATCAATTGTGTTTCGTCGTCCAGCTGAATCACCCGGTTGGTCGCATGGTGGATATGGCCGGAATAGTCAGCCTTGTCCAAATCCCCCTTGAGCTCAAGGGCGTCATCGTTGCCCAGAATCATCGAGACGGAACCGGCGAAGGATTGCCTAAATTGGCGGATCTCCTTGAGAAGCTCGCGGAGGAAGGCTCGTTGTTTGGGAACGGAATACTTGAGAAGTTGGCGACGGGTTTCTTCCCATTTGATCCAAGGGGAAATGGCTGTGACCATCCAGTGATAGAGGTGGCTTAGATTGATCGACATGAAATTGCTTCCACGGCGATAGGTTGCCTTGAATTGGGCATCGGTCGCTTCCGGATGTCCGAATAGGACCTGACTCCGACCTGCCGGATCGGATGTAAGGCCCCTGCGTTCGAAGGTGTCGATTTTTGATTTCAGGAGGAGATCGTCGAAAACACGGTCAATGGTATAGCGAGGCTGGACCCGCCACAATTCTTGGATGATCCGGCGGACAATATCGCGTCCGACAGAATCGTTTCGAACCGCCTTTTTGAGCAGGGGGAGGATTTCCTTTTCCATGAAATCCAATTCTTTGTCTGAGAGTGCATGGCTTGAGGATTGATATCTTGCTTTCTCGTTCAGTCCAGCCATGTCCTGGAGTTTTGAGACTAGGCCAGATAGAATCTCGATTTTCTCGGGGTTGGTCTTGTCCTTGAAGAGCATATAGCCGGTTTCATGCAGATGCTCCGCTGTGGCGTAGTCGAAGGGGGGAGGGGTCCCCATGGCCGAGGATCCCAAGCCCGAAAAAGTGAAAGCTTGGCCGCCCTCCAGCTCAATGGCCATTTTTTTTGGGCTGATGTCCCCTCCGAAAACCACATGGTTGACCTGCCGTTCCTGAGAGATTCTTAAAAATTCCCGGATGTTTTTCAAATTGCCATGGAAATCTGTGCCGAAGGAGAAGGTGGATCCGTTTTCTTTCATAGGGGTCTAAAAGTGAGAAACTCGGAAGGGAGAATGGGATAAAGGGCATTCAGGGTGACTTTTCTATCGAAGTCGAGATAGTCCCAATTGTTATGTCTGAACAGTTCTTCCAATTTGGAAAGATGGGAGCCGATTTCCTGTTTGAAGGGGGCAGGATTTCCGTTGGCTGCCATGAAGAATAGCTGATCAAAGGCGAAATCCGCGGCGTCGGGCCAATCCGTGGCATGGGTTTTGCAAATCTCTTTGAGTGTTCTACGAATTTCAGCGAGTTCGCCGAGAAATTTTTCGATTCCGATTTTTCCTTGCCTAAAACGGTTTGCAAGCTTAACGAGGCGATCTTGGTTGAATTTCATCCTGCCATAGGATTCAGCATATTGGAGCTCTTCGGCCCTTTTGTTGCAGTGTCGGATGACCTGCCTGAAGGCACGGGAATCAAGGAGGTAAAGTCCAGGAGGCAAAATTATTTTTTCAACATTCTCACGGATTTGCCTAGCGACGGACAGTTTCAGGGGGAGGGACGGATTATAATGGTTCCGCGCGAGGGACGGATCGTAGCGGATTTCCCTTTTTTCCAAGTCCAAAGCGAGGGGCCCGAGATTGTTCGGTTTAAGATCCGAGGGGGCTGTTTCAACGGAATCGATAAGGCCGAAATCATACCAAAGCTCCACTCTTCCGTTCGTGGGTGTCTTGTTGCCAAGAGGCCTCACAAACCAATCGACGAACCACTCGTTGGGCGCTGGATGATGCGGGGAATGGGGCTGAAGGACTAAAACATCCAAGTCCCTGTGGCTATTCAATTCCCCGATGTCCTTAGGCGGTGAAACCAGGTGTTTGGCCACGCTCCCCAGCACGACACCGATCAGACCTCGAGTTCTCAGGTTGAGATCGGCGAACGCGACCGAAGGCAGGATCAGTGGAGGATAAAGGAGGCTATTATTTTCGACAAAAAATGCATCATGTTTTTGGTATAAGTCCGAATCGGGCTTGGTTCTGGTTCCAAAATCAAATTTATAAGGGAAACGCCCATCGTAGCGGGCGATGTAACGATCTCTTCCGACATCGTGATCCGATGGTGTCAAAGGGATCCTTTGGGTCATAGGGGTTTGAAGGTGAGCAGGTCGTGAGGAAGAGTTGGGAATAGCGCATTTCGGCCATCAACGCCTTCAAGGTCCAAATATCTGAAATCCTTGGGTTTTTCCTCCTTGGATGAGCGTCTTGTGCAATGCTCGATGATCGCTTTCATGGTCTGCGCGTCAGGCAGGTAGAGTCCAGGGGGCACGAGGACAAAATCCGTTTTTTCTCGATTTGAAAGAATGAAGGAGCGGGTGGAAAGCTGGCGCTCTTGGTGGACAGCCTCTCTTTCGTTGGGGTCGCAATAGGCATATCCCGAATCAAGATCAAGGTTGATAGGAGTTTTTAGATGTGGGTTCTGCTTGGCAAAAAAGGTGGGCCGGCCCGAACTGGGATGAATTATAAATTGTTCTCCTGGAAAAGATTTGGACCGGACTAGGGGCGCCACATTTGGTTTGACACAGAAATCGTACCATAAGGAAACACGCCCATTGGTTGGGGGCAAAATGGCGGGTCGAACCCACCAATCGATCCCCCATTCGTTGGGGCGTGGATTGTGTTTATTGTGACGATTTAGGATAAGAACGTCTAAATCGCGATGGCCGTCCAGTTTATCAAGATTTCCGGGGGGCGAGGTCAAATCCCTTACGATACTTCCAAGAACTAAGCCTATCTTTCCCCTGGCCTGAAGGTTGATATCGGCCAGAACTACGGCTTTTGAGGTGGGTGCGGCATCTCCATCCGAGAAATGATCTTTAAAGAAGCCACCATAACGATTGAAAACGCGGGTGTTCGGTTTTACGCTAAGTTCGGAGTCAAATTTTATTATGCTTTTTTTGTCATAGCGCGTTATCCGGTCTTGTCTGCGCGGTCTAAGTTCTTGCCTGAGTGTCAGTTGAAGGCCAAGCATGAATTTGGAATTGAAAATAAGTATATATTTATACACTAATAAATATAATATGTCAATAATTAATAGGGTATGCCCTAAAAAGGGGTCGATTCAAAAGCAGATGTTTTTTGAATCTGCTAAAATAAACCCATGGAACAAAAAACAATGATTTGGATCGGCCTGTTCGTAGGTTCCACCATCGGCGGGATGATACCCGGCCTGTGGGGGGACAATTTTTTATCGATGTGGTCAGTCCTTCTCACGGCTGTCGGCGGTCTGATTGGCATTTGGGCCGGATTCAAGCTGGGGGAATGACCAGGTTGTTGACCTAGGGATAATATTTTTGGCTTATTTGAGCCATTTATTTGTATATTGACATATTTAATAAATTATGGTAAAGTAATATACTATAATTTTGAATATGGCAAACAATTCTGAAAAACCAGTAGAAACGGCATCAACTCCTGAAGCCCTCCGCGAGGAATTCAATAGGGAGGTTCCAAGCGAAATTGCTTCTGTCATTGGTAATTCTGATTTTATCGCTAGGTCTTCAACGGAATACTCATCCGGGTTATTTAGAAGGTGTGCGAATGAATTTGGTTTTCATGAAATGGATCAATTTAAAAACGGGAAGTTAAGCGAATTTGGGAAATTTGTTGCTGAGATGGCAAAAGGGAAGGATGTTATCGACCTTGGCTGTGGCAATTACAAAGGAGTAAGTATGTTTGCTAAACAATTTGGGGCAAGACGTTATATCGGTGTAGATCAAGAGTTTAACGTGATCCACAATCAATCACATTTGCCATATGTCGGAGAGGAAGATTTGCCTGACGAATTTAAAATATTCAAACAGGATAATTTTTTTGGAGGTGCTAATTATGTCCGAACAAAAGGGCTGGGAAGCGTAGGTATTGGTCATGATAAAAAATCCCCTGCTTATTTTGTGAATGATGATATCTTGGGTTTTTTGGCCAAAATACCCGGACTTTGTGGGGCTGTTTTTGTAATGGGCGGCATACAGCTCAGCTCTCGCGGCAGACGACTGACTTCTCAAGAAAGGAAAACCGAAAAAAATTATTATGATTATCTTTCGGGGGAATTGGCCCGCTTGGCTCAGGATGGTGATTTGGTGATGACTTCCGGTGCCGATTATGGATTAAAGGAATGTTTAAAAAAAAGTGGGTTCGTCGAATATCCTTTTCCAAATTTTTTGGATAATTATTCGGTGTTTTTGAAATGTGATACCAATTCCACTCTATGCAAAACAATCCGAAGCAAGCTTGAGCAGTTAGGTCTAGGGTCTGTTGAGTCTGACCTCTAGGTTGCAAAGTGGTTCCAAGCTCAAGATTTACATCGATTCATCCAAAAAAACCTCCACGTCTTTGTGTCCCGAAAGTCCGGTCGCGGGCAGTTCATCGACCGTCGCTTCACCTGAAACCCATCGGTCTACGATCTTGTTTTTGCCTTGGCCAGTTGCGGCCACGATGATCTTTTGGCTATCCAAAAGCGCTGGAAAAGTGAGGCTCATGGATTCGAAACCGTTTTGGTCCAAGGAACGGGTCTGCGCCACTAGACGTCTTTTTTCGTGGAGCGCGGAATCATTGGCAAAAAGGTTGGCAATCGAACCGTCAGCCCCAAGCCCCAAGAGTACCAAATCGAATAATGGTTGCTCCTGCAGGCGAAGGGTCTGGTCGTACCAATGCACCAAGGTTTCAAGGGGTTCCTTGGTGTTGTAGGAATAGAATTTTCGGAGGTTTTTCAAATGGTCCACGAGAGATTCAGAAATCCGATGGAAGCTCGACTCCTTGGAATTCAGAGGCGCATATCGTTCATCCGCCAAAAATAGGATGACCCGACCCCAGGGGATTATGCGACTTTGGGACATTCGTTCATAAAGTGGAATTAGATCCTCCGCACCGCTCAGAGCCAGCTTGATCGTCCGCTGGACCGAGAGTCGTTCCATCACAAAATCCTCAATGGCCTTGGTCAGAGCGGATAAATAATCATCTTCATTGTTGAATCGATGGAGGTTGGGCATGAAAACAATTGAAAATTATGAATTAAGAATTAAAAATTAAGAATTAAATTCATAATTCATAATTGATAATTCTTAATTAGGATTTAGTCTTCAATTTTATATTTCAGGTAGTTCACGCATTTATCGCCCTTCCCTCTCATGAACTTATGATGGGCCTTTTTGATGATGTCCATCGCCTCCTCGATGGTGTTCACCGAATACAGGCATTCCATTTCCTTGGGGCCCAGAAATCCTCGTTTCATCGGCCATTTTTTGATCCATTCCAAGTAATCATGCCACATGTAGCCAAGCAAAATGATCGGGATGTGGCAGATGTGGTTCACCTGAACCAATTGCCAGCTGTAAATGAACTCCAACATGGTGCCAACGCCACCGGGCGCCACCACCACTGCGTTAGAGAGAAATAGGAATTCATCAAGGCGCTTGGAGAAGCGGTGGAATTCCTTTTTGATATCCAGATGCTTGTTGGTGATCTGTTCTTTGGGCAGTTTGATGGTGAGGCCCATGGAATGGACCAGGTTGCCCATGCGCCCTTCCTTGTGGCCTCGGCTGGCTGCCTCCATAATGCCAGGGCCACCACCCGTCACCACATCCATTCCCTCTTTAGCGATCATTTTGGCCAAATTGTAGATGTCTTTGTAGCGAGGGTCGTTCTTTTTCATGCGAGCGGAACCGAAAATGGCGACACGGAAATGATGGTCTTTGGCAAGATGTTTGAGAGTGGAGGTTTTCATTTGAAATTTTTAAACCGCAAAACTGAAAATTTTTAAATAAACGTACTAAACTCTATAAACTTGCTAAATAAATATAAATAATTGCACTGTTTTTGAAGTTTTGGATTTAAGATTTATTTTGCAGTTTATAAAATTTTCAGTTTAAAAATTGTCGGCACGCCTTCTCCAGATCTTTCTCTCCGATTCCAGCAACATCATACAATTCATCCGAGGTGCCAGAAAGCTGGTATTCGCGGACCGCGAGGTTTTTGATTTTTACTTTCAATCCCTCTTCCGCGATCACATTGTTCAGTTGGCTTGCCCACCCGTTATAGGGATTGTGGTCCTCGATCGTCACCAATTTCCCAGTCTTTTTCAGAGAGGAAACCAGGGCCTTTCGGTCGATTTTGCTGAACGAGCTCATGATCAATAAGTCAACTTTGCCCTTGAGCTTGTCGGCTACGGACACGGCCACGGGTGTCATGGAACCAGCGGCCACCACGGTTACCTCGCTTCCCGTGCGGACATGGTCGGCCTTTCCGTATTCGAATTTGTATTTCTCGTCGTAAAACGGTTTGCCGTTTTCCTTGAGGATCACTTTGAATTTGTGGCGCCCCATGCGGACATAAAAATTGCCATAATGCGAGGCGATGAAGCGGATAATATGATCAGTTTGGTTGGCGTCGGCAGGTTCCAAAATATGGGTGTTGAAGAATCCCAAAAATGATCCCAGGTCGTCGATCGCCTGATGCGTCGGGCCATCCTCACCGACCGAAAGCCCGCAGTGTGTGGCCACCATTTTTACGTTTGTCCGATTGATGTCGTTCACACGTGCCTGATCCTTGGCTCGGCTGGTGATGAAGGCGCCAAACGTCGAGGCAAACGGGATGAATTCGGCCAAGCTGAGCGCGCCGGCACAGCTGATCATGTGTTGCTCGGCAATGCCAACATCGATGTGCCGCTCTGGGAAGGTCTCGGCGACATATTCCGTTTTCACAGAGCCCATCACGTCCGCAGTCATGGCCAGTATGTTTTTATTGAGCTTGGCCAAATCCAAAAGCGCCTTTCCATACGAGGTTCGGCAATCCATGTTGGTTCCCGCAGGAAGGATGTTCGGCTTTCCGGTTTTAACCGATTTCATCACGGCCAACGATTCCGTGTGGGTTGGTTTCGCCGGTTTCCATTTTACTAATTTTCGGAAGGCGTCCAGTTCAGATTGTTCCTGGGCCGAGATTTTGAGTTCGCCAGCCAAAGCCTTGTCAGCTACCTCTTTTTTCGGTGCCACGCCGTGCCAGGTCGATTTCAGCGCCTTGCCATCGGGCTCCATGAAGCTAACACCTTTCCCCATGATCGTGTGGCCGAGGATCAAGGTTGGTCTATCCGATTTGGCACTTGATCCGATGGCCTTCCAGATTGCTTGATAGTCATGTCCGTCAATCTCGATCACGTTCCAGCCCGCGGATTCGAAAAAGGCCTTGGGCTCGATGGGCATGATCTTGTCGAGTGCAGCTGTGAGCTGGACTCGGTTGTAGTCCATGAACAGCGTCAGATTGCCCAACTTGTATTTGTTCGCGAAATGCGCCATTTCGTACACCTGCCCCTCGTCCGATTCGCCATCGCCCACCAAGGCGAACACGCGGCGGTTCTTTCCGCTCAGTTTTTCGGCCAAAGCAAAGCCAGTGGCCGCGGAAACGCCTACACCCAAAGGTCCAGTGCCGAACCAGATGCCAGGCACATGTCGAGTGATGTGGCCTTCGTAAACACTGCCCGATTTTCGGAATCCACCGATCACCTTTTGTCTGGGGATGTATCCCATTTCAGCCAATATCGAATAGACCGCAGGGGAAACGTGTCCGTTGCTCACCACCACGGGCTCGCCTGTCTGGCTGGTAATAAAAGCGTAAAGCGTCGCCAAATAGTCGATGACCGAACACGACCCGCCCGGATGCCCCGATTGCGCATTGGCCACCATGGCCACGATGGCGTTGCGGCAACTCTTGGAAAGGGTCTTCAAAAAGGCGACATGCTCCGACTTGAGTGGCTCGCCGATTTTGGGGAATTGTTTGAACATGGGGAATGTTTATTTTGCGTATCAAAAATACTACGGAAGAGAGTAAAAATGCAATGAGGAAAGGGACATGTGCCACAAGGTTTAGAAAATATTGACATTTTAAAAAATATATTGTTTAATTATCACCATTATCTCTAGCTCATGCCTAACGATAGATTTGACCAAGATTCGATTGTTGAAGGTTCCCCGAAATCCTCAGATTCGGTGTCTATGGATTCCTTTCGCAAGGGTGGAATTGCGCGATGGGTTCGAGGGGGTTGTGTGGCGCTCTTTCTGGCGGCCTCGGTGCCTGATTCTGTATTTTCCGCATCTCCCAAAAAGACGGTGGATTGTGAAAACGTGGCCAGTATCGAGAGGGAATGTGCCCTGAAAAATCCAATGGAATATATCGATTCTGCGAAGACGATCGATAAAAAGGTTTGGGCCAAGGAATACTGGGTGGCGGCGTACAAAAAAAATACGCAGGCCGTGTTGGCCGAATCCAAAAAGTTCGCTGATCAGCCTTTTTACCGCGAAGTCGTGTTGGGGGCCTTCTGGTGGGCTTCACAGCATGATCCGTCCGCCGTGTTTTTGTTTTCCAGTTTGACCGAAAACGAGGATTCACCCCATGACACCGCGCTTTTGGATAGGATTTGCAAGGACCAACCAGCATTGAAAAATCGGATCCTGGCCATTGCGGCCCATAATCTGGTCCGATTGGATCCGATCTGGGCGATTGCCCATTGCGGCGACCTTTCAGGATTTGAAGGGGTCGATATGGGGGCGCTGCTCAATGAGGCGGTGGGCAGGGAACCTTCGGCGGTCTACTACCTTAGGGATCGCGTGTACTACTGCAAACTCGCCAGCCCGATGTTTTTGAAATCGGTCCAAACGGATCAGAAGCTGGCGCTCAAGAGCCCCGAAGTGCTTTTCGAATACGCTTGGTCCAGGGAGGAGTTGTTCGATGCCATGCGGAACAATCCCAAGCTTGCGCTGGAGAACCTGTCGAAATTCAGGGGATGGGATGGATACAGGAGCTTTTTGAGCGAGCTGACCAATTTGCTCTATACGAAACATCGCCGCTATCTATCCGAAAACATCGATTTGCTGCCGAATGGGCTGGAGAAGGAGATGCTTATTATGCGACTCAGGGCGGAAATCGATAGATAGTCTAGATTTGATTCCCCAGGCTTTTTTTGAGTTGATCGAATTTTTCTTCCCCCATCTCCCTTCTCAGTTTTCCCTGCATGGCCAAAACCATGGGTGGTGCGTCGGCACCGGCGAGAACAATCGTTTTCATCATATCGGCAGGATCCATTCCATCGATTCGCTGTGTCTGTTTTTTCGGGCCCAGCATGGCTCGGATCGCGATCGACATGGCCAGTTTTACGCGATCTGGAATGTCGGGATTGTTTGGAATCTCGTGTTCCAATAGCTCTCGTGCCTGGTTTGGCGTCTGAACGATATATTGGCCAAGTCTGACAGGTCTTTTTTTCAAAATTCGCGCATTCGATTCGCGGATAAAAGCGTCCAATTGCGCCGCACGCGGGTTCGGATCTTTCGGTACCACGGCATAGGCCTCAAGCTCAGGCGCCAAGTTCCCTGTGATGGGCACGAGGTCGTGTCGGCTCAGGTCCATTTTCATCGTCTGGAGCCGGGTGTTCGGGTAAAGTTTCAGCTGGTAGTTTCGGCATTCAATATCGTTGTCCGCAAAATAGCGGAATGCCTTTTCGATCACGTCCAAATCCTCTCCAGGCACGCCCGTGATATAGTCGATCGTCACCTCTTGTTTGGCTTTGCGAGCCTTGTACAAAATGTTTTGCGTCAAAGTTGGCGTGTCGGGGGGTCGAATGAACAATTTCAGGATTTTTTCCTCGAAGCTTTGTACCCCGAACACCACGGTGTCCATGCCGGCTTTGCGCATCAGATTGAAGTCCGACACGTCCAATCGTGCCGCTATGCTTGGATGGTGGTACGCCGTCCAATTGAAATACTGGTGCATGCCTCGGCCTATAAGCTCGTGGCAGAATTCGCGGATCCATTTGGGCTTCAAAAAAAGGATGTTGGAATTGGTGAACGTGAACATGAAAAATCCAGCCTCGCGCGCCAGGAATTCCAGTTCATCCGCCACGCGTTTGGGTGAAAGTTCGATCATTTTTTCCTCGTACTGCGGAACGCTGCAATAGGTGCAGGCAAAAGGGCAGCCTCGGTTCACATCCAGGCCTTGCGACGAGAAAACGACGTCCATTCCAAGCTCGCCCAAATTTCCTCGATCCAAAACGGGTTTGAAATAGTTTTGGTAAAACGTGTTGTGGGCCAAGCTCAGGAAGGGCGAACGTTCATACTCCTCGCTTGTCAGCGTCACCTTGTGCCCTTCTTGGAATTGTCCGTCCTCAAAGGCCCAAAGTCCGTCGACTCCTATCAATCGGTTTTTCGTCAGGATCTCCTCAATGATCTTTTCGCCAAGGCCTTGCACCAGGCCGATGTCGCCAACGTTTTGATCCATTAGCAGTTCGGTCATGCGTTTGGGCTCGGAATTTGGAAGCGGGCCGCCAAAAAGGAGTTTTTTATTTTTCAAAACCCCTCGCGCCCGATTAAGGGTTCGCAAAATGTGGTTGATGTTCCAAGAGTTCGCATGGAACCCGATCATCCGATAGCGGTCCGCGTTGGCATTCAGCCAATCGCCCAAATCCTCCGGACCCGTCTGCGAAGCCTTGCGCCCGGCAGTGTCCAGCACTTGGCAGGTATGGTCACATTCCGCCAAATAGCCCGCGATCCGATTTAAGCCCAAGTGGTTTTCGGGCATCGAGTCGGCACCAAGCTCGTTTTTCGAAAAATCCGGATTGATAAGCAGGAGCTCCGCGGTCTCAAGGTTTTTGGGCGATGGTTGGAACGGGGCATTCATGGTTTGATTTTCGGTCTCAGATTAGGGAGGGTGGCATTCTTTGTCAATTTGCGACCATAAAAAACTCCCCCTCGGACACAAGGTCCGAGGGGGAGTGACAGAAGGGGCCGTGAAAGGTCAGTTGAACGCAGCCACCAAGGCGGACGCAAGCTTCTCTTCCTCAAAGGGCTTTACGAGGAGCGCCTTCAAGCCAGAGCCGAGCATGGGGTCGATCACTTCCCATTCCAAATCGATGGAACAGAAGATGATCGATGCCTTGGGGTCAAACTGCTTGATGTTCCAAAACAGCTTCTCGCCATCCATGTGCGGCAGACGGTGGTCGATGATGACCACAGAAATGTCCTTGTGGAAGGCTTGATACATCTGAAGAGCTTCAGCTCCGTCAGAGGCGAAAAGCTGAACGGGAAAACCGAGGTTCTTGAGCTTATTGCCCAAGCGCAATCTGTTTTCTCTCTGGCCGTCCACAACGAGAATGCACTTGTTGCGGTCGACCTGCTCGAGGGATTCTCTGCTCAACATCCTGAACTCCTATATCTAGTGTGGGTGGGCAACCTTACTAGGTTAGGGTTGGGTGGGCCTCCTTATGTCAATGAACACAGAATTTTCCCTCCGTGGAATACGGAGAGAATCCTGATGTTCCTCATTCACAACAGTGAGTGAGGAGCTTCATTGTATCACTTGAATTATTTATGTCAATGTTTCTTTTTTGATAATAAATCAGTCGGGTATGCGAAATGGCCCCCCAATGTTCTGGGGGGCCGCGAATGGAGGTATGGGAACCGCTATTTCTCGATCAATGCCTTCGCGGTCTCAATCAGTCGATTGAGATCGGGCGGCTTCAGGAGAAAGGCGGTGACGCTGGCTTCCTTGAGCTGAGTGGTGAATGCGGAGTCAGCATCGACCCCTGCGAGCATGATAACGGGGATATTTAACCCCAATTGGCTGATCTTCTTGCTCAGCTCAAGGCCACCCATGCCTGGGTACATGGTGTTGTCCGTGAAGACAAGGGCGACTTGCCCCTCATTCTCTTGAAGGAGCTTTAGGACCGTCTCGCCATCAGGCGCTTGAATGAACTCAAATCCATCGAATGAGTCTCGAAGGCTGTCGATGACAACCCCTCTCATGTCGAAATCATCATCGGCGACAATGATCTTGTTCTTGGTCTTATCCATTTTTCTTGCTCCCCCCTTGGTACAAAAGATCAGATTCGTTCGATTCCACTGCTTTTGGAAGTGTTTACCTCCTTGGAAAGGATCAAGATCCGTAGCCCCGGAATTGGGGAATGGGATCAAAATGATTTAATTAATATTACAATAAATTTAAAAAAAGTCAATGGCAAGCGGGGCCGTGGCCGGCATGGACTGGCTTCCGTTTTTTAGCCAAGTCGCTAGAATGGTCACAATGTCCATTAACCCAATATTTATGGAAGCCTTGATCCCCTTGCTGAGCGTCCTTTGGATTCCGATTCTTTTTCTCATCCTCATTACTGTTCGCCAGATCAATCAGTACGAGCGCGGCATCATGCTCACGATGGGTCGATACACCTCTACCAAAATGCCTGGCTGGCGTTTAGTCATCCCAATTTTCCAGCGCATGATCAAGGTGGACATCCGAACCAAGGTGGTGGATGTGCCAGACCAGGAGGCGATCACCAAGGACAATGTATCGATCAAGATCAACGCGGTCATCTATTACAAGGTGGAGTCCGCTGAAAAGGCGGTGCTAGAGGTCGAAAGTTTCTATTTTGCAATCAGCCAACTGGCCCAAACCACCATGAGGAACATCATTGGCGAGGTCACACTGGATGAGCTCCTCAAGAACCGAGACGAGATCGCGAAGCGGATAGAGCAGATCGTCGACAAGTCCAGCTTGGCCTGGGGAATTGATGTTGAGGCGGTTGAGCTCAAGGACATCGGTCTGCCCGATAACCTCAAGCGCACCATGGCCAAGGCGGCCGAGGCGGAACGCGAGAAGCAGGCGGTGATCATTTCCTCTGAAGGCGAGGTGCTGGCCGCGGAGAACGTGAGCAAGGCCGCCAGGATGCTTTCCGAGGCGCCCGGAGCCCTACATCTGCGGACGCTCCAGACCATCAATGATCTTTCCTCGGATGACTCCAACACCACGGTGTGGATGGTGCCAGTGGAGGCGTTGGAGGCGCTGAAGGGGATCGCGGCGATGGGGCAGAAGAAATAATTTATTCCAATTTCGGTAGGGATTCATCGTCATCCTGAGCAAGGTCGAAGGATTGAATCCCCACCGATCCTCAAAAAATGAAACCAGATTTAAAAAAACGATTGGTTCAAATGGCGAAAGAGAAGATCCCCAACGCCGATGTCTCCCATGATTTTGAGCATGCGGCACGGGTCTTGGCGAATGCCGAGCGTATCGCGAAAAGCGAAAAGGCCGATTTGGATGTGGTGATCCCCGCCGCCCTATTTCATGATGTGGTGGTCTACCCGAAAAATCATCCGGATAAACATCTTTCCCAAGTCGAGAGCGCTGAAATCGCAGCTGGGATTCTCAATAGCATGGACGATTATCCCAAGGTGAAAATCAAGAAGGTTGAAACCTGTATTTTGGAATGTTCTTTCAGCAAAGGCATTGTCCCAAAACTGCTTGAATCCAAGATTTTGCAGGATTCCGATGGGCTGGAAGCGACAGGCGCCATCTCCATCATGCGGACCTATTCCTCCACTGGCCAGATGAAGCGTCCTTTCTATGATGTTGATGATCCATTTTGCTCAAAACGTGAGCCCAATAGCATGAACAATGCCTTGGATTTGTTCTACACCAGGCTACTGAAAGTCGAGAGCCGGATGCACACCAAAATGGCCAAGCGTATCGCAAAACGAAGGACTGATTTTCTTCGTCGATTCCTCGTTGAGCTGAAAATGGAGTTGGAAGGCAAATGATTTGAGGTTTGTTTAAAAATTTTCAGTTTTACAGTTTAAAAATTTCGTATGGACATCTTCGAACTCATCAAAACCCGTCGGAGCGTGCGCGAATTCGAGCAAAGACCCATTCCGCGCGAAGTGATGGAAACCATTGTGCAGGCCGGCATTTGGGCTCCTTCGGCCATGAACGGTCAGCCGTGGCGCTTTGTGGTGGTTCAGGATCCCATGGAGCTCAAATCGATCGCCCATGAGGCTAGGATCGAATTGACGAATTACCTCAAGACCCCCGAGGCCGAGGCGGAATATGGCAAGGAGAACTGCGAGCGCTTCATGCCCCGTGGTGAATCGGAGGATGGAATTCTGTACAGCGCCCCGGCTATTGTTTTCGTGATCGGAACTCAAGAACCCGATGGTCATTTTGACCAAGGTTTGGCCGCGGAGAACATGATGCTCTGCGCACACGGCCTCGGCGTGGGCAGTTGCCCCATCGGTTTGGCGGAGCCGCTCAATAAATCGGAAAAGGTCAAAACCTTGTTCGATCTCAAGCCGAACGAAAAGATCGTGATCGCCTTGGTTTTCGGATATCCAGCGGAAACGCCGCATTCTCCAGAGCGAAATTTTGATGTGGTGAAATGGATTGGCTAAATGGGGTCACATTCCCAACACCACCAACCCCGCCATCATCAGGACGAATGCGCCTAATTTGGNNTCATGAAAGGGGTGAGTCCGATGCCGATCAGGAAAGCGGCAAGCGGTTGGATGCCCATCATGGCTGAAGTGAGTGAGGCTTTGCCCAAGGTAAGGGCCGTGTTGAAAAGGAGTGTCCCAAGTACGCTAACGCTCACATCCACGCAGGCCATGATCCAGGCTCTCGCAGGCAATCGATCAAGGGGGTCAATCGACTCCNNTCCGTTTTTTGGGATGGATCGAAAGGAGCGCGGCCACAAGGAAGCTTCCAATGAGAAGAATGGCAAAGGCGCAATTGAAATTGTCAAAGGCGGGTTCGAATTTTTTGAAAAGGACATCCGAAAGCGACCAGAGAAGGCATGAGAGGGTCAGCCATGCGAATGCAAGGCTTAGATGCCATTTCCCACGAAAGGCTTTCAGCGATGCCAGGAGGCCAGCCAAGAGCAAGAGTCCGAAGGCAATCCCTTGCGTGGCGGTCAGCTTTTCATCGAGGATGAAAAAGGCATTGATAAGTGTGAAGGCTGGTACCATTTGTAGGAAGATCGACACCCGGCTGGTATCTTCGGTTTGCAAGGCCTCGAAATAGAAAAGGAATGGAAGGGTCCACAGCGCTCCGCTTATGAGCATCCAGAACACGGAAATCCAATCCGGAAAATTCCATCCTCCTAGAAATAGGAAGAAAAGCGCGAAAGGAAGACGGCCCACGGCCATAAGCCATGCCAAGGCCCAGTCGCTTTTGACGTAGTGACGTCGAAGCGCGCTATCCAAAACATTGGAGGCGCCCCAGAAAATTGGACCCGATAAGGCTAGAATCAACCAAACCATTTTTTGAATTATGAATTTACAATTATGAATTAAGAGTTTTGGAATCTAAAATTAATAATTCTTAATTCTTAATTCTTAATTATTCGTGTGCCATGTGTTCCGTCTTGATCCATGGCATCGCAAACAGGGCGATCAGGGATGTGATGGCCCCCAGCCAAACCGTGATCTGCAACCCTCCGATCCCCATCCATCCGCTCTCGATATGCTGGTAGATATACCCACCACTCACGGAGCCGAAAACTAGGCCGAAATTCATGATCGAGGCCATGACCGCGAAGTTGGTTCCTTCCAGGTTTTTGGGGGTGCTAAGGGCCACGAATTTAAGAAGCGACAAATAGGCGGTCATGTACGAGATGCCCAGCAGAAAATCGAGGAAAAAATCCAGATAAACAATTCCACCATAAGCCGAAAGGGAATCCCACGCCGAGGTGCCATGGGCGATCAGATAAACGGGTAGGGCGAAAAGGGAACCAAAGCCCCGAATAAAGAAATTCTCGCCAACCGCGTTGGCCAGATCCACGTTGGTCAGCGTCAATTGGCCCATGCCCAGGACGGCCCCGATCACAATCGTCCAAAACAAGACTTTTTTCAGGTTCAGCTTATCCAGCCAGCGGTTGAAGAGGAGGGTACCGACCAGCCAGCCCATGTAGCTCACCACACCGAAATAGCCGTACGTTTCTTCGTCGATTTTGACCTTGTTCAAAAAGAAGTCCTGCCACGGGGCGCCGAAGCTGGGCGTGAATCGCCAGAGGAAAATGAAGATGGCTGCGGCCAGGATGCTTTTGCCGATCACTTTCATGTCCATCAAATGTTTGAAATACCAGCCGAACCAAACGAACCAGACCCCAATGATGCCGATGGACATCAAGCCCGAACTTTTCCCTCCGTAGGGCCAGAGCATGGCGACCGTTAAAACCAGCGCCACTACAGCACCGTAAATGAACTTGGGACTGATCGCCTCATGGATCTTGAGTTCGCTTCGGTCCTCGATCCGTCGTTCATTCACGAGGAATGAAAGTCCAAATGTGATCAGGGGCATCATCGCCGTGATCAGGAACATATTCCGGATGCTCACGATCTCGCGACCAAGCAATAGTCCTGAAAGGAAAGTGGTCACAATCGCGCCTACGGTCAGCGAACCCCAGCAAAGGGATTGGTACCGCCCCGCGGTCTTTTCGTCCGATTGCTGGACCACCAGGCCGTCGCAGATCACATCCGTGAAGCCCATGCCCACGTTGGCGATCATGAGCGGGATGGCGTAGCTGATGAAGGAGTCCGCGAACTTCCAAATGTAAAGCCAGCTAACAATCGTCAAAATTGGAGTTATGTGAAGGTAGGGTCTGCGCCTAAGCCCTCGGATCGGCACCAAATCAGTCAGAAACCCGTAAATGGGCTTGATGCTCCACGAAATGGTCGGAAGCGCGGCCAAAATGCCCAATTGCACAAAGCTCAGCCCCAATTGGTTTCGGGTAAAAAGGAACTCCGCCATGGCCGAAATGCCCACGGCAGCCTGCACGAAATACACCGCCGCGAAGAAGAGTTCGTTCTTGGTGAGCGGGAAACGGATTCTCATGGGTTTTAAGATGGAAAAAAGTTCAAAAATAGTGTATAATAATAAGATTTAAAGTGTCAAAAACAAAAACCCTTATGGCCTCCAATCCAAATTTAGAAAATTCGGCTGCAAGCCAAGATTCGATCATCGGTTCTGGACGGGCTTCCGAATCGTCAAAGGACCAAATGGAATTGGGCCTTAGGTGGGTCGAGGACGAGAATCCTGTGCGACTATTTGTCGTTGCCGAGACCGAGACAAAAAATGAGGAGTCCTTAGTCCCCCGTGTAAAGGCCAAAAATGAAAAAGAGGCGCTCGGGAAGGGGCGTCAGGGAATCTTTCAAGTACTTCGAAACGATTCGGCTCCGACCATTATCGAAAAGATCGAATTCAGGGAGCTGGACCCGAAATCCGAGGATTTGTTGTGGGACAAGGGGATAGGCAACTGGCTTCCCGACTATAAACTTCCAAACTCTGCTGTCTTATATGATGAACAGGCCGCCAAGGATTACGTGGAGAGTGAGAGGGATTTGTATCGAAAAAAACTTGGAGGCGACCAGAAGAAGCTGGCCTCCTAGAGAATCTGGATTAGCTTTCGGCCAGTAGCCTTTTGAGCGTGCGGAGCGCCAGCGTCTGGTCAATGAAAAAAGGGCTGGTGGCAATGGTGATGAAGTCCGCGACCGCCATCCATTCTTTTGTCCTTTGGTTTTTTAATTTGGGATCGATGTAATCCATTTCCGATGTCCAGAAATCCAGATCAACGTTTACGATCAATGATTTGGATTTCCTCGGCTTATGATTGATCAAATCTGTTTCACTAGTGATCGCGATCAAATTTCCAACCAATCCATCCTCCATAGCTGGAACGATGTAATTTCCCACGTTCAGAACGGTGTTGGTGTATTCAAAAATTTTCCGTAGAGACGCAACATTTTGCGTCCCCGTGGTGATGGAGCCCAATAATTTTTCCGGTTTCCTCATGTCCTTGTGCTGGTCGATATGGACCAAGGTCGCACCTTTTTCGATCATTCCTTTGGCCAACGCCTCGTGCCAAAAATAAAAGGCATGGTTGTCATTGTCGATGATAATGATCGGCTTCCCAGTCGTCGGATGTCGCATTCGCACGAAATGTTTGAGTCCGACGCAGGATCTTAGCTTTCCATGCTCGTCGAAATCTTCGAAAACGATCTTGCCGCCAAGGGTCAAATCGTCCAAGGTTCCATCGATCACGTCTGGCACCCAAATCGTCGGATTTGTCCTTTTTTCAAAAGAGAAGGTGTTGTTGCTCCGCTTGTCGATGGTTTGGAATGGTCGATCATACATGGGTCGATTATAGTCCGAATTCGATTATTCAAAAACCCCGCCAACCTTTCGGCAGACGGGGCTGTGAACATAAATCCTTTGATATCTCGGGGGCGAACTAGGATGGAGCAGGCGTAGCGAGGAGTCGATGCGGGTCTTGTGGGTCCCGCGAGAAGCTCGCGAAGCTAGGCGATAACCTAGGGCGCCCCCTTCAACTTGCGGGAAAAGGCGGAAAAACCGAAGCGGTTTTTACGAGCACCCAGATGTCTCTCCGCAGTCCAAACACTTGTAGCACGTCCCGTTGCGAATCATGCTGGCTCCACAGGTGCTGCACATGGGCGCGTCCTCGTTCTGGAAGGCTTTAGGCGTTCCATGGACTTGCGAAGCGGAAGATCCGACAGCGACCGTTTTGACGGGTTCCTTGGCCTTGATCTTTTCCAGGCTCTCGATCAGTTGGCTTTCGATCTCTTTTTCGACATTCTTGAGCTCGGGCTCGGTGAGAGTGACGATTCTTCGGATATTCGGCAGTGCGCCCATTCGGCTCATCGAACCTTCGGCGTAAGCCTTGTCCACCAGTTGGCCATTGTGATATTTCTTGGCGTTTTCCTTCTCCATGAACTTGAGCGCCAGCCAGCGGCCGAGGTAATCCATGATGGATTTGACCATGGGGATCTCGCGGTTGCTGGTCATGCCGGAAGGCTCGAAACGGGTGTGGGTGAATTTGGAGATCAGAACCTCGAGCGGAACCCCGTATTGGAGGTTGAGCGAAACGGAAAGGGCCAAGGCATCCATGATGCCCGAAAGCGTGGAGCCTTCCTTGTTCATCTTGATGAAAAGCTCTCCCGGGGTGCCGTCATCGTACAATCCGACGGTAAAGTAACCTTCGTGGCCCGCGATCGCGAATTTGTGGGTGATGGATTGCCGTTCGGGGTTGAGCTTGTGTCGCAAGGCGCGTTTGGTGATCTCGACTTCCTTGATCTCGACCTTGGTTTCCACCTTCTCGGTTTTCTTGGAGGACGTATTGAGCGGCTGGGACATCTTGCACCCATCGCGGTAGATGGCATTGGCCTTGAGGCAAGACTTCCAGCTTTGTTCGTAGGCGTCCTGGATATCCTCCATTTTCACCTCGTTGGGCATATTGATTGTCTTGGAAATGGCGCCCGAGATGAAGGGTTGCACTGCGGCCATCATCTTGATGTGGCCCGTGTAATAGATGAAACGTTTTCCTTTGGCGCCACACCGATTGGCGCAGTCGAACACGGCCAGATGCTCGGCTTTGATGTGCGGGGCGCCTTCGATGGTCATGGCGCCGCAAACGTATTCGTTGGCCTCCTCGATCTCCTTGGCCGTGAAGCCGAGGTATTTGAGCAAGTTGAATCCTGGCGCGTTGAAGACCTCGGGAGAAACGCTCAAGCGTTCCTCGATACACTCCTCGCCCAAGTTGAATTTGTTGAAGGCCATGCCCACATCAAACGCGGTGCCGAGGGCCTTTTCAACCTTGATCAGATCATCTTCGGTCATCCCTTTTTTCTTCAGGGTCTTCCAATTGATCCAAGGGGCTTCCACGAGGGAGCCGTGGCCGATGATGTATTCCAAAATTTCTTTTCCCTGCTGGTCGGAATAGCCGAGTTTTCGTAGGGCCATGGGAACCGATTGGTTCACAATTTTCATATAGCCTCCCCCCGCCAGTTTCTTGAATTTTACGACGGCGAAATCGGGTTCCACACCCGTGGTGTCGCAATCCATGAGGAGACCGATGGTGCCGGTGGGCGCGATCACGCTCACCATGGCGTTGCGGTAGCCGTATTTCTCGCCCTTCTCGAATGCGCTGTCCCATGAGGTTTGGGCGGCTTTGAGCAGATAATCGGGGGTGGTGGTCTGGTTGAGCCCGATAGGATGAATCTCGAGTTTTTCGTAATCGTGTTGGTCGTAGGCCGCGCGGCGATGGTTGGCGATCACGCGGAGCATGTCTGGGCGATTGGCCTCGAATCGTTCGAAGGAACCCAAGTGCTTGGCCATTTCGGCCGAGGCCTCGTAAGAGGTTCCGGTCATGATGGCGGAAAGCGCTCCTGAAATAGCGCGCGCCTCGTCGCTGTCGTACGGGTAGCCGAGGCACATAAGCAAGGTGCCGAGGTTCGCGTAGCCCAGGCCCAAGGTGCGGTACTGGTAGCTTCGTTTGGCGATCTCGTAGCTCGGGAATTGCGCCATGAGCACGCTGATTTCCAAGGTCATGGTCCACAGGCGGATGGCATGCTTGTAGGCTTTCACATCGATCTTACTGGTCTCCGCGTCGAAGAATTTCATGAGGTTGATCGAGGCCAGGTTGCAGGCGGTGTCATCGAGGAACATGTATTCGCTGCACGGGTTCGAGGCATTGATGCGACCGTCCTTGGGGCAGGTGTGCCATTCGTTGATGGTGGTGTCGAATTGGACTCCTGGGTCGGCGCACGCCCAAGCCGCGAAGCCAAGCTTGTTCCAGAGGTCGCGGGCCTTCACCGTCTTGAAAGGTTTCCGATCCAAGCGACGGGTCAGATTGAAGTCGCTATCGTTCTTCACCGCGCGTAGGAAGTCGTTGGTCAGGCGGACGGAATTGTTGGAATTCTGGCCCGATACGGTGGCATAGGCCTCGCCATTGAAATCGCTGTCGTAGCCACCGGCGATGAGGGCAGCCACCTTCTTTTCCTCCTGCACTTTCCAATCGATAAAAGTCTCGATCTCAGGATGGTCGATGTCGAGGCAGACCATCTTGGCGGCTCGCCTGGTGGTGCCACCCGATTTGATGGCGCCCGCGGCACGATCTCCGATTTTAAGGAAGGACATCAGGCCCGAGGATTGACCGCCACCGGAAAGGGGCTCGCCCTTGCCACGCAAGGTGGAGAAGTTGGTGCCCGTGCCGGAGCCGTATTTGAAGATACGCGCCTCGCGGATCAAAAGATCCATGATTCCACCCTCGTTCACCATGTCATCCTTGATGGATTGGATGAAGCAGGCGTGCGGTTGGGGATGGGTGTAGGCGTCCTCGGAACGTTTGATCTCGCCGGTTTTTGGATCGGCATAGTAGTGGCCTTGGGCCGGTCCGTTGATGCCATAAGCCAGCTGGAGCCCAGTGTTGAACCATTGCGGGGAGTTCGGCGCCGCCATCTGGCGGATGAGCATGTGGTTCATCTCGTCTTCGTACGCGTCCGCGCTTTCCTTAGTATCGAAATAGCCATGCTGCTCGCCCCAATACCTCCAAGTCTTGCTAAGGCGACCGACCACCTGCTTGGCGCTGTTCTCGGAGCCGAGGATTGGTTTTCCTTGGGCATCCTTCATGGGCTTGCCATGCTTGTCCGTTTGCGGGACGCCTGCCTTGCGGACATATTTGGAAATAAGGATATCGCTGGCATTCTGGGACCAGTCTTTTGGAGTTTCAAAATTCGTTTTTTCGAAAACCACGGAGCCGTCGGTGCGGGTGATTCTGCAACTTCGTTTCTCATAAGCCACGTTGTCCAGGGGGTCGATTCCTTTCTGGGTGAAGAGGCGGTTGATCTTGATGCCTTTGTTTTGCATTTTCGTCGGCTTAAGGGGGTAAAGTTGGGGGGCAAGAATAAGGGGGTGCGGCTGCACAAATAACACCCATACGATCCGCCTTTGTTCCGTTTCTTTAGTACGGAAAAGGCATTTTAAATGAGGGGTTCAAGATGATCAAGGGGATCCAAAAAATTTATTTTTGTTAGGCATCCGCCATGCTAGTTTAGGACCCGTTTGCGGTCAAGAAAGAATTGTTGACGAACCCCTAGATATTGTATCAGTATTACGTTGTACCTACTATATATAGTGATTTCTATGATTTTGGTTGTCACAGGAAACGGCAAGGGAAAGACCACCTCGGCGATCGGAACCGCGGTTCGTGGCTTGGGCTGGGGCAAAAGGGTTTCCATCGTTTTTTTCGACAAGGGTGGAAGCCATTATGGTGAGCAAAATGTTTTTGATTTTCTGCAACCGAAAATGGAAACATTCCGGTTCGGGTTGGAACGATTTGATGAGGCCAAGCAGACTTTCCGATTTGACCACAAATCGGGCGACCACGAGGAAGCCGAGAAGGCGCTTTCAAAAGTCCGGGAACTTTTGTCCAAGAACCATTTCCTCATCGTCGCTGACGAACTCATCAACGCGATGAACCTGGGGCTGGTCAAAGAGGTCGATGTCAAAAAACTGGTCGAGGATTGCCCAGCCGAAAACCATTTGCTCCTCACAGGTCGCAATGCGCCCGCTTGGCTCATCGAAAAAGCCGACATGGTGTCGGAGGTCAAAGAGATCAAGCATCATTACAAAAAAGCCAAGAAAGCGATCAAGGGAATCGACTACTAATGGGCTTACTAATGGGTCGACCAATTGGTTGACTAATTGTTGGTCAAAAGCCAATCATCAAACAATTAGTTCACCTATAAGTCCACCAATTAGTTCTCCCACCAGACCCCCCATCAGGAACTAGGCTGCCCTCTTCTCCTTTCCCTCCCTTGGCCCCACCCTCCTCTTCAACCCCTTCAAGTCTTTTCGCTCTTTTGTCCGATCTCGTTCGACCAAATCCTTTTCCATTGCTTCGGTCATGTCGACATTCTTTGAAATCTCCTCGAAATGTTTGCGAAGGACCTCGGCGTTTTTCTTGTTACTCTTGTAGAAGAAATCGAAAATGTCACCTACGATCGGGATGTCTCCAGCAACGAAATCAAATCCCTGGCGACCGATCATCTTGGCCAGTTCCCAGTTGGAGACCCCGGCCCTTTGCGCCTCGTAGACAATGTAGAGTCCTGCCAAGGCTGAGGCCGCATCTCCACCCCCCTCAAACAAGCCGAGGATCGGATCCAGATAGGCGTCGTCCAAGATTTTCGCCAAGCCTTCGGCACGTTTCACCCCCGCCTCGATTCGCTTGAGCTCTTCGGGTTTCAACTTTGCCTTCATTTTCTCAGGATTGGACTTGGGTGATTCTTTCATGGGATTGGAAGTTAATGAATATTCAGCCATTATTATACACAACGATCTAGTCCATTGTTTGAGTTGTCAAAATTCTGTCAATCGCCCCAACCAAACGGATCATAGCCAAATTGGGTTGCCAGAATTCGAAAATCCTACCGAAACGAGCGAGAAGCTTTTGCAATTTGGGAATTGGGTGGCTAAGATAAAAACCACGGACACTATTTTTTAATTTTTACAAAATTATGTTAACGCATCAAACGCATCCCAAATGTTGCAGCCGAATGGGCATGATTACCCTGATCTTGGCTGTGGCCGCTCTGGCCTTGGGCGGTTTTGCCACCTACAAGGCAAGCAGGTCGGATCTCGGTGAAAAAGAATTTTCAGCAAAGGTTGAGAAAGGTATCAACGATTTTATTGCCAAGAAACAGGCCGAACAGGCCGCACCCGCCGCGCCGACCGAACCAGTGAAGGTCAGTTTGGGCACTGCCGCCATCAAGGGCGACAAGAACGCCCCGGTCACCATGCTGGAGTTTTCCGATTTCGAATGTCCCTTCTGCAGCCGATTTGCTTTGGGCACATTGCCCCAGATCATTTCCGACTATGTGGATAAGGGAAAAGTCAAAATCGCATTCCGCCATTTCCCGTTGAGTTTTCACGCCAACGCCAAGAACGGAGCCATGGCGGCCGAGTGCGCACGCGAACAAGGTGGGGATGATATGTTCTTCAAGATGCATGACAAGATCTACGGAGATCAACAAAACCTCAATGTCGACAGTCTGAAGAAATGGGCTGGTGAGCTGGGCCTCAAGATGGATCAGTTCAACACCTGCTTCGACACCAAGAAGTATGAGAAGCAGATCGACGCCGACATGGCAGATGGCCAATCCTACGGAGTCAATGGAACTCCCGCCTTCTTCATCAATGGCCGATCGATTACGGGCGCGCAACCGTTTGCCGCATTCAAGACGATTATCGATGAGGAGCTCGCCAAGGTGAAATAGTTCTTAGGATTTTAAATCGAAATCCCCTCTGTGCCGATCGTGGCGCAGGGGGGATTTTTTTGGCCCCAAAAAAATTCTCTTGCAGAATAAAAATATTATTCATAAAATAATCTCCGCTTTTGTGAATGGGATTTTCAAAAAACCTATTGCACCTAGAGAGGAATACTTTATTATTCTAAATTGCTGAGGCAGTTCAATCCCTCGGCCTAAGAAAGAGATGGCAAATACGCAGGAAAACGATGCACAGAACGAGGAGCCTGGCGGGCAGGTGGATGAAGTTGAAAGATGGCGACTCCACAACGAGACTCAGGTCAACCAAAGCGTGAAAGAGATTCGCTCCAAGATCCATGTGCTCTTGGATTTTTTTGCAGAGGAGGGCTTGGCCACCAAGTCTACGGTTAACGAGTATCGCATGGCAGCCGAGGCCGATGAAGACATTGAGGGGCTCACAGGCTTTTTCCATTGGATCGTGGAGAAGCGTTTCATGGCGATCCGGTGCCTTGAGGAAATCAAATCGGAAATCGCCGTGGCAATGGAGGATAGGATCATTTCCGAGGAGGATCAGAATGAATTGATGGATCGTTTGGTGTTGAATGGCGAAGTCGATTTCGTGGGCCAGGTCGATCAGGTCCAAGAGGCGGTCCACCAATCGTTGGGCGAGAAGCAGGCGGACCGGGAGGAATTCGATTCGATCGTGGAGAATCCGTTGGCGGCCGAAGGAACGCTCAGCATCGGTGAAGACGAAGAGATCGAAATCCCCGACCTGGAAGGTTTCCTGGAAATGAACGTGGAGGATCGCCGTGAATTTTTGGAGAAGGCCCGTTTGGCATTGCCAAAGGCTGAAAAACATCAGGAGATCGAGGAGCAAAAAGAGGCGCTTCGTTTGGAAAATGAGTTCCATGAGCTTTTGGTCGAAGCCCGAAAAGAGGGGGTCATCGGTTTCGTCGTGGCCCAGCGGTTCAAGAAGCTGTTTCGCAAATTGACCAACGAGGAAAAGGAGGAAACGATCGAGGCGTTGGATGAGATTATCGAACCTTATGTTGAACTGTGGGAGGAGATCCATGAAACGTTTAGCGGAGGCCGACCCTTGGATCGACTTGAGGGGCTTCGTGATTTGCTCGATCACCAGCAGCTCCGTGGCCAGTTCGAAAAGACCATCGGCCAGGAATGTTTGCGGATGGATTGGGAATACGCTGATGCGCTCGATTCGGCCTATGCCCAAAGGATTCTTCCTGCAAAGGACCTTCGTGAATGGAAGGAGGCAATGCGAGACGAAGGCCTGGAAGGCAAGTGCGAAAAACTGGAATCTCTCGATGAGGAGCTGGAACCCTATGCCGAGCTAAGGGATGAGATCGATGAATTGGAGGATCCGGAACAAATCCGCCAGCTCGATTCCATGTTTGTCGGTGGCATGTTTGGCCTCGACGGGATTCAGGCCCGCTTGGAAGAGTTGTCCGAGGAGGGAGCCGAGGTCGAAGACGATGGGCCAGATGAAAAAGGCCTTCGCCTCTTGTCAAAACTTCGGCGCGAGCCGGTCAAGGGCGCAATCATGGAAACGTCCGAGGAATTGGATCGCACCCAGAAAATAAGATTGGTCGAACGTCTGGACCACTATCTGGATGGCAAGCTTGCCCATGAGTACAAGGACTACGACGATAATGTGAAAGAGGCGCGTGTGGAGCACAAGGTCGCCTTCATCGAACACAGCAACATCCTGGCCGACGACGAGGAGGAGAAATTGTTCGAGGAGGAGGAGATCCTGGAAGAGGAATCCGACGAGATCGTTTTGCCCTTGGATACCGAGGTCTGTCTGGATCACGAGGCAGTTGAGCGCGAGGAGGAGGCCACGGTTATCGAGATCCCGGAGCCAGAGGCCGAAACCAACGAGGAGGGGACTTTCGAGGAGATTGTGTATCTGGATAGGGAAGATGAGGAGGAAGACACGCGTGTCATCAAAATGGAGATCGCCGATGGAGAAGCGGTGGATGAGTTCAATTCCAACGCACTGCTAAACGAGGAAAACGACAAGCTATCCCTTATGACGGGTGGCGAGGAATTCGATTTGGAATTCGATCTTAAGGAAACCCACGTGTTGGTCGATTTTCTAAAACACGACCTCAAAAAAGAAGAGGAGGAAATGAAAGCGGCAGCCTAAGGCCAAATCGGGTTTCTGGATTATTTGTCCACGCTCTATGGTGATGGACTTTTATTTGATTTCGGGAAACTCGTAATCATCGCCAATCACTAACCAAAGTGTTTCCAGCAATTTGGAATCGGCCTCTTCAGTTCGGGCTCGGTTCGGCGGCATGAGTTCGATTCGATGCCCCCGATCCATGACATTCCATTCTTTGCCCAGAAATTCGGAAAGTTTTTGTTCCCATTCGCTGGGGATTTCTTGGGCTTCGGCAAGCCGGTGTGGCCGTGTCATGAGCACATACTCCCACTCATGGCCTGGTAAGCCAAACTCAATGGAAACAATGGGCTTTCGCAAATTCTCGAGATTGGATCTGCCCTCGGATTCAAAGGAATTTTTCATAAATAGTTTGTAGTTTAAGTTTTCCAATTAGTTCCCCAATTAGACCTCCGATAAGACCCCCAATCGTTTTTTAGTCAGCAATGGGTTCCGCAACGGGTGCGACTTCAGGTTTGGTGGCAATAGGCGCGACCGGGATCGCGAACTCTTTCAGTTTTTCGTTGTATTGAAGAATCGTGTCCACGAACACCGCATGGCTCCAGGTCAGCGGCGCCACGGAAAGGTGTTCGCCGTTGAAGGGGCTCAATTGCTCAGGCAGGATGCCGGCCTTGTTCATGTGTCCGATGGTCCATTGGATGGCCTCTTCCACGGGCTGCATCCCTTCTCGCGTTTTGGCGATGGCCATGAGCCATTGGGCGTGCCACAGGGTCGTGATGATCCAAGGATTCCCCGGGATGCCATTGTAATCGCCATGGACTCGCTGGTAGTCGTCGCGTTCGTAGCGAGCCAGGCCGCCCACGGGGGTCGGCACCTTGAGCGCGTCATGAACGGCGTTCATGGTCGAAACGATTCGGGGGTCATCGGGTGGCAACAGGCCGAACATCCAAAGCCCGTGAAGGCTTGCATCGATGAGATAGTCTTTGGTGATCTCGCCTGTGGACTCATCTACCGTGATTTTCTTCAGGAATCGTCCCTTCTCTTTGTCATAAAGGAATTTGAGGATCACTTCCTTCAGGCGTTCGGCGGCCTTGGCGAACTTGCGTTGGTGATTGAAGTGGCCGAGGGTCTCCGAAAGCTTGCTGGCCGCATTCAGGCCCGCATAGACCGCGGCGCATGTGTAGGCCGAGACCCCTCGGTCGTATTCCCACAAGTCATAGCTGGCTCTCGGTAAATCCGTCTGAGGATCGACATACTTTGTCATGAAATTTCCGGCTTCGGAAATGAGCGTCGGATACATCCGCTGGATGAATTCGATGTCATGGAATTGCCTGAAATGGTTGTAGAGCGCAAAGGTCACGCTGGCAGTCTCGTCCTCTTGGATCGGCATCTGCTTTTCATGGTTCTTGAACCAAGGGTGCCAGTTTGATCCCACCGAATGGTCAGGATTGTACTTAGGCATCAAATACCCTTCCACGGGCATCACATCCGAGCAGAATTCAAGAAAGCGTTGGCTGATTTCCCCGTAGCCCGCATGGTCCAGGGCGATGCTCACCCAGGCGCCGTCGCGCGGCCACATATAGGTATAGGTATCCTTGTTGAATTTCATGATGTCCGAATCGTTGGCCGCGATGATCGCGCCACGGTTGTCGATCTGGGTTCGTACAATGAGCAAACTCTGTTTGTAGGCCTTTTGCATGTCCTCGGGGATGGCTGCGACACGGTCTTTCTCCTTGCTAACCCAGCTCTGCCAGTAGTTGATGGTGTTGATCAGAAGTTTTTCGGGCTTCTCGTTCAGAATGAACTTATGCAGTTTCACCACTTCCTCGAGGGTCTTACCCGCGCAGATCCAGAAGTACAAGGTGGTCTGACCCTTGGGGCGGATTGAGACATCGAATTCCACGGTCGAATCCACGGAGCCTTGTTCAATGGCGTTCTCGGCCAAATGGCCGTCCTCCGCGTCCCTCCAAGTTCCCTCAAGCCCGCGATATTCGCTTTTGCCTGTGGTGTAGGAATCCAGGCCTTCCTTGGTGTTGGTGAGTCCGCTGATCCAGAAATAGCGGCGTTTGCGGTAGTGCACCAGCGCCTTGTGCTCGGGATCGAAATAGGCGGTGTCCTGTTGCTTGTCGCCGTACAAATGGAAATCTTGGCCGAAAAACAGTTTTAGGTGTCGTTCATGGTCTTCGTCGTTTCGTATCACGATTTTGCGGATGAAAACGTCCTCGGTCGGGTAAACGAAATCGTTGAAGGCGAATTGGAGCTTCAGGCGATCGTTTTTGGCATGCGAATTCGTGACGATTGTGTCTTCGACGTATTGACTGGAATGTTGCCATTCCTTGTCATACAGCCAGCTGAACTGCTGGTCGGTCCACACGCCAATCCGATGCAAGTGCTGAAACGCCACATGGTCCTCCATTCCCACAAAGGGATAGTAGAGGTCACGGATCATGTTTTCCGCATCCATCGCGATGAGCAGGTTGCCGTTGCCAGTGACGATCGATCGGGGCATTGATTTATGGTTATTTGGATATCGGTAGAGACCCAAAATATTGCGTCTTTACGATGGATAAATGGTTTGTCACACACCTGCCGCCACAACCTCCAACATCGGCGTTGGCGTGGTTTCCGGATGCAAAATCGCCGCCAATTTGTATTCAAAGTCCGTCAGCGTGTTCATATAGGTGATGAACGCGTCGTAAGGCGATTCGAAAGGCGAGAAGTAGGCATGCACGTCGCCATCACTCCAATACTTGGTGCACATATAATAGAAATGATCGGAGGTCTGGAGCTTTCTCCACGTGTGCATCAGGTCGACATAAACCTTGGGTTCCAAAACATGTTTGTTCGCCTTGAGCTCATGTTCCAAGTCGATGATGCGTCGCAATGCGGAATGCTGGAGTTGGTTGCTCATCCAGGCGGAGAGATCGCGTTCCATGTCGGCCCAACTCATTAGGTTTGGCACATCCACGGTTCCGACGGGTTTCAGGTCCTTGATCGTATCGGACGGCGTCTTGAATCCGATATTTCGGCGTAGGCAAGCCTCGGGCAAATGTTTCATGAATTCGAAAATTCCCGTGTCCTCCCATTGGTGCTCGCCGAAGGTCTCGTAGTCCATAAACAGGTTGATGGTTGGACCGTCCATGGCATCGAGCCAGGCCGCGTATTTGTCCGTGGTCAGCGGGAATTCCTTCCAGCCCTTGTTGCTGAAACGGAAGGCGATGTCATCCGATAAACGATAATTTTTGAGCAAAAGTCCGAATGTCGAAGGCTTGCGGAGCTTGATGGCGTTTCGTTGGGCGATTTTCCAATCCTCGGAGTGCAGGGTTACCCTTTTGGGCTCATGCAAAAAGTTGGGGCTCCTCCATTGGAGGTAGTAATCCCATCCCTCGGCCAAAATGCCCGTGTAGCCCATGGTGCGGATGAATTCCGCGATCTCGTTGTTGTAGATCAACTCAGTGTTGCGGAACACCTGGGGCTTTTTGCGGAATAATTTGAAAATCAACTGGTCATGCATGCGGATCTGCTCCGCGAATTCCTCCTTGGAAAATAGCCAGGAGAGCGAATGGTAATAGGTTTCGCTCAAAATCTCGGC
Organism: Candidatus Peregrinibacteria bacterium; assembly: GCA_003154375.1. GTDB lineage: Bacteria > Patescibacteriota > Gracilibacteria > UM-FILTER-43-11 > UM-FILTER-43-11 > FEN-1329. The sequence goes on from PMDG01000035.1 coordinate 56,130, forward strand.
CTGTCCGGTCTTGAAGATTTTTTGGAATGATTCCAGCACCTGCTTCCCGATGGCGCCGTATTCCAGGCATTGCTCCAGGAAAACCCCAGAAAGGGAATAGCTAACTCGGAACTCGGGATGTTTTTTCAGCAATTCCAGCATCAGGGCATTGGTGGGCAGATAGGATTTGTGCGCCACTTTCTCGAACACCTTTTTGTTTTCGGCGTTGGCTGGTCCCTGAAAAATATTTTCTTTCTTTCCGATCTCGAACACGTTGCATTTCGAAAGGCGATACGGCTGATGGACCTCGAAATAAAAACAAACATTTTTGTTGAAATGTTTCTGCTCCACCCCTATAATTTTCTTCCTCGTCTTTGCCATGTTTGTTTTGGTTATTTTTTTCAAATTTTTTCATTCCTGCGCAGGCAGGAATCTCCTTCTGTTGTTGTTTATCTGGTAGATTCCCGCCTTCGCGGGAATGACAGAGAGGTTATTTTTTGTGATGCTCCTTCCTCGCCTGTCGATACGTGTCCACAATCTTTTTCGCCTGCTTGTGCCAACTCATTCGGTCCACTTCTTTTTTCGACTGTTCTTTGAGCGTCTGATTTAGGGCGGGATATCGGAGCGCGGCCACCACTTGGTTGGCCATCTCGTCGATGTCCCAGAAGTCCACGCGAAGGGCATTCTTGATCACTTCGGAGACGCCGGATTGCTTCGAGATCAAAACTGGGGCGCCGTTGCGGATCGCCTCAAGAGGTGTAAGTCCAAAGGGTTCGGAGACAGAGGGCATTACATACAGGTCGGCCGAGGCATAGGCTCGTTCCACCTCGTTTCCTTTCAGGAATCCTCCGAACAACACGTTTCTCTCAATTCCGAGGTCCACGGCCATGCGGATGATCTGCTGGGTCATATCCCCATCGCCCACCATCACGAATTTGACGCGTTTCACGACTTCAAGCACCCGCTTGGCCATTTTCAGGAAGTAGTCGGGACCTTTTTGCATGGTCATGCGGCCAAGGAAGAGGACGATCTTGTCCGTATGGTTGATGTGGTGAGTTTTGTGGTAAGTGTTGAAATTGGGTTGCACGGCATTGTGCACCACATCGATCTTCCATTCCTTCACGCCATAGTGCTTCATCAATAGTTTCTTGGTGTATTCGCTCACGGCGATGATGCGGTCGGCATGGTGCATGCCCCGGCGTTCCATGTCGTACACCCGTTGGTTCACGTTGTCCCCGCTTCGGTCGAACTCGGTGGCGTGCACGTGCATCACCATGGGCTGGTCTGATATCTTTTTGGCCTGGATTCCCGCCTCGGCGGTCAGCCAGTCATGGGTGTGGATCACATCGTGAGGGACTTTTTTGGCGTACACGGAGGCCTGAGCCGCGTAACGGTAGACTTCCTCGAACAGGTTTTTTCCGTATAAATTGGCAGGCGCCTTGGCATCCTTGTCCGTGAGCTCCTCGATGAACTTTTGGTAATGTTCGGCGTTGGTGTACGGCGAATAGAGCCCCGAGGGGACTTCGATCGTTTTCACCATGCCACCCGACTCATGGGCCGAGAGGATGCGGAAGGCGTCGGAGTTCATCTGGGTCATGGCAGAGGTGACTTTGGGCAAAACCAAATACACCTGCTGCCCGTCAGCCACAAGCCCTTCCACAATGCCTTGGCAGGCGACGCCCAGACCTCCGCTGTTGATGGGTGGAAATTCCCACCCGAACATCAAGACCTTCATATTTTTGTGTTTCTTTTCCCTCTTGGTGCCAGGGGGTCGTAGGAACGAAGCGTGGAAAGGGCAACTTCCCATAAGGGGTTCCAGACTTTGGCCAAGAAAATAAATCTTAATATTATAGCAAATTCCACTCTGTTTTTCAAGGGTCATAAGCGGGATGTAACGTTACATCGCCAAATAGGGGCTATTTTGGCTTGCATAAAGTCTTTTTACATTATAAAATAATCACCATTTTTATGGGCTGTAACAAAAACGGAGATTACGTGTAACATTAATTCCGTAACAAGCCTGTGCGCATGAGCGAAGCGAACGACCGTTTCCTAGGGCACTACCAGGAGAACAAGGACAAGGTGTTCAACTACTTGATGTACCGCCTTAATTTTGACCGTGCCTTGGCCGAGGATCTCTTCATGGATGTGGTCCTGAAGGCCTACAGCCATTTCGGCGACTTTGATCCGGCGAAGGCCTCCTTCAAAACTTGGATTTTCACATTGGCCCACAACCATCTGGTCAATTATTGGCGCGATCGCCAAAAAACAGAGTCGGAGTCCTTGGATAGGTTGGAGGAAGAGGGCATCACAGTCGCCATCACCGAGATGGCCGAGGACGTTTCCGCTCACATTGATGGGAAAAATATCCGAAAAGTCCTTTCACTCATGGCCGACTCCGAGCGCGAGGTGGTCACCCTTCGTTACCTGGAGGATTTGGAATACGCCGAGATCAGCGAGATCACGGGGAAAAAGGAGGGCGCCATCCGCACCAGCCTTTCGCGGGCATTGGATCATTTTTCAGCTCTTTACCGAAAACTCTATCCTTCAGAGCCAAAGGCCAAGGCAAAACGATAATTTCCTGTAACGAGTTTGGCCAGTCCGTGTATTCCTAAGCGATCAATCTCATCCTATGAAAACAAGTTTGGAAAAAATTCGTCTGAAAATCGTGGGAGCCCCACGTTTTAATGTTTCCGCGGAACTGAATAGCAAGGTTCTGCGCTCCCTTGGGCATGCGGTGGAAGAAACGTCATCGGAATTGGGAGAGGAGAGGATTTTGCTTCCAGAAGGCTGGCTGTCTGATTGGCTCAAAAGGTCTTTTCGGCAGTTTTCCTATGTCGCCATCGTGCTGGCGGTCGTGATCGCCGGGTCTTGGTTCCTGAATCAGGATACCTACTCCACCCATTTGAATAGGGCCAGGGTCGCCTTGGCCGATCTCCAATCCGTTTTGGATGGCAAACCTATTGCCACCGCATCGCTGATCCCACCGGCTTTTGCCGAGGAGCCTACCTCAGCCGTTTCTGCCAATGATTCTCAAGTGGTCGATTTGACTCAGTCCGTGGTCCACGAGACGGAAAGCGCCATCGATCTTGCTGGGAAGGGCACGGATACCATCGTGATTCAGAATGCTTTGTCCGAGGTGATCGCCTTTCAGGACCAGACCATTCCCGTTTTCGCATCGGCTGTGGAAGCGGTGAAGTCCGACGAGGCGGTACAATCGGTGGCCAACGCGCTCGAGAAGACCACCACGGACCAGTCCGTGGTCCAAAAGGCCCATGATTTTGTCGCCAAGGCCGCATCCAATGGCGAAAAACAGGTGGCAATCGATATCCAGACGGCTTCGGAGTCCAAGCCAGCGCTTCCCTCCGATCCGGCCAATGACGGTAAGCGTTTGGAAGAGGCCAAGGCTGCCTATGAGGAAGCCAAGGCCCAGATTGAAAATGTGAAAACCTCTGGTGCGGGTTCGGCTGAGGTGACCGATCTCCAGACAAAGCTCGAGAAGGTGGTGAGCGCTTTTGAGGAGGGGGCGATCGGTCGTGCGCATGGCCTCAGCATCGCAATTGCTGCCCAGGGCAAACATTTTATATGGAAGGGGGCTGGAAAAGGGATCCAAGATCAGCAAGGGGGACAAGTTAAAGAGCCCAAGCTTCTGGATCTACCGAAGAATGGCAAGCTGGATGGAGGCGTCAAAGAACCTAATGGCGTCCAAATCGATGTGGAGAAGCCCGAGGCCAAAACCGAGGTTCAGCCTTCGAATCTCAAGGGTTTCGGCAATAAGGATATAAAGGTGGGGGACGCGAAAGCTGAAAAGCCCGATGGTCCAGGAGCCAAAGAAGTGAAAGCACCAGGTCAGTCGGAAGAAAAAGAGGAGCCTTCTCGGTTACCGTTGATCAAGCCCGATGATTCGCATCCGAAGATCCCCAAATTGGAAAATGGGGCCCGAATTCAAAAATGGGGCGAGTGGGATACAAAATAATCGTTCCGATATCTTTGGTCTAATTCTAAACCAATTTGGCTTAGGCTTTTTTCTGCTTCAACAGGAGCACGGCGCCTTTGGCCACCGAGGTCTGTTCAAGGGCATCGATCAGCTCGGGGGAAGCGCCGGAAAGTGAGTGGCGGGCAATGGCTTTTTTGAGGGCCTGCTTCTGGTCAGAAAGGAATTTGTGGTACACCGATCCGCCCAAAACAATCGCCTCTGGGTTGAAGATCAGGTTCAGGTTGGCAAGGCCGATGCCAAGGTTATCCGTCAACGATTTTTTCAGGAGCAGAGCATTCGGATCCTTTTTGGCCAACTGCCTGGCAAAATAATCGCCTTTCCAAAGCGCAGGTTTTTGCAGGCCAAGGCTTTTGGCAATCATTGGCAAATGATGTCCGCTGGTGTTCTGCTCCAAGGTTTTAAGATTGTCCTTTTCATCGATCACCATGTGGCCGAATTCGCCGGCGAACCCGTTTTTCCCGTAGAACAATTTTCCATCAACGATTGCTGAGCCACCCAGTCCCGTGCCGACCATGATCGCCAGCAGATTCTTGTATTTTTTGAGTTTGGGGGTTGTGGATTCCACGGCCATGAAGGCGTTGATGTCGTGGTCCACATCGACTGGCACCTTGTACCGTTTTTCAAGCAGCGATTTTAGGTTCAGGTTTTTGCCAGTCGGCAGATGGGGCGCCTTCACGAGGATTCCTTTTCGGTAATCCACAATACCAGGCACCGCCACACCGATCCCTTTCACGCTTTTTTCAAAAAATCCGTCGATCAAGCTGAAAAGTTGCTTGAGAAACCCGGTTTTCCCATGCCGAGTGTCGGTTTTGACCTTTTTTTCTGAGACGACCTTGAGCTTTTCATCAAAACCTTGGGCCAGAATCTTGGTCCCGCCCACATCGACACCTATATATGTTATTGATTTTTGTTTCATCGCAGTCACTTACGCCTACATTTTAACACAGAACGAATAGTGGGCCGTATTGTTGGTCGCATGGTGGGCCGCATGATTGCGTGAATGACTAAGAAATCCACAATTCGGCCAACAATTCGGCCAACCATTCGAAATCAATTCTCGATTTCAACCCACACTGGCAAATGATCCGAAAAAAGGGCATACGGAGCATCGGTCGCTTTCACACAGATCCCATCGCTTACCAATATCAGGTCGATCAACACTTTGGGACGGATGCTTGGAAAGGTAGCTTTGGTTTGGACGAGGGTCAGATGGTTCTCGCGGATAAATTCCTGGACTTCGTGCAGGCCCTTGAAAATGTTGAGGTCGCCACAGACGATATGGGGCCGTGGGCATTGTTTGAGGAGCCCAGTCATCTCCGACAGCTGTTTGGCGCGGAGGCTGGACCGAAGCGCAAGATGGACCACAAAGAGGCTGATCCCTTGGACAACGAATTCCTGCACCAGTTTCTTGCCTCCGTTTTTCAGGTAATGGATTTTCATTTCACCCTCAACCTTGCTCAGGACAGCATCATCTTGTTTGCGAAAGGTTGGCGCATGGCGCAAGGGTGATCGAGGTCCGTATTTGGAAGCGGACCATCTGTGTGGAAACGAGAGTTGTTTTGCAATTGTCTTGGATTGAGAGCTGAAACGGTTCCGAAAGGAACCGCTATCCGTTTCCAGCAGGCACACGACATCGGCATCCTGCTTTTCCAAAAATTGGACAAGGTTCCGAAAGGTCTTTTTGGGCGCCCAAACGAGATATCGCCAGAAATTGGCGAGGTAGCCTAAGAGCGAACCCTTAAGTCCAGTGCTGTAGGCGATGTTATAGATGAGAATCTTCATCCTTCGGTTGGAGTTCAGCTCAGCGGAGCCGAAAATTGATTATGGATGCCTAGGAATTTTCAAAAATGGCTATTCCGCATCTTTTCTGCAAAAAAAGTTGTAACAAATGAATACGTTTGGGGTAATATGAATGCGAAAGACTAAATTTTCAATATGAAAAATATTTTTCGACTTTTTATGCTCGTTTTGGCGTTAGGCCTTGGGACGACTTTCGTGTTCGCAAGCACGGTCTCCGAGAGCGCTCGGGTGATCCGCGAAGACAAGGTCAATTACGACCTGATGGTCGAGCGCCTTAGCGGTGATCTTTGGATTCTCCAGCACAACCCTCTTTGCAGATCCATGACCACGGAATTCCCCGTTTCGCTCATCATCGATGGCGGAAAGATTGCCCAACTCAAGGTCGCATCAAACGAAATTTGCAAAGTCTACAATTCCTTTCCGTTCGATGGCGAGGCGTTGGTGGCTGCCCGCATCCTCAGCGACAACCAGCTTCATCCCGAAAACAAGGCCGAGCTGGTTTGGTCGGGAAAACGCTATCAAGTCGAATATGGGAAAGGGTGTTTGGATATTCGTGAAGACGTTGGAAAAAAAGTCTATCTGGTGTTGCCCAGCAAAAAGTTGGAGGGTGGAACCATCCAACTACCTGGCAACCGTGGCCAATGTTCCATAGTGAAGGCGACTGAGATCGGCGTGGAGGCGACGAAGCCGGTGAACGTCCCACCCAAGATCGAAGGGCTGGAATTCCAGGCCCAGAACAACCAGGTCTATTTCCACTGGAATGCGGCAACCGGCGAAAAGCCCCTTTACCTGATTAGCTACAGCCGTTTCAAGCTGGATACCGATCTTTATCCTTGGAACACGATGCCAGGCCTGAAGATCACCCAGGCGGATTCCTACACAATGGGCCAGTTGGCCAATGGGGTTTCCTACTATTTCTATCTGGCGACCCTGAGCAAAGACAACGTTCCAGGCGCTTGGACAGAAGTGGTGGCTAAGCCCGTGGGTACAGGAGGGCTCAAGAACGATGTGTCCGTCGATTCGTTCGAGGTGAAAATGACCGAGGAAAAGGATGCTTTCAGGCTGACTTGGCCCGCAAAGGACAGTGTCCGCAGATTCAGGATTTCGCTATATGTTGGGGGCAAACTGATTTCCTCGAGTCTGGTCAAGCCCACCGTACTGGAATACGCGGTTCCCAAAAAACCGGAATACAAAGGCAAAGGCATACGGTTCACGGTCAAATCCCTGAGCAAGACCCTTTACGACCCCTCCTATTTTGACGGGATCTATTGGGAGGTTCCAGCAAAGCCCTAATCCTTTTTCTGATTTGAAAACCGCCCCGAAGCACATCGGGGCGGTTTTTTTGTGGATTCGAGTTTGGCGAACGGGTTTATTCTTGCGATCGGCCGCCAGCGACTGATGTTTCGCCCAATGGTTTTGGAGGGTTTTTTCTCGATACTGTTCCCTTCAATGCTTCGGTCGTTGAATCCGAAATGGAGGATTCTACGATTTGGTCTTCAATTTTGTCTGGCATAAATTTTAAGACGCCAGCTTGGGCGATTTTTTCTGCTTTCGTGGCTTGGGGCTTGGCTTGGGCGACCGCTGGCCGATTGGCCGGTTTTGCCATGGGAGCCTTGGTGGGGGCTTTCTGCGCCACCATCCGCTCGACTCCTTGCACGGGAGAAGGTTTGGAGACAGGCATTCTTTGCGCGCTGGCAATTGCGGTATCCAGAACCGAGGCATCGGCGATGTTCAAATTCCTAAGAATCCGGGGCACGATCACGGTCTCGGCCCATACCACAGGTGTATCAATACCAAGATTCTTGGCAAAAGCGGCAAACGCCATTTCAGGCTTGCCAGTGGTGTCGTTTTTTGCGATTTCATTTACTTTTTTGGCGAGCTGATTGGTGATCAGGCTCAAGGTCATTTCAGGATTTTTGGAATTGTCGAGCAATCTCTGCAGGTCGGAAAGTTTTTCAGCCTTGGCGAGCAACATCTCTTCCGAAGGCGCGGGGACCATCTCTTTCGTTCTGGCGGCCACAATGGCAGGTTGCCTCAGCTCCCTTGGGACGCCGGCTTCCTCCATGACTCGATTCACAAAGGCGGACGGAAGAGCGCCTCCTTCGTAGGTGACATTGTATTCTTTGGCCAAATCGGCAAAAATCTTTTCGCCAGACATCCCCGGCTTTGCCGTGGCATAGGCTTCATTGGCTTTGACCATGAGGTCGGCAGCCATCGAATCAGCTGTTTTTTTGGTGGGTGATTTGTCAAAGGCGTGTTCCAAATCCAAACGGGCTTCGGTGGTCATGCCCATTTTGAGTTTTGCCTTTTCCATGAAAGTTCTTTCCTGAGCCTTGGTCTCCCCCATATCCTTATCGACATTCCCCTTGGCTTCCTCTTTCGGGAGTTTTTGCGGTGAAATGGATTGCTGCAGTGTTTCTTCAGCAATTGGCATGGGTTTAGGAGCCTCTTTCCCCTCGTAAACGAACCGGCTTCCTTTCAGGGATCCGTTAAGAGTTGAATTCTGGATGAAAAGTTCTTTCATGGGATTGGTTAAATTATTTTTTTGCTTTTTTAGGGGTTTCAATTTGGGCAAGTTCCTCATCGAGGCTGAGTCCCATCGCGGAACGTTGGTTCTCAATTTCCTCAAGTTTCTTGTAGACGTCTCGGTTGGTATGGTTCACCACTTGTTTCAGTTCGGCCAGCGCCTTGCTGAGCTGGGCCTGCTCCTCTTCCATGATTTTTTTTCGGGCCTCATCATCTTCCTCGGAGGTTTGGTCCAATTTGGCTTTTGCCTCTTCACCGATTTTGTCGCAATGCTTGTCGAAAGCCGCCTGGAGCTGGGCCAAATAGGCTTTGTGGGATTCAATGGTCCCTTGGTAAATCTGGTCCAAGTCGGTGGTGTTCGAGGTGTTTGCCATAGTTTTTAAATCTTAATATTATATCATTTTTACTGCCAATAATCAATGATTTCATCCGCAAGCGGGTAGTGGTTGTTCGCCATAATATTTTGATCTCTCGTGAAGTTGGACAATTTTGCTTGCCAAAAGTGGGTTGCCCATGTAAAATCCATACGCCTTAAATCCGTAACTTCGACACTATGTCTCATAAGAAGGCTGGAGGTTCAACTAAAAACGGTCGCGACTCACAGGCTAAGCGCCTTGGGGTTAAACTGTATGCGGGTCAGCATGTGCTCGCCGGCAATATCCTTGTTCGCCAAAAGGGCAACACCTATAGCGCAGGCGACAATGTCGGCACTGGCAAGGATTTCACCCTGTTCGCCCTCAAGGACGGCTTGGTCAAATTCACTGAAAAGCGCGTGAAGAAATTCGACAACCGCGTCTTCAAGAACCGCTTTGTCCACATCGTTTCCGCTGCCGCGTAACTCGGTCCTAATCTTTGAATTCAATAAAAAGACGTGTACACTAAACACGTCTTTTTTTAGTGGTTTTCGGTGATTGAGAATGGTGTGGATTGAGGTTCGGTCACAATCATTTTCATCACTGTAATCACCTTAATCAAAGTTTTATGGCTGACGGTTCAAACGATTTCGAGCTGTTCAAGGCCCCTGCGGCGCAAGAGAAGGATGAAAAGAGCGATGAAAAGTTTCGCGAGGAGATGAGGCGGGCCCAGACAGCCATGCAACAGGCCCAAAAGGACGAAGGGAAGGCCAAGGGGTTCGATTTCGCCCTGGCCTCCATTATTGTGCGGTTCTTGAGCCAACCCCAGAATACGGATCTGTTTTTGCTGATTTCCCGCGTGGTGGCGCTCAATCTTCCATCGGAATTTGTGATTGCAGTCCTTTCGCTAGACGATGAGAAGGCACGACAGGTTGTGGTCGGCTTGCTGGCCGAAGGCAAAAAAAGCGGTGAGTCTCACCACGATTCCCATTCGGCGCTGGTGATTCGCCACGAGGCCAATTTTCAGACCCTTTCCCCGGAATTGAAAAAGGAGATCGAGTCATGGGCGGCCGATATGGCCTCGGTCGCAGGAAGGACCCCTGAACGGATTCTGGAATCGGCTCTGCTTCCAGGACTCGAGAGAAAGATTTCACCGGTTCTGGTCCAACTTGCGGCTTTCATCCTCCGGAACTTTTTGGCCAAACACCAAGTGACAATGGAGTACGCCGACCTTCGGGATTTCATGGAAAGGATATTTTTGGAAATCATCAAAACGCTGGCAAGCAAACAGGCGAAAAGGATAGGCAATCGATCCGAATAGTGGGCCGTATGGTGGGCCGTCGCTACGCTTAGTGGGCCGAATCGTTGTCGTTTTTTGGCAACGCTAAAAAGGGGAATCCACAATTTCGGCCAACCATTCGGCCCACAATTCGGTCCACCATTCGAAATTATCGCACCGATTCCACAGCGGTCTGAACGTCTGGGAAGATTTTGAACAGTGCGGAGATGCCCAGGATGTTGAAAATGTCTTCCACGTTCTTGCTCGGTGCGGCCAAGATGATTTGGCCCTCGATTTTCACCAGATGATTGTGCCAGGCGACCAATTGGCCGATGGCATAGCTGTTAAGATAGCTCAAATTTTTAAGATCCAAAACAACCCGTGTCTTTTCCGGGCAGGTGTTGATCAGGCTCTCCAGTTCGACCAGAGGCTCTTTGACGCTTCCGTCAAAAGCGCCTTCCATGTGGGCGATGTGGATACCAGGCTCAAAGTCTTTTTCCAGAGTGATTTTGAGAGTTTGCATGTTTATTTTTAGTTACTGGATGGTGTTTGGATTTCATAAATATTATACCTCAAACAGCGCAAAAAATCAAACGCTTTGGGCTTCAGAACGTCTGCTTGGATACGGTCACCATCTTTAGGGCGGTAAGGGCCGCCTCGATTCCTTTGTCTCCATGTTTGCCTCCATGGATCCTGTCGCGGGCCTGTTCCTGGTCATTGGTGGTGAGGACTCCGAAAACCACGGGAATGTTGTATTTTAGCCCGACTTCCACCGCACCCTTTGTGACCGCCTCGGCAACAAAGTCGAAATGGGGGGTCCCGCCTTTTACAACGGCTCCAAGGGCGATTAGGGCATCGAATCGCTTGGTCAAAGCCATTTTTTGGCAGGCATAAGGCAATTCAAAGGCGCCTGGGACCTCGATCACCTTGATCTGCTTCTCTTTCATGCCTTGTTCGATCAGCGTTTTAACACAGCTTTTCAGTAGGGTCTGGGTGATCTCGGAATTGTATCGGCTCACCGCGATCCCGATGCGGCTTGTTGGGTCGGCTTTGACACCGAAATCCAGGTTTTTCTTGATGCTGGCCATAGGTTTAGGGGTTAACGGTGAACTTTTTAAGATACTTGGCCACGATGTCGGTCTCGATGTTCACTTTGTCTCCAACCGTGGTGGTGTGCAAATGGGTCTGGTCCCACGTGTGGGGAATGATTCCGACCGTGAACTGGTCATCCTTGAGGTCGATGACTGTAAGGCTGATGCCATCTAACGCCACGGAGCCCTTTGGGACGATGAACTGGACGATGAGCTTGGGTGCCTGGATCGTTAGGATTTTGGAGTTGCCCTCTTCGCGGATTTCCTTGATTTCGCCGACCCCTTCCACGTGGCCCAGCACCATGTGACCTTCGAATCGCCCATCCGCCGACATGGCGAGCTCCAGATTCACCAGGTCTTTTGAGTTCAGAGAGCCCAGATTCGTTTTTTGGAACGTCTCCGGCATCACATCCACGGTGAAAGCGCTGTCCTCGATCGAAACGACCGTGAGGCAGACTCCATTGACCGCCACGCTGGTGCCAATGACCAATTTTCCGGCCAGCGCATCACATTTGATCGTCAGGCGATCCTTGCTGACCCTTTGGACCGTTCCCGTGGTTTGGATGATTCCAGTAAACATTTTAATAGTTTATTAAGTCTCAAGTCTCATGTGCGAGTCTGAAGGGGGCTAAGTCACAATCAGTGCCTTGAGACTTGCGACTCGCGCTTGAGACTAATCTTTTTTAAGTATCGCCTGAAACGCATCTTGCGGCAACTCGACATTTCCCATCAGCTTCATCCGTTTCTTTCCCTTTTTTTGTTTGTCGAGCAGTTTGTTTTTGCGCGAGACGTCGCCTCCGTACAAATAGCCGGTCACGTCTTTCCTAAAGCCCGAAATCGTCTCGCGGGCGATGATCTTGCCACCAATGGCCGCTTGGATGGAAATGGGGAATTGGGCGCGTGGGATGATCTCTTTGAGCTTGCTGGCCAGCCTCGCCCCAGTGCCGTGGGCCTCGGAGCGGTGGCACATGAAGCTGAAGCCGTCCACCCGGTCCCCGGCGACCAGGATATCCACTTTCACCAGATCCTCTTCGCGGTACTCGATAAAATCGTAATTCATCGAGGCATACCCGCTGCTCACGTTTTTGAGCGCATCGTAAAAATCGATGATCACGGTGGCCAATGGCATTTCGAAATGCAGGAGTACGCGTTCCAGATCGATATAGGTCATGTTCTTGTACAGCCCGCGACGTTTGGTCACCAATTCCATGATGCGCCCCGCCGCCTCTTTGGGGGACACGATCTCCATTTTGAACCAAGGCTCGGCGATGGCGTTGATGTAGCTGCCATCGGGCATATGCGAAGGCGAGGAGACCATTTTGGAATCGCCGTTTTTGTATTTCACCATATAGGACACGGAAGGCGCGGTCATGATCAGGTTTAGGCCGTACTCGCGCTCGAGCCGTTCTTGCACAATATCCATGTGGAGCAGTCCCAAAAATCCGCATCGGAACCCGGAACCGAGGGCTTGCGATTGGTCCGGCTCGTAAATGAGGGCCGCATCGTTCAGGGTCAGCTTTTCGATCGAATCGCGCAGAAGGGGGAAATCATCGCCTTCCACACAGTAGATTCCGGCGTACACCATGGGGATCACTTTTTTGTAGCCAGGGAGTGGCTTCACTTGGTCGAGGTGTTCGCGGTCGCCCTTCCAAAGCGTGTCGCCGACGCTGGCCTCGCCCACTGCCTTGAGCCCTGTCACCACATAGCCGACTTCGCCCGCCTTCAGTTCCGGCTGGGTCTGGTATTTGGGTTTGAAATAACCGACTTCGGTGATATCGATGTCGGTTTTTGAGTTCAGAAAGCGTAGTTTGTCCCCACGCTTGAATGACCCGCTCACCATGCGTACATAGCTCACGACACCGCGATACGAATCGTAGATGGAATCGAACACCAGCGCCTTACTCTCGTTGTCGTTTTCAATTTTCTGCTCGGTCCGCATGCCAGCCTTGTTGGGCGAGGGGATTCGGTCGATGACCGCCTGCAACACCGCCTCCACGTTTTGGCCCGTCTTGGCCGAGACCATGATCACCTCCTCTTTGGGGATGGCCAGCGTGTTTTCGATCTCCATCAGGATACGTTCGGGTTCCGCCGCCGGCATGTCGATTTTGTTGATGACCGGGATGATCTTGAGGTTGTGTTCCATGGCCATGTACAGGTTGGCCAAAGTCTGCGCTTCAATGCCTTGGGTGGCGTCGATCACCAAAATGGCCCCCTCGCACGCGGCGATGGACCGGCTGACCTCGTACGCGAAATCCACATGGCCTGGGGTGTCGATCAGGTTCAGGATGTAGCCGTGCCAATCCATGCGCACCGGAGTCAGTTTGATCGTGATTCCACGTTCCTGCTCGAGGTCCATGGTGTCGAGCATCTGCCCATGGGTCATGTTCCGTTTTTCCAGCGTCTTGGTGATCTCCAAAAACCGGTCGGCGAGGGTCGATTTTCCGTGGTCGATATGGG
>PMDG01000077.1 GCA_003154375.1 Candidatus Peregrinibacteria bacterium
CGACGTTGCCCCTGCCGCCAGTCCGATACCGAGGGCGGGGACGTTGGTTTCCCCCTTCACGTAGGTTGCCGAGATCGGGGGGTAGGTGCGAGAGACCGACAGAGACGCCTGCGCGCTGGGCTTGCCGACCGTGGCGCTGGTGCCGTCGGGGCAGCTGATCGTAGCTGAGCCGTCCGCGTTGGTGACGACGGTGCACGAGGTCCCGTTGACCCCATCCTTGCCGNNTCCCGTTGACCCCATCCTTGCCGTCCTTGCCGTCGGTCCCGTTGACCCCATCCTTGCCGTCGACGCCGTTGGTGCCATCCTTGCCGTTCACGACGGTGTACTTGCTGCCGTCGGTGCAGGAGAGGGTGGCGGTGCCGTCGCCGTTGTCGGCAACGGTGCACGAGGTTCCGTCACGGCCGCTATGGCCGTCGGATCCGCACGATGCGAGCACTGCGAGGAGTGCGAACGCCAACGTCTTTCCCATTTTTCACGACCTCACTTGCGTTTGACCTGCGTTGAACTACTGATATGCAACAAACTTCGTTGCGCCGAGAGAATCCTTTCCCTTTCGAACTGCCCAATGAATTGAACAGGGTCGAAAAGGGATGACTCGACGCAACAACTGTGCCTGCGGTTTCAAGGACCAAATCCAATCATCAATACGCGCAATGGTGCGGATTGGTGCATTTGGAAAAATACATTATCATAATTTTATATTTATGTCAATAAAATCCCAATGAAAAATCCAGATTCAAAATCGGAATATGTGAAAAAAGCGCCGCCCTTACCTGACTAGCAGGGATGGGGGCGGCGCTGTTGAGAGATTGGATTCTCTCGGCTTCTAGGGGGTGAGGGTGTGCGAGGGGAGATCAGCCCCCAAGCCCCACCCGTTGGTCCAGTCGTGCGAACCACTGCCCGCGGTGACCAGCCCGTTCGTGATGACCGGGTAGGCGTGGGCATCGGCCGACCGGTCGGACCAGATGAAACTCAGATAATCGTAGTCCTCAGAGACGAGTCCCTGGGGATTAACGAAGATCGACGTCCCACCGAATCCGTAGACCCACCCCGTGTTGGGGTTGGCGAAGGGGTTCGTGAGGGAAAGCGGGGCACCCGTGCCGATGACCAATTTGGTGGCCACCGAGCTACTCATGACAACCCCTGACGCAGTGCCATCCAGATGGTAAGTCTGGCACTGGCCCGCCCCGATCGTCTCCTCTTGCAGGAAGGCGACCAGAACGTGGCTACCCACGACGGTGATCGTGGCCTGAGCGGGAGTGAGCTGGACGGAGTTCCTGTAGACGTGGAAGTCCGACAGGGTAGCTGAGTTGGCCACGAACTCGTAGGTGAATCTCCCGAAGGAAACGGCCCCCGAGTCGTCCGCGCAGGCTCCGAACCCATACAGGCGGTTAACCCCGTTGATCAGGGTCGTGGAAAGCATGGGATCCTTCTGGAGAATCAGCGTGCTCTTCCGAACCATGAACGAATTGACGCCCGCTCCATTGGGGATGAACGGGTCGTTCGTCGTGGCCGAAGACATGGCCCCGACCGCCTCGAACGTCGAGACGGTATTCCCCGTGTCAAGAATCCCCAGACGAAAGGTCATCCCGGAAAGGGTCTCGCCGACATCAACCAAGTTGCTGACATTGGCGTAAATCTCGACATAGGCGCTCTGGCCGGCCGGAGCGTAGAAGCCCAAACCGGAGAACGTGGCGGAACCATTGGAAAGCGAACCGGTTCTGGTCTGAGTGACCCCGTTAACATCGGGGTACCTGATCACAACTTGGCTCACAGCAACGGTGTCCGAAGGGGTGTCGAACGGGCCGGTGACGTCATTGATGACGGTCAGCTTGTTGACTGTGTACCCCTCTTCCTGGGCGTTGAAACGATACTTCGATGCCAAATGCATCGTTGTGCCCGCCACAACAATCCCGCCCTCTGGGGTCAATTCGCAACCAGCGACGAGGCCGCCAGAAACGAGAACGGTGATAAGCGGGTCGTGGTCGACCGTGCCGTTCAGGGCGGAGCCCGAAGCGGTCACGGCATTGCCACTCGAATCCTCAGCCACAATGTCCTCCGAAGGCATCAGATCCGCGGCCACGTAGGTGACCGAAGACATGGAATTCAGAAGCTTCAACTTGAGGGTGAAGACCATGGTGGTATTCGCAGGAATGCTCAACCCGAGGTAATCAAACTGGACCTTGTACCAGTCTGCACCCGGGGTGTATCCGTTGGCCCCCGTATCCACGAGGGTAGGGGCCGTTGGGCCGCCGACCACGTCGACGCCAGCATAGAGCGTGGCGCTTTCGATGTCAGCGATGGCGAACTGGTCGCCAAGGGCGCTCACCCAAGTATTGGCAGTGTTGCTGTAAAGCCGAACCGCCAACTTGCTGAGGGTAAGGCCCTGTGGTCCTGCCGTGAGGCTGATGCCGAGTGCCGGCACTCCGTCCTGCCCCTTCACATAGCTCCCCGAAACGGGAATCGATGCGCGAGAGACGGTCAGAGTCGGAGCAGACACATTGCCCACGGTGAAGGTGTTCCCGGCGACCGGGAAGTCACCCGTGACCGCATAGCCGTCCGCCAGCACATCCCACTTCGAGGAGATGTAAAAGAAATGCTGGTTGCCGGTCACCGCGGAGGACGAGAGATCGCCGACCAGGGTAAAGCATCGGGATCCGGAGACCGTCACGCCAAACATGAAGATGGCGTAATCCTTGCCTTGGTCCGAGATGAGGGCGTAGGAATTAGTCACTTGGCTCCCGCCCTCGTCGACGAAGTGGATCGCTTGCCAGTCGGCAACCAAACCCACTCCACCACGAGTGATGATGAGGCTCCTCAGCGGGACGTTGTCCGCGCTAAAGCAGTAGGTAGCCAGCTTGATGCCAGAAGCCCCTTTGGCCACAACGGCCGAATTAGGCGTCCCGGGGTCAAGAGAGACGTTCAACGTCTTGTTCGGTGACAAGGCGTTTCTGATCAGCTCGCCCACCCAACACGTCGATGCCGGATCTCCGGGTCCGAAGAGGCCAGTGGAATTTCCGCTGGCATCCAGGTACCCCATGCTGAGGCCCAACTGGACGGCTGACTCGATGAAGTCGTAATACCAGGCGTCCGTCGGCACATCCGTAAACGTGGGCGTGGCAGGAGCCGTGTAATCGGCCAGGCCATCAATGGCGGTGATCACCATCTTGGCGACCTCCGACCGCGTCATCTTTTTGTCTGGCCCGCATTGGGCAGACGAGGCGATGATGCCCGCGTTCTCGAGAGCGCCCCACATGCACTTGGCTTGATACTCGCTAACACTCAGGCCAGCGAGATCCGTGCACGAGGTTTTTGCGCATTCGAGGCCCATCGCCATGTAGAGGCGTTGGACGAACTCCTGCCGAGTGATGGCAGGGCATTCTGTGGGCGCCGGGATGGTCTGGTTGCAGTAACACAGGCCGTCCTGAGCACAAATACCCTCGACGTCTCCGCAATTGCAGACGATGTCGGAGGTGCGACAGCCAAACTCGACCACTTGGACGAGGTTGCAGTAGCACAGGCCGTCCGCACCGCACAGCGGAGAGCCGTACCCCTCGGGGCACGAGCAGCTGGAGCTGGACTCGCACTTCTGGGATGCCACGGGGATGGGATCCCCGCAGGCGCAGATGCCGCCGACAGAGCAGGTCGCGTGCTTGTAGCCGTCGCACAGGGTCGTGCAATCGGCATCAGCAGCGCACTGAGCCTGAACAGCCGGAGCTTCGGTCCTGCCGCAAGCCGCGACAACGAGCGAAACGAGAGCTGCCAGAACGGGTTTCTTTCTCATTTTTATTTGCTTCCTTTCTTGCTTCGGTTGATCTGCGTGATACAGCCAAAGCGTAACAATTTCTGTTGCGCCGAGAGAATCCTTTCCCCTTCGAGCCGCCCAATGAATTGAACGAGATCGAAAAGGGATGACTCGACGCAACAATTGACCCTACGGTTTCAAAGAGCGATTCCAGAAAAGGAAGACTACACTAGAGAACCCTTTTTTGGAGTATGAATACTCTATACTATTTTATAATTTTTGTCAATTCAATCCCAATCGCAAATCATGCATGTGTTTTTTGGCATCAATGAACCATTTTTTTGTTCATTTTGTTACACAAAATGTTACATGGTTTTCTTTGAACACAAATTTTGTTATTGACCAAAAAATGTGTACAGCCTAAATTGTTGATGCAAGCCAAAAAATAAAAAACAAAAACAATTCGAAAAAAATGCTCGTACACACTATTTATTCAGCATTTGCAACCCCTTCCAACTAAAAATTGGATGGTTATTTTTTATATTGGCCTGGTGGGATTCGCGCGTTGTACGGATATAAAACCTGAAACGAACGTACTTAGTTACCGCACTAATCCCACCCTTCACAAAAAATGGAATGACCGAACTGAAACACACGCCCGTACTGCTCCACGAATCGCTTGATCTTTTAAATCTTCGAAAGGGAATAAAAGTGGTGGATTGCACCTTGGGCCTTGGCGGACACAGCGAAGAGATCCTCAAGCGGATCGGCCCCAAGGGGAAACTGCTGGCTTTCGACCAAGATCAGGAGAATTTGAAACGATCCAAGGTCCGACTCAAGAAATACGCCAAGCAGATCACCTATGTGAACTCCAACTTTGAAAATCTCAAATTACAAATTACAAATTCCAAGTTTGGAGCGCCGGACGCCATTTTGATGGACTTGGGGCTCAGCTCTCCCCATGTGGACGATGCCGAACGAGGATTCTCGTTCCACAAATCCGGGCCGCTCGATATGCGCTTTGACCGGGGCCAGAACCTGACGGCCGAATGGATCGTGAACAGCTACCCGGAGGAAAAGCTGGCCAATGTGATTTTCGAATACGGAGAAGAGCGCCGCTCACGATATATCGCCAAAAAAATCGTCCATCGCCGAAAGGAGAAGCGTTTCACCGACACCTTGGATCTCGCCAACTTCCTCGTGACCATTCTCGGCTGGAAGGAAAAGAACCATCCGGCCACACGTGTTTTCCAAGCACTCCGCATTGCCGTGAACCGGGAACTCGAGACTTTGGAAACCACGCTCCACCAAGCCGTCGAAGTCCTGGTCCCCAAGGGTCGCATCGCCGTGATTGCCTACCATTCCCTCGAAGATCGCATCGTGAAAAACGTTTTCCGGTATTACACCCAGGAATGTATATGTCCAAAAATTCTACCAGTCTGTCAATGCAATTTTAAGAAAAAACTTTATCTTTTAACGAAAAAACCTATAATACCCTCGGACTCTGAGGTNNAAAGTGGAGGTCGGCATCAATGCCTTGTTGTTCGTGATCATTGCTTTGGTCACCTTGATCAGTTTGGCGTATTTGGCGAATGCGAACCGCAATGCCACCAAGGGGTATGCCCTCAAAAATCTGGAATTGAAACGCACCAACCTGCTCACCGAGAATGAAGTATTGGACATGGAAATCGCCAAGGTGCAGGCTCTCGAGAACATCCAGAACGATCCCAAGGTCCAAATGATGGTGAAGGCGAATGAGCCGATGTATGTCCGCGGTGACACAGCAATTGCTTCCAAATAATTAGGATTCAGGAAACAGGATTCAGAACTCAGCTTGGTGCTGGGTTTTTTGTTGGCCCTCACCCTCTCTGTCGTTTCGACCGAAGCCTGCTTTTGTCGGGCGAAGCGGAGAAACCTGCGAAATCACCAAAAACTATTTATCGATTACGCAGACTTCTCGATTCGCTCTGCTCACTCGAAATTACCAAAGGGGATTCGGTAAACTCGAAATGACAAAAGGAGGCGTGCTCGCAATAGCGATCGAATATTTGGTATAATCGCCTCATGAATCTCACTTGGGTCGAAATATCAAAATCGGCGCTGATCCACAATCTGCAAATGTTCCGCAAACAGATCGGACCCCATGTGGTGCTGGCGCCTGCGGTGAAGGCCAATGCCTACGGGCATGGATTGATCGAATGCGGAACCATCATGTCCGAACATGGGGCCGACTATTTATGTGTGAATGCTTTGTACGAAGCCGAAGCCCTGCGGAAAGCGGGCATCAAGATCCCGATCCTTTTGATCGGCCACACTCCCCTCTCCGATTTAGCTGAATTGCCGAAACTCCATTTGGAAACCATTGTTTACAATCCGGAGACGATCGAGATCCTCGGGAAACTCGGACACCCAATCAACATCCATTTGAAAATCGAGACCGGGAACCATCGCCAAGGCATCCGACCCGAGGATTTGGAGGCCTCCGCTGAGCTTGTGAAACGATTCTCAAACCTGACCGTGAAGGGCATGTCCACGCATTTCGCGAATCTGGAGGATCGGTTGAACCAGCATTATGCCCACCATCAGCTCAGGGAATTCAAAAAGGCTGAGGTTATTCTGGACCAACTCGGCATAAAACCCCATTACCGCCATTGCGCGGCCACGGCGGGAATAATTGCTCTGCCCGAGGCGCATTTCAATTTTGTACGTCTTGGAATCGGTGCCTACGGCCTATGGCCCAGCACCAAGACCCAAGTGGCGGCTGAACGCCTTGGACTCAAAATGGAACTCAAGCCTGTTTTGACTTGGAAAACGATGGTGGCACAGGTGAAAGAGGTCAAAATGGGGTCCCTGGTCGGCTATGGCGGAACCTACGGCATGCCACGGGACGGCAAAATCGCTGTCTTGCCCATCGGCTACTACGACGGATTCGTGCGGGCGCTGGGCAACAAGGGGGCTGTTCTGATCCGGGGTCAACGCGCCCCTGTCATCGGCCGCATTTGCATGAACATGTTCATGGCGGACATTTCGGACATCCCAAACGCAAGGCTGGAAGACGAGGCTGTGCTGATTGGCGCACAAGGCCAGGAGCGCATCTCCGCCGAGGAGATGGCGGAGCTTTCGGGGACGATTAACTACGAGGTGACGACACGAATTGGAGAGAGGATTGCGAGAATAATCAAGGAGTAAGAACTAAGGACTAGGGACTAAGTCAGAAAACATTCATTTGGAACCTTAGATGAGGTATCCTATTCCTCGTAAGCAACTTAGTTCATAGTCCTTAGTCCCTAATCCTTAAAAAATGACTCTCAAAGAAAAAATAATTGCTGACCTGACCGCGGCCATGAAGGCGCGCGACGAACTGAAGACCAGCACCCTTCGCATGGTGAAGGCCGATTATATGAAATACGAGGTGAGCGGGAAGGACAAAGTCGCCACCGACGAGGTGATCCTTGATTTGATGAAAAAGGGCATCAAACAACGCCGTGATTCCGCTGAAGGCTTCACCAAGGGTGGCAATGCCGCCATGGCCCAAAAGGAGCTCGACGAGATCAAGATCATCGAGGCCTACATGCCGGCCCAGATGAGCGAGGAGGAGATCAAAAATGTGGTTGCAGACACCATCAAACAAATGAATGCCACGCCTGCCGATTTTGGAAAAATCATGGGCATGGTAGTAGGCAAGACCAAGGGCAAGGCGGATGGAGCCGTGGTTAGCAAAGTGGTGAAGGAATTACTGAAATAATTTTTTCAATTTAGGGCGGCGCAAGGCTAACAACCTGCGTCGCCTTTTTATGACGAAGCACGAAATATCATCCCTTTGAATTAAAACATTCCCAACCGTTCTCAAAGGCTAAAACCCCAACTGCCCAATCCCTTTTCCCATTAGAAAATTATTTTAGGTCAGATTCCCCACGATCAATCTCCCGACCCGCTATTTCATCAAGGCCGTCACTCCGTCGAACAGCATCTTCGCCCTGGGTTCCAACATGGCCGCGTCTTTCAACTTTCCATCTGCACCAAAAGCCTGCCAGATGAACGGGATGTTGACCTCATCGTGACTTGGGATCATGTGGAGCTCCTGAACCACCTGCCTCAATTGCTCCACCGCACGTGTGCCGGCTGCGATGCCGCCATAGCTGACAAAACCAACAGGTTTGCCGTTCCATTCTTTGTACAAATGATCCAA
Source organism: Candidatus Peregrinibacteria bacterium (assembly GCA_003154375.1). Classification (GTDB taxonomy): domain Bacteria; phylum Patescibacteriota; class Gracilibacteria; order UM-FILTER-43-11; family UM-FILTER-43-11; genus FEN-1329. Next base: position 7,935 of record PMDG01000077.1, read on the forward strand.
GGCGTTTTTGAGCGAGGGCGGATAGCCATGGTTATACTCGCAAGTGACCAAGATGTAGGCATCGCCCTCCGAAATCTTTTTCGACCATTTTTTGGTGTAGTCGTAGGAATAATTGCCAGAGCCTGGCGAATTCGGATCATTGAAAAAAGGAAGATTCCATTCCTTCAAATCGATCAACTCCGCCTTAAAATCCTTCCGCTGTTCGGCCAATCCGAAAAGCCATTTGGCGACCTTATCCCCCACCCTCCCCTCTCTTGTACTGCCGATGATGATTTGGATCATTTTCATAGGATTTCAACTTATTGGTATCCGTTTATCGGATTATATATGAATCCGAGTTGTCCCAAATCTAAAAATCATTGACAAAATAAATATTAATGATATTATATTTTTGCGATCCAAATCGCGTTGCCCCTTAAAAATTCGGCTAAAACACTAAGGTGAGATGGCGTTTGCCAAACCCTCAGAGAAGGAGCTTTTCACACAGAGCTTAGTCCACCGAGTCATTTCGATCCTTTCCCAACAAAACCAAGAGGTTTTCAGTGTCCATCGCATTTTCGATTCTCTTCGCGCTTGCTGACATCGGCTTCTTCGTCGGCCTTTTGATCTGGATCAACCGATTGCCCAATAACCGAGACGCTAACAAGGCCCCGGAGGAGATCCATTTCTCCGCCACCGAGAGCCTCAAGGCCCTCGGAATTCTGAACAATGAAGGCCCCAAAACGCCCGAGCAGCTTGCTGAGCGCATGGGAATCTCGGTCCAAAAGGCTGAGGCGATGCTTGGCCACCTGGGAAAGAGCGATTTCGTTCGGTTGGACATCGAACCAGACATCGTTCCCCCCGTCTTCCGGATCACTCCCGACGGGCAAACCGCTTCGCAACAGCACTGATTCGAACAACAAGGCGTAGGTCCTTGGCCGCCCCGAATAAAATCGGGGCGGCCTGGGTCTCCCTCGGCATTCGAAATAGGTCTTTGCAAACACCATCTTTTCACCTTAGTCGTTTAGCCAACAACCCCAATCTACGCCCACGATCGTCATTTGACGGTGTGGGATTTTTATCATGTCCTTCCAAAACGCTTTCATTGACTAATTTTAAATTGGTTCTAAAATACATTTCACGTTTGCCCTTTAACAATTCGACCTTTAAACCACTGAGGTGAGATGGTGTTTGCCATTCCCACCCACTTTCCACAAGGAGAATCCATGCAGGATTCCGAAAACCTACCCCTCCAGCTCATCATCGTGATCTCAGCCTTGCTACTGGCCATGCCCCTTTGGAAACTCTACAAGAAAAGAAACCTGCCCATCCGGCTGTTGCTCTTTATCGAGGATGAGCCGAAGACGCTCGACCAATTCTGCAGTCACTTGGGTATTCAGCCTGTCGATTTCCAACCCACCCTTGAAGCGATGGCCACCTCCTTCTTTCCCATGCTCATCTTTGACGATGATGATTTTTCCTACACCGTCAAAAAATTCAAAATCGACCCCGAAGACCCAAAAGCCGAACCGAAAAAGATTGAGGTCTACGGCATCACGATTATCGGAAAACGAGTCATCGAACCCAGCTATCGTCGCCACCCCCTAACCTGGTAAGGAGCAATGCAAATGATCGATATCCTTCGCCTGTTCCTTCTCGCTTTCGGATTTGCTCTTGGCTGCGCGGTGATGCGCTGCATCCACTTTATCCTCATTGTCATGGAAGCCATCGGAAACTCGACCAAAACTTTCGACGAGATCAAGAAGGTTCTCAAGACGGACGACCGATCTTTGACCTGGGCCCTTGATTTCATGGAACACTGCATGAAAGTGATTCGGCATCCGCCGGACAACGATTTGGCCTACCAGCTCAACGATGGCGGCCGTCGCAAGCTCACCCTGTCG
>PMDG01000027.1 GCA_003154375.1 Candidatus Peregrinibacteria bacterium
AGCATTTTAACAGTGCAACAGTGCTACACTGCAACAGTGCGACAGAAAATACCCAAGCCTGTAGCACTGTGGGTCTGTAGCACTGTTGCACTGGCTCTTTACCCATGCATGATCTGATTTGTCTTCTGCTCGGCCCATTGATTGGCCTGGTCCGCCATTTGAAACACCCCATTGATTCCATTTTCTATGGTCCTCCAAAGTTTGAAGGGCGATTTGGCAACAAACTCTGCGGTTGCGAAAGGAAGGGTCGCCGCCTTTTTCAATGCGCCTCCAACATTGGAGGCGCCTGCGGCTGCCAGCCGGATCGGCGATGTGGCAATGTGCCCCATGTCTTTGATGATGTCTTTTGTGCCATCGACCGCGTCTTGGACTGCCTTGATCGGATGGAGCCTGACCAGATCCCACAAGGCCTTGGGAGGAGTGACGATCGCCTTTTTGTAGAAATCGACATAATCGGAACCCAAATGCTCAAGCTCTTTGGTCATGGATAAGCTACCGACCAGAGATTCTCTGGCAGCGACAAGGCTTCCCTCTACCGCGCCTCTAGCGGAAGGGATGCTGGGAAGGGTATTCAGCACCTCCTTGGTTTTTTGCACAGCTTTCTTGACCCCACTTTCAGTCTCAAGGGGCGGGGTTCGCTCAGCAGATGGGACCCTTTCACTAGACTGGACTGGCTCAGCGGATTCGGCTTGTATGGAATCTTCCTGTGTTGGTTCGACCATTTTTTCTTTCATTTTGAAAGTGAGTTTCGAAGCTCGTCGATTTTCAATTGCTCTCGCAAATGCTGAAGCGATTCCTTGTCTTTGAAGATGGCTTTGTCGAACAGCGAAAAATCATGCTCCATGGATTCTTGCGCCTTTTTGATCTGCGATGAGAGGCGGCTTAGTGTTTCCGTGTCCGAATCGGGAACCGTTTTGGCAAAAGCCTCCAGGCCGTCAAAGTAGGCTTGGTAGGTTTCCGTGACCAAGCGCAAAAGCGTTTCTGCGTCTTGGATGGCGGTGTTTGTGGAAGTTGTATTCATCCAAATATTTTAACATAATTCTAGAGATAAAACAAGGCTTCTGAATATCGAAATACGAATCTTCGAAATCCGAAAAAGCACTAAATCCGAAATGTTCAAAATCCAAATGAACTCCAGATGCAAAACCGCAATCAGATAAATTGGTTGGTTAACGCGTATATAATTTTTTGAATTTGGAACATTGGACTTTGAGATATTTTTCGGATTTCGAAGATTCGGTGATTCATCGATTAGTTATTCCATAATTATTAATAATAACCGTCAATAGGAAAGGCTGGTCGGGTATAGGAAAAGTGTTACAATAGCATAAGCGTTGCTGGCAATGTCGTATGACGTTGCAGAATATACTGAGTCGAAGGTTCAGGACTTATTTTCATTAGCCCACCCCTTATCACCGACACCGAAGCCAAAATCACCGACACCGAAGTCAATATCAAGGCTCGCGAAGAGCGGCACGCCAAACTTAAAGACGTAAACGGTGTTCCTGTGAGTGCGCCCATTCGTTCGTCGGGCAAACGCTTTTCCGACTATTGGGTTGCCAGCCGGCGACGGATTTTCAACGATGAGTCCGACAACCCGCTTATTGGGGTGCTTTGCCGACGGGTTTTGGCTCTGATCCTCGGATTTTTGCTGATCATTCCGCTTATTTCTTCCTACCAGTTGACCCAAGGCGCCTACATCGGAGTTTTGGATGAATCTGGAGGAGATTGGAGTGGCGCAGATCCTTCCATAGACGGAACTCCGACATTGAATGACATCGTCACCGAGGATGGCTTTTTGCTCAAGCCCGCCATCAATTCCACGGCAGGGGATCGCAGCGGATTTAGCGATATTTTCATGTACACGGTCGAGTCGGGCGACACGCTTTCTACCGTCGCCGAGCGATTCAATCTGAAAAAGGAGACCATCATGGCTGAGAATAATCTTTGGGATGCGAACAAGCTCAAGGTCGGATCCCAGATCAAAATCCTCCCGGTCGATGGCCTGTCTTATTTGGTCAATAAGGGCGACACGTTGGACAAGGTCGCCAAGAAATTCAAAGTCGATAAAGACTTGATCGCGAAGCAGAATCAGCTGGGTGACAACGCAATCGAGGACGGATTGGTGCTGATTATTCCAGGTGCCAAACGGGATCAGCCGATGATTATCGCCGCCGGCAAGGGGGTTGGAACTCCTGGAAATGCCCCCTCTTATGTCCCAGGCTCCGAAGGACCAAAATCCGCAGGTCGCCTTATTTGGCCCGTGGGTCCTGGCGCTACCCTTACTCAGCCCTATCATCGTGGCCATACCGCATTGGATATCGCCAATCGTAACCGAGGTCCCATTTACGCGGCCGCGGCAGGCAAGGTGGTACGAGCCCAATACGGATGGAATGGTGGTTACGGAAACGTGATCATCATCGACCATGGCAACGGCATGCAAACGCTATACGGACACAACGAGAAGCTTTATGTGACCGTGGGCCAATATGTCGAGCAGGGTCAGACCATCTCGTGGATGGGCAATACGGGTAACGTGCGCGGCCCCACAGGTATCCATTTGCACTTCGAGGTCCGCATCAATGGAGTCAAATATAATCCGCAAAACTTCTTCTAATTAGTCTCAAGTCCCATGTCTCAAGTCTCAAGGGAGACCAAAGGGCAGCGTTCTATCCTTGAGACTTGTGACTCGCGCTTGAGACTTTTTTGGCTTCTCCCTCGTCGCCTAGCGTCTGGCTTGGTCGGAATTTATCAAAAGGTCTTTTCGCCTGATCACAGTTTTTGGTCCAAGAGCCTTTTTCCTCACGGCTACTGCAAATACATGCCCAGCTGTTCCGAGTATTCAAAATTGTCGCTCAAAAAACATGGCCTGATTGTCGGCTCCCTTAAAAACCTCTGGCGCATCCTACGATGCAACCCATGGTCAAAAGGCGGGATGGATTTGCCCTGATTCCTATTTAAGAACCCGAGACCTGTCGTACGAAATCTTTTATCAATCGAAGCTTTGCCTCTTGGTTGAGTTTGTAAGTGAGCTTTATGCCATCCGACCCATCCGTATAATATGAATAGATATCGTACGTGCTAATAGTTCCGCTAATCCTCTCAGGTGCATTTCCATACACCGCTTTGTATATTTCACGAAGCAAATTTACATTCGCTTGAAGAGCTGCAGAGCTTTGCGCAAGGCTTAGGCTTCGAGTCTTCAGTGATTGGCCAGTAATTTCATCGGGCAAACGTTTTGCGGCAATATTTACATCAAAATTATCAGGAAGCGCGGGAAATTTGTAAGGAGTTTCTTCTGTGTGCATATTTTCTTCGGTCGCACTAAGTCGATCAGTATTTTTTTCTACAAGATCTCTTCCTCGCTTTTTGGCCCTTTCGGCATATTTTGCCTTGGGGGCAGGGGGACGTTCGCCTGTTTTGGGTTTATCGCTTAATTCAGCCTTGTCCAACCTTGCCAATTCCGCATTCATTTCATTAAATGCGGCATCAGCTTGTGCACTCACGTCATCAAAATTTTTATCTTCCGCTTCAGCCATATTTGTTTTAATTAAAAATTATATTTTTTTAATTTAAATTATTCTGCTTAGGCTTGTGGTTTATTTGTCTGGGGATTCGGTTTCCCCGCGGCCAAATCGTCCACAACCTTCTTTTTGTGGTGTCTCTTGCGATGGCGCTTTTTTGGTGCGTTCGGATCAAGCGGTTTCGGATCAGCCACCTTGGCCACAGGATTTTGAGCCATTGGTTTAGGCGTATCATTTTTAACAACGTTGCCTTCGCGCTTTAGACTTGAGACTTGAGACTCCGTTGGCTTTGCCACAACAGGCTTCATCGGTTTTGGCTCTGGTTTTGAATCGACAATTGGCATTGGGGCGGGGACAGTCTCTGGTTTCGGTTCAACTACTTTCGGCATCGGAGCCTCAGCAGGTTTTTGCTCAATCCTTTCCTCAGGTTTTACCGCCGGAGCAGGCTTAATCATTCTTGGGAGTTGTGGCTTTCGGGAATCGATCATCGTCAATTGGGAATCGTCTTTTTTGGAATTGCTCGAAGGAAAATCCAAATAGGTCACCTTTTTAATAGATTCTGATGGTTGGCCTAATTGTGGGCCTGATTGTGGATTTTTAGTCGGTGTTTCAGCCACAGTCTGGGGTTTTGTAGATTCAGTCACCCCTTGAGACTTGAGACTCGCGCTTGAGACTTGAATGTCTTCAGGGTGAATATTCAACCGTTTCGCCTGGAACTCCCTCACTTTCTTCACCACTTCCGCCACAACCTCCTCGAACGGTCGGTTACCCGGAACCTTGAATCCTGCGGCGCGGGGATGCCCGCCACCGCCGTTCTCTGCGCACAGTTTGCCCACATCGATCCCGTTCGCGGTCGAGCGGGTGCTGATGGAAACGTAATCCTTGTTCTGTTTGATCAAAAAGATCACCTCTGCGCCAGGGGCGTTGGTCAAAAGGTCGTCGATAATGCCCTCGGTTTCCTCGGGTTCCGCCTCGGAAGAAATGAAATCCTCAAGGCTAATGCTGGACCACACCATACGATGGATGGGATCCACCTGTACCTTGGAAAGGATCATGCCCCAAAGTTTTAAGGTGCTCAGTTTTTTGGTCTTGAAGAAATGTTTGATGATCTCCTGCTGGCGCCCGCCCAAGTCCAAAAGCTCCGCGGCCACCTCGAGCGAGCGAGGCGACGTGTTGGCGTGCTGGAAGCTGCCCGTGTCCGTGATGAGGCCGGCCAAAAGCAAAGTGGCCACATCGGAGTTTACCAATTTTTTTTCATATTTTTTTTCTAAAAATTTCAAATATTCGTATAGAATCTCTGTGGTCGAGGCCGCGGTGGGCACCACCAAATTCAATTGTCCATAATCCGTGTTGCTGGCGTGGTGGTCAATGTTGATGATGGGGGTCTCGAAGAACAATTGGACATTGTTGTCGTAAAGCTTGCCGAAATATTCCACGTTGCCGGTGTCGAACGCCACTATCAAATCATATTGGTTCTTGCCTGCGCGGAACGAGACATCGCTGGCCATGAAAATGCCGTCTTTCGGGGTAATGATGATATTCACCCGCCCCTCCTCGGCGTTGTATTTGATCTTGCTGATCGATTTACTCGTGGTGTCCAGCGAAATGATGAAGTCTTTGGTCCCGCCAAGCGTGTATTGAAGGGTGTTGATGGCCGGCAAAAAGGCCATGTTTTCTTTGGTGGGTTCATTGGTCACCACGGTCACCTGCTTGCCCAATTCCTTCATCGCAAGATAAAAGGAGAGGCTGGCGCCCAAGGCGTCGGCATCGGGCTTGGCATGGCTGAGAACCAGGATGTTCTGGCTTTTCTCAATCAGGTTGGTGATGGGAAGGAAGAGTGATGTGTCCATGGGATAGATAGGATTGAATGGATATTATACAACTATATATTTTTTTGTAAAGATTATCCAAGTCAATGTTTCATTATACAACATAAATTATTTATTGTCAAATATTATGCAAAGCCTTTTCCACCATCCACCATTCGGTCCACCCCTGAAACATGTTCAGGGCGGCCCACCATTCGAATCAATCGTCATTTGACACCATGTCCATTAAAGAGTTAAATAATACACTTATTTTTCAATATGTCTAAAAAGTCCAAATCACGCTACATGGTTGGGGCTGGTGAGTGGGATGGGAAGCCCGAGCGTTATGTCTCCCGATCTAATCTGGATGCCCCATCCGAAAATTCTTCCGACAAGCCCAATCAGATTTTCGTGATCCGTGGCTATAGTTTGGAGAAGAAAAAAAGGGAGATTAAAGATGGATTCGTGAAGGGCGTGGTCGGGCTCATCGATGGCCTGCGTGAGTTCAGGAAAAAGTCGCATGGGGAGGATAGCCGACAAAATGTTGATGGGTCTGCAAATGGGGATCTGGGTGTGGATGAATTCATAAGGCGGTTGGTTGGGCTCATCAATGGGCTATCGGTGAATATAAATAAGGAGAAGGTGGATGAGTTCGCCAAGGGTGTGCCAGGGCTTATCAATGGTCTGCTTAGGGTTGAATTAGACGATGGGGGTGATCAAGGGGGGGTGGATGGTTTTGTCAAAGTCGTGCTTGGGCTGGTTGATGGGCTGCTTAAGTATAGATTGAATGATGATAGGAGTGTTTTAGAGAATCCGAACCATCCCCACAACGTCGTTTATCTGGATGGGGCATGCCAAGGCCCTTATGAGGACGCGCGACGGAGAATTTTTTCATTGGATCATCACGACGGCTGTATCCGCCCCATTACCCTTTCCGCCTGCGAGCAGGCCTTGTACTTTGCCCGTAAACGCACCCTTCCGGCAGTCAATCTTACTGTAATTGGAAATGATCCGGACATAGACACTTTTTTGGCGATTTACGCTATCATCCATGCCGACCGCGTGGCCTTGGACAACATTTTTTTCGAACGCCTCCGCCCCATTGTGAGCCTCGCCGCCAACATCGACATTTACGGATTCGGATTTGAGGATCTATTGAACCTGAGCGAGAATCAGATCCGATCCACGCGTCGCAGCATCAGCAAGCTGATATCCGAGGAGAGGGATTTGAAATCCAAAGGGAAATGGGAAGCCACGGATTTTGTCGAATACACCAACCGAATGATGCGGAGAATGGATAAATTCCTCTTTTACGATGAGGGCGTGGACAGCCCCGTCATCTTTGATGCTTTGGATAGAATCGATCTGGATAAAGATAGGGAATTGGTCGTTGCGATTTCATCATCAAGCGGCATTTACGAGGTGGAGCAGGAGATCCTCAATAAGCATCAGCGGAGGACGAAACATTGTTCCTGCATTTTGTATCACGATGGAAAACTGAAGTTCACAATCAAGTTGACTGGAATGACCTCTGAATTCAGCCTGAGGCCAGTTTTCGACAAGCTTTCAGAATTGGAATTGAAGGCAAATATGGCTAGCAAGGTAACAGACAAGAGAATTCTGGAATGCGATTGGAATGGGGCGGACAACATCGGTGGACCGCCTCGCTATCCGAATGGCGCTGGATCTTACTTGGACATCAATACCATTAAGAACGCTATTGCAGAGGAGTTAAGGCGTCAGGTCGAAAAGGAGAAAGAGGACCACAGCCTCCAGGCCAAGTCGAAAAATGACAACGGGAACGGCCCCGCGCCTAAGCCACCAGTCGATCCGAAAGTTCAGTGATATTCCCTGCCCCCATGGTCACCACCCCTTGTCATTCCCTCGCAGGAGGGAATCCGCCAATCGAGCATCACGAATAGGCCAGATGGAAGATTCCCCTCTGCAGGGGAATGACAGGAGGGGGTTGGCTCCTACCTTTTGACCAGTCGATCCGAAAGTTCAGTGATATTCCCTGCCCCCATGGTCACCACCACATCGTTTTCCGTGACCTGTTTTTTGAGCAGGTCGTAAGTCTTGTCGAAATCCTTGCCCCAAACCACATTTTGGTGATGCTCGGAAATGGCTTTCACCAGCCGTTCCGCATCGATCTTCTTTTTGTCCTCGGCACTATCTCGCGCGGCATATATATTAGGAATGATCACCAAGTCCGCCGAGCCGAAGGCGGTCTTGAATTGATCCAGCAATTGAAACGTCCTCGAATACTGATGGGGCTGGAACACGCAGATCAACCGCTTGTCCGGATGCGCGGACTTCAGGGCTTTTAGAGTCGCATTTACCTCCGTCGGATGGTGTCCATAATCGTCGTAGACTGTGGCATCATGGAACTCCCCTTTCACCTCCATTCGCCTCCAAGTTCCCCTGAATTTTCGCAGGGCATGGCGAACTTCGTGGTTATCGGCTCCCAAAGCCTCGGCCGCCAAAAAGGCCAGCAAGGCGTTGAGCTTGTTGAAAGATCCAAGCACCTGAAGGGATATACCCCATTGTTCGGCTTCCGCCATACCGGCTTTTATCACTCGGCCCTTGCAGTGTTTTACGACTTCGGGGCTATTTTTGTCGTCTGAGTTGATGATCAAAAATCCGTCTTTGGGCAATTTGTCCGCCAGGGAAACGAACGCGCTCACGTAATCCTTCTCGTCCTTATAATAGTCGGTATGGTCCAGATCCAGATTCAGGTTCACCATGCCGAAAGGTTTGAGTGTCAAAAAATCCCTTCGGTACTCGCAAGCCTCCACCACCAATAGGTCCGATTGCCCAAGCCAGATGTTCCGGCCTCCGAATTCTCGTACCTTGCTCCCCACGATCACCGTGGGGTCTAGGCCTGCTTCCATAAGGGCCAAGCCAAGCATGGCCGTGGTGGTAGTTTTTCCGTGTGAACCTGTCACCGCGATCGTCTTTTTTCCCTCGGAAATCTTTCCAAGCGCCTGGAAATAGCTCATGGTCGGAATTCCAAGCTCCTTGGCCCTCAGATATTCGGGATTCGTATTGAAATCGATGGCCTCGGTGTAAAGCACCAGCTCAACGTCTTTTCCGACATTTTCAGTTTTATGCCCGATAAAAATGGTCGCACCCTGCTTCCGGAGATCCTCTAAAAGCGGAGAGTCCGAGGCGTCCGACCCGGAAACCGTGGCTCCGTCGTGCAGGGCCCAATACGCCAAGGCGCTGATCCCGATTCCGCCGATACCGATGAAATGGATATTCTGAGCGTTGAGCATGCCCCCATTCTACTAAAGCCTAATTCCTATCGCCAACTGAAAACCCCACCATAGCTAATTTTTAAACTGAAAAACTGTAAATTTTTAAATAAANNTACAGTTTTTCAGTTTAAAAATTAGTTTCAGGGTTCGTGGGGTTGATAAGCGTCCGCTCACGGAATATAGTGAGTCCACTTATATATAAGGTGCTATGCCCAAGTCCAGATCCTTTATGACACAGCTCGTGATCGTCGGTGGCTTTTTGGTGTTCTTCTACATCTTTTTCGCGCTGGCCACCTCGGTATACAAGGATTACAAGATGGATATCAGCATCCAATCGTTCAAGCAGGAGATCGATGACTTGGCCACGAAGGCGAACCAAAAGCCCAAGGGCGTGGCTTATTACCAATCTATCCAATATAAGGATAGGTACGCCAAAGAAAATTTGAACCTGCTCAACCCTGGCGAGCGGCTCATTGTCATTCCCCAGGAAGACAAAATCGTGAAATCCGAGGTGGTGCTGGCGGATACGACCGACTTCAACGCGGTTCTCAAGCTCCCGAACCGCAACCAATGGTGGGAATACTTTTTCGGGCATACGCTTTCCCTCACAGCGCCACAAGACGGCCAACTCAACGTCCCCCAGGGGATGCCCCAGCCTCAAAACCCGAAGGACCAGCAGACCGGGGAGGCGCAGAGTGGATAATCGAAACTTAGAGTGAGCAACTAGACCAAATGGCTTTGTTGTTTTTATTTGCATTTTCACTGCTAATACCTATAATAGGCGCGCGGGGTAGAGCAGTTGGCAGCTCGTCGGGCTCATAACCCGGAGGTCATTGGTTCGAATCCAATCCCCGCAACCAAAAAAACCAATTACCGATTTCCACCTCTGGGTGGATTTTTTTGTTAATTGGATGAGAACCCTCGGGTTCGACTGAGAAAAGGAGCGACCAAGCCCAAAGGGCGCGGGTAGCGACTATTTCGAAGCGCGACCTCGCACCCTGAGCGAGCGCAGCGAGTCGAAGGGGAGAATGTAAGCGTATCCAATCCCCGCAACCAATAAAACTTTCAATCCGACCACCTAGGTCGGTTTTTTTGTTGAGCCCTTCTCCTCCTATTAGGAGGAGTCCCCGTAGGGGGAGGTGGTGCTGGGTGATAGAAAGTTGCGTCACCATTCCACCACCAGCACCACCTCGGCCTCTGGCCACTCCTCCTCGGAGGAGGAGAAAATTGCCGCAAGCTTCTCGCTACCTTGCCGACCAGATTGTTTGTTGATTTATGGACACCTCACCTTGGCCAACTTCCCCCTATGGTTATACTCTGAAAATCTAATTATATATTTAGACATATTAGACACTTTGTGCAACATAATTTTAGTAACAAAACCCTCCTTATTTAGTTATAACGGTTGTCTGTGTGAGACTTAACAATCAGGCTTACTGGAAAGGGCGTCCATCTTGGACAATTATTAAGGTTTTGATTGACACACTATTCACTCTTGAATAGAATGATCGCGACTATGATGAACATTGTGTCGAACAAAACCAAATTCCTTTCCAAAAAAATGTAAGCAAAGAGGTAGGTTCTAAGAAACTTATTAGTTTATTCGTGAGCTTCTCCTCCTGTGGCAGGAGGAGTCCCCGTAGGGGGAGGTGGTACGGTTGATGGAAAAAATTTCACAATTGTGCCGTCGGCTTATCTCTTGTTTCCTCTCGATGGGTGCAGTGCAAAAACAACTTTAAAACCAATCGATTTTAGACAGCTGTCCTCCTTATAGAAGGATATCTGTCTAGGATCGAATACGATGTTCTTTAACAACATGGGCAAGTACAGTTCGGTCGCCTTAGGCGACCTAAAACAACCCTAAATCAAATCAATAGATTTATTGATTTCAAAGGATCCGATGAACTTCGGATACCTCAAACTATATATGCAAAGTTAAAGTGCCCATTTATCCCCTCGATTTATCGACGGGAAGGGCCAATAAATCACAAATTACTTTGCAATATACTTATTATCTTAACCCCTTAATACACATGTTTAAGAGCCTTAAACGAGTGCTCGCGACTGCTTCCGTTGCCGCCCTTTTGGTCAGCAACGTTGGTGTTGCGCTCGCTCAGACTTTCAAGGACGTACCCACGGATTCGTGGTACTACGACTATGTGGAGCAACTGGTGAATGATGGCGTTATCGAAGCTGGTAACACCTTCAACCCCGCCGGAAAAGTGAATCGCGCCGANNGATGATGTTCCGAAGAGCTCGCCCTACTACGATTATATCGAAGCGGCAGTTCAGCTCGGGATCCTCGCCGGCTACACCGATACCAAGGGAAACCTCACTGGTAAATTCGGTCCTGGCGATAACCTCCTCCGCGATGCCGCTTCCAAGATCATTGTGAATGCGTTCAGCATTCCTACGACCTTGACCCCAGAGTCCGTGTTCACCGATGTGAACAAGGGCGCCTGGTACTACGACTATGTCGTGACTGCCTACAACCAATCCGTTTTGAACGGATACAAGGATGCAAAAGGCAACCTCACGTACAAGTTCGGCCCCGGCGATTGGTTGAACCGCGCACAAGTCGCGAAACTGATCGTTGATGCTCAGAACCCTGTCGAGCGCGTGCCCGGAACGAACACCTCGCCCGTTTGCGGAGATAACGTTTGCAGCACTGGGGAAACCCACACCAGCTGCCCCGCAGACTGCAAGACTGTTACTCCTCCNNTGCCTCAGGCCGCTTCCAGTGTGAAACTCGCTGCCTTCGACTTCACGGCCGCTGATAGCGATGTCACCATTACCAACCTCGTTGTCACCCGTGGAGGTGTCGGCAAGGCTGGCGACTGGGATGCTTTGTACCTCTACGATGGTGCAAACCGCCTCACCACTGGCCGCACGGTCAACAACGACACCAACACGGCTACCTTTGCCATCAACTACACTGTTGATGCAGGTACCACCAAGACATTGACCTTGGTTGGTGATGTTACCGCTCTGCCTGGTGCTTCCAACCAACATTACTTCTACATCGCTTCCGCTGCGGATGTCACCACTGGTGCCAAGTCCGTTGCTGGCGATTTCCCAGTTGCTGGTAACACCTTCACAATGGGTGGCAACCAGACTGTTGTGAACACTGTCACCGTCTCCATTGGGTCCGCTATCTCCCAGCCGACCATCGGCCAGATGGATGCGGAAATTTCCTCCTTCAAACTGAAGGCAGGNNTCCGACAAGATGGTCAACCTGAAACTCCTCCGTGGCACCGATGAGGTCGCCACAGCCAAGAGCTTCAACGGTGACCTTGTCACTTTCGTTTTGGCCACCCCGTATGTTATCCCGAAGGGCCAGACCAAATCGTTCTATGTCCATGCGGACATTAACGGAGGTCGCACCACGGATACCATCCAGCTCTATCTGGATGAGAACACCGAC
>PMDG01000033.1 GCA_003154375.1 Candidatus Peregrinibacteria bacterium
AATATGGCGCACGCCTATCTGTTTTCCGGCCCACGCCAGTGCGGCAAGTTTCGCGTGGCGCGAATTTTTTCCAACATCCTCCAATGTCCGAATGGGTATTGCCGAACCTGCAAGGAGTGCCAGGCGATCGAGGCGGGCACGCATTCCGATACCATTTTCCTGTCGGACAATGGCGAATCCCTCAAGATCGACGAGGTGCGTGAGTTGATCCGCAAGGTCCATCTTACCCATCAGGGCAAATACCGCGTCATCGCGATCGAAAACGTCGAGCGGATGCCCACCGAAGCGCAGAATTCCTTCCTCAAAACCCTTGAGGAGCCTCCCGAGGGCACGATATTCCTGCTCACCACCAACCATATCGACCAGGTGCTCCTCACCATCCAGTCCCGTGTGCGGCACGTGCCGTTTTCCACGGTGGAGGATGCNNCGATCGACCTGATCCGCGACCCCAATGTTTTCGAGCGGCACAAGGGGCTCTACAACCAGATCGAGCTGTTCCTGAAACGAAACGATTTGCCCCAGAAATTCCAGTTTATAGAGGCGATCGAGAAGGACGACAAAGAGGTCGAATTGTTCCTCGATGCCTTCACCCGTTACCTGCGCAAGCTCGTGTTCGAGTACATGAAACAGCCGCATCACACGTTGAAGGGGCGTTTCACCTTGGAGGATTTGACAAAATTGTTTGAGTTTTTGGAGAAAGCGCGCTATCTTATCGATCGGAACGTCAATCGGAAGCTCGCTTTGGAAAATTTGATGCTTCTCACAGAAAAAAATTGAGTCGAGGAGGCAAAACCAAAATAAAACAGAACTGATTTTGTCACTGCCTATGCCTCAGCTCTATATTTTTATTGCATCATTGGTCCTGCTGATCGCGATTGTGGTCCGCCGCAATTGGCTTTTTGAGCGCGCCAAGCAGGCCGAGTTCGACAAAGAGGTCTCCATCAAGGTGAAAGAGCTCCAAAAGGAGCGCCAAAAAGAGGCTTCCGATGAGCGGTTCCGCGAATCCCACTTGAAGGAGGTGCAGAAGAAGCGATATGACGTCTCGGAGTTCAAGCTCACTTACCGCAAGGCCGAGATGGCGATGGCCAAGAAGCAGTGGAACGAGGCCAAGAAGCTGCTCATCCAATCTCTCACGCTCACGCGGGATGAGTTGCCCGTTTCCCTCAAGCTCGCCTCCGTGTACATGGAAAGCGGCGACCTAAGCCGTGCCGAGGAGCTTTATCTCCGCCTTTCCGAAATGGATCCCCAGAATCCCGATATATACGAGACCTTGGGCAAGATCTATGCCAAGTGGAAACGTTACAAAGATGCCGTGGCTTCGTATGTGCAGGCCATCGGGCTCGATGACAAGGATGAAAAAAAGCTAATCGCCTTGGGTCACCTTTATTTTTTGCTTATGCGCCCTTCGCTTGCGGCCGAATGTTTCCGCCGGGCCGCCGAGCTAAAACCCCGCGACACCACCACCCTATTTTTGTTAGCCGATTCCTGCCGTGATGCCGACGATTATGAGAATGCCCTCTTCGCTTATGAGCGGATTCTGACCATGGAACCTTATAACGAAAAGGCCCGCGAAGGCGCGCAGGATGTGAGGATTCGTATGAATGAGTTGGAGAAGATGATGAGTTAATAGTTTTTTTATTGCCCAATCGGTCGGTTGGGCTTATTCCTGATGTCTTCGCTAGACATCGGTCTAATCCCAATCCCTATCGTTGCTGATTTGTCTCCGACTTTCTTCTAAATTCCCATGATTCTCGTCCCGAATGTCGCTCGCCGCGACGGGCGATACTCTTTTGCGCGCCCAAAAGAGTACCCAGAAAATGCGCCGGGGCTGCGTCGTCTCAAAGTCAGCGTGGGGCCCTTCATTGGAGATCTCCATGACTCCTTCGCCCCGGACCCGCTACGACCTTGAATACAATGTTGTACATCCAAGGGCTTGAGGGGGGTGAACGCATCCGAGCCGGACTTTTGGTGAAAAATTTAAACCAATAACCATTGGTTCTCGGCACCGGGGGGACCCGGGGGTGAATGCGCAGAACGCGGTCGGGGTAATGTACAACGCTGCGATTGCGTCATGAACCCCCAGGCGGTTTTTTGGTTCCTTTTTGACCGCCCAAAAAGGAACGCCCGCCGTGGCGAACGGCGTTAGGAAATAAAGAAAGGGAAAGAAATTTAAGTCGGGGGAGAGCGTCCTGAGCTAATATCCATTGTGGATATGTCTAAATTTTGAAATTTCCCCATTTCGCTTTAGGATGAATCAAGTTTATCTAAAAACTTATTCCCCCATGACTCACTTTGGCGACCAATTGGCCTACCGTATCAAGGAACTCCAAAACCCATCTGTGGTTGGTTTGGATCCCCGCCTCAAAGACATTCCTTCCTATATCAAGGATGAGGCCATCAATAAATTCGGAAAAACGCCTGAAGGCGCCGCCGCCGCGATCCTGATGTTCAACAAGGGGTTGATCGATGCCATTGCCGATATTGTGCCAGCCGTGAAACCCCAGATCGCCTTTTACGAACAATACGGCCATGTGGGGCTAAAGGCTTACGAAGACACGGTCGCCTACGCCCACCAAAAGGGGATGCTTGTGATTGGTGATGCGAAGAGAAGCGATATCGCATCCACGGCCGAAGCCTATGCCAACGCCCATTTGGGCACTGTGGATGTTTTCGGCGAATCGATCCCCATGATCAATGCCGATGCCCTCACGATCAACCCGTACTTGGGTTCCGATGGGATCACCCCCTTCACCAAGGTCTGCAAAGAGCAGGGCAAAGGAGTTTTTGTGTTGGTCCGAACTTCCAACGAATCCGCAGACGAGATCCAAGGCATGGCCGTGGGTGATGAATTGGTCGATGAAGTGGTAGCGGGGTTGGTAGAAGGATGGGGTCGTGAGCTTGTTGGTGAGAGCGGCTATTCGTCCGTGGGGGCCGTGGTCGGAGCCACTTATCCCGAAGAGGCACGCGAGCTTCGCCAGCGCATGCCCAACCAAATCTTTTTGGTCCCTGGGTATGGTGCACAAGGCGGTGGGGCCGAGAGTGCGAAACCTTGTTTCCATGCCAACGGCACCGGTGCCATCGTCAACTCCTCCCGCGGGATCATTTTCGCCTACATTGCCGACAAGATGACCGAGCGCGCCTACGCCGAAGCTGCCCGCGCCGCCGCCTTGCGGATGAAGGATGATTTGAATCGTCTGTTTTAAGCTAATCGTTAATAGCTAATAGTTAATCGCTAATATGGTTTTAAGATTTATTCTTTTCTTCGGCACCTTCCTCCTCATCC
>PMDG01000058.1 GCA_003154375.1 Candidatus Peregrinibacteria bacterium
CGACATCATCGTCAATTTTGCCGCAGAAACCCATGTGGATCGGAGTATCGAGGATTCCTTCCCATTCCTTACGACCAATGTGCTGGGGACCCATGCGTTGATCGAGGCATCGCTCAAACACAAGCATTCCCGATTTATTCAGATTTCCACGGACGAGGTTTATGGCGACATCAATGAAGGATTTTTCACAGAAACTTCCCCCTTGAAACCCAGTTCCCCCTATGCCGCCTCCAAAGCCGNNCACGCTGCTCCAACAACTACGGGCCGAACCAGTTCCCTGAGAAGATTTTGCCCTTTTTCATCAAAAGGCTTATGGCTGGCCAAACTGCTCCCTTGTATGGAGATGGCTCCAATGTCCGCGACTGGCTGCATGTCGTCGACCATTGCAGGGCCGTGGATTTGATTCTGCACAAAGGGCAGGTCGGTGAGGTTTATAACATTGGCTCCAACAACGAACACACGAATCTTGAAATCACCCAGCGACTCCTTAAGATCCTGGGGTTGCCCGAAACTCGAATTGAGTTTGTGAAGGACCGGTTGGGCCATGATGTCCGATACGCCATCGATGCTCATAAGATCAGCAAGGAGCTGGGATGGAAACCGACAGTGAATTTTGAAGCGGGATTCAGGGAGATGGTGGAATGGTACATTTCCAAGAACCGCTGACGACTAACGACTGACCGCTGACGACTAACGACTTATTCATGTATAAATTCCGATTCAAATCTTTTAAGGTTTATGAGGATGCAAGAAAATTCCGGAAGGAATTAAAATCGTTGACCAAGAAAAAATTTCCGAAAGAGGAGCAATTCTGCATGACCTCACAATTATGGCGGGCTCTGGATTCGATTCTTTTAAATATCGCAGAGGGTGCGGATCGAGGAACAGACAAGGATTTTGCTCATTACTTAAACAATTCCAACACATCTCTGAATGAAGTGGCTTCTTGTTTGGATTTATCCATGGATGACGGCTATATTTCATCTGAAGAACATGAAATTTTTTCCGAAAGATTAGGAGGTATCGCCAATCAGTTAACCGCACTTAGAAAGAAGTTGATTGAACATCCCATTAAATGATTGGGATAATTTACGCCGTTTTGTCTTTTTTTGGCTTTTGTCAGTTGTCAGTGGTTAGTCGTTTAATTGTATAGATTAACAATAAAAGTATGTGCGGAATATTCGGATACATCGGGAAGCGCGATAATGCCTTGGATCTGGTCATCGAGGGCCTCAAGAAGCTTGAGTACCGCGGATACGATTCGTGGGGCGTTGCGGCAGACATGAATGGAAAGCTTTTTATTGAGAAACAGGTGGGCAAAATCTCCGAGGCGGATTTGAGCATTTTCATGGGCAAAAAAGTCCAAATGGCCATGGGGCATACCCGATGGGCCACGCATGGGGGGGTCACCCAAGTGAACGCCCACCCGCACTTCAGCTGGGACAAGAAAATCGTGGTGGTGCACAACGGCATCATCGAGAACTATGAAGAGATCAAAGAATTCGTGGGAAAGGAGAAATTTATCTCCCAGACCGATACCGAGGTGATCGCTCATCTGATCGCGTTCTATCGACAGACCATGCCTTTCAAGGAAGCAGTTTTGGCCGCCATCCATAAGCTCAAGGGCCGATACGCCATTGTGGTCATGAATGTGGGCGAGCCCTATCTGATTGCCGCGCGTCGCGGGTCGCCTTTGATCTTGGGTGTTGGGAAAGGGGAGTACTTTCTGGCCTCCGATATCCCCGCGTTTTTGGAATACACGCAGAACGTGATGTATCTGGACGACAATGAGCTGGCGGTCGTGGGCCAGGACGTGGAGTTTACCAACATCGAGACGGGCAAACCTATTGAAAAACGTTTGGTGAATATCGACTGGAAGGCCGAATCCGCGGACAAGGGCGAATTCGAACATTTCATGCTCAAGGAAATCATGGAGCAGAAGGATTCAATTTTACGAGCCATCAACCAAGACGACGATGAGATCCTTGAGATTGCGGAGGCGATCAAAAAGTCCCGAGGATGCTTCTTCTCCGGGTGCGGAACCGCTGGCAAGGTGTGCATGACAGGGGAGTATTTCTTCTCCATGATCGCCAATCGACATGTGAACTTCGCATCCGCCTCCGAGTTCCCCATTTATCACCATTTCCTCAGGCCCGAAAGCCTGCTGGTGGTGGTGTCGCAGAGTGGCGAAACAGCCGATGTGCTCGAGGCCATGGACGCGGCCAAGAAAAAGGGCGCAAAAGTGCTTTCCATCGTAAACGTGGCGGGGTCCACCATTGCCCGCACTAGCGACTATTCGCTCAAGATCAATGCCGGTCCCGAAAAGGCCGTGGCCTCCACCAAAGCGGCCACCAGCCAGCTCGCGGTGCTTATGCTGATCGCCTACGCCATCCGAGGCGAATTGCAAGAGGGGAGACGCGTTTTGGCCGAAACGGCCAGCGCAGTGAACGACATGCTGAATCCTAGGTTCCTGACGTACGTTAAAGACGTGGCCGAGAGCATCAAGAGCCACGAGAACGCCTATATCATTGGAAAGGCTGAAAACTACCCCATGGCCCTAGAGGCGGCCATTAAGATCCAGGAAGTATCGTACATGCATGCCGAAGGCTTCGCGGCGGGCGAGCTCAAGCACGGGCCCATCGCCCTCATCTCCAAGGGCACCCCTTGCATCTCTATCATTGCGAATGATGAGGTGAAACAAGACATTGTCTCGAACACCATGGAACTCAAAGCCCGCGGGGCGCTGATCATCGGCATCGGCCCCGAACGCTTCAAGGTTTTCGACCAATGGATCAAAGTCCCCGATGTGGGGGTGGCTTCGCCTTTGGTCAATTTGGTCCCCATCCAGCTTTTGGCCTATTATTTGGGTGTGCTCCGAGGGCATAATCCGGATATGCCGAGAAATCTGGCGAAGAGTGTGACCGTTAAATAATTTTTAAACTGAAAATTTTATAAACTCCAAAATAAATCCTAAATTCAAAACTTCAAAAACAGTGCAATTATTTACATTTGTTTATTAAGTTTATAGAGTTTAGTAGGTTTATTTAAAAATTTTCAGTTTTGCAGTTTAAAAATTATCCATGAATTTAATATTCGGCCTCAACATCCACGGTTACTTCATTCTTGCGATTTTCTGGAACCTTTTTTTGATCCTGATCCCGTGCTGGACCGTTTATTACATGGCTTCCTCTGTGGGCCGAAAATCCTGGTCAAAACTGACTCCGATGGACAGGGTCGCATTTATCCTTCTTTTCCTCTTTTGGCTCTTCTGGTTCCCGAACACCGCCTACCAGTTCATGCTAACACGCCATTTGGCCAATTATTGCGTAATTTGGGACAAAAACCGGGTCTGCGACCATGGGTCTTGGCTGGTGACCTTCTTCTTCACCTACGCTCTCACGGGTCTGCCTGCCTTCTATTACGCCCTGAACCGCATGGAAAGGCTTCTGGCAGGCGTTTTCTCGGTCAGGCTATCTAAATGGTTCGCCTTTTTAATGATCCCCCTGACCACCTTGGGCGTGATGCTGGGGCTCTTTGAGCGGTCCAACAGTTGGGACGTGCTTACCCAGCCTCTTTCCTTGGTCCAAACCGCTTTGGGGTACCTCCAAACTGCCGACATTTTGGCCTTTTTCGTGATCTTCACAGCCAGCCTGTATGTCATTTATTACGGTTTTGGGGCCTTTATCCGACTAATTGCCTCAAAACGATGATTCGAGTCCGTCTCCGCATCATCGGCCACCCCGTCCAAGGCGTGTTTTTCAGGGCCTACGTGCTCGAAAGGGCCCAGGACCGAAGATTGACCGGTTGGGTGGCCAACGAGGCTGATGGCACGGTTTCCGTGGTCCTGGAAGGCCCCAAGAACCAGGTCACGGACCTCGTGGATTCCTGCTCTAGCGGGCCAAGCACGGCGCAGGTGGAAAAGGTGGAGGTCACCGAGGAGCCTTACACGGGGGAGTTTGTGGATTTTACGATTAGGTATTGAATTTAGGGGCTAGGGATTAGGGACTAGGGCCTAGCAGGTTTAGATTAAATATCAAAAAATCCCAGTTGGCTCTCAAGCGTTGCGAGCCAATGGGGATACCGATTTTTCCTATTTAATTTTTTCAAATATAAAACCTTGTGTGTCCGGGCTATAATTCGTTCCGCTGGAGCCTTTCCTGTCGACTTTTTTTGGATTGATCTCCACACTCTCCTCACCATTCCTCGAGACAAACAATATTCGCCTGATGAGTGGTTTTGTTTTTTTAGCCAAACAACTCAGATAATGCTCTACTTCGGAATCATATCCAAAAATCAAGCCCCCCTTTTTGGTGACCCTTACCATTTCTTCCGCCATAGCTTCGTGGTACCTATAATCGTTAATTATAAAGTCATCAATGCCGTTTATGGTGCAATTCGCGATGTTGCTTCTCACTCTGGAGATGAAATCCAGCATATCGGCATTGATTTCCCACGCCGAATATTTATCTTGATGAAACCCTAATAATTTTGGTTTTAGGGGGCCTGGAGGATTGAGGCTGCCATAGCGATCGACATTAATATGGGTCGATGAGCCAAATTCACGGGCAATGTTCCAACTCCAATTAGCGGGGCCGCCACCTAAATCGATCAATGCTTTCCCCTTCAAACGGCGCCGAAAAAATGTTTTTTCGATGGCCGATCCCTTATTTCGGCCCAGCAAGTCTCGACGATATTCTGCCCCTTCTCCGTCCAAGAGATGAATCCAGCAAATTTCAGCAAAGCTGTGTCCGGAAAATATACTACCCGGCGTGAAGCGTGCATCACCACGCCCTTCTTGAAGTCGGATCAAAAACTGTTGTTCGGCCGTGGGATTGCGGCTAGGATCCATGATCGACTGAAGGAACTCTTTTGGAGTCTTAATTCCCTTGGCCTCACTCGGTGCGTAGTATCTCTTTTCTGTCATATGAGATTCATTTACCAATGATCCGATTTAGCCATTTAAAAATGAATTCAGATTCTCCTTTTATTCCGTTTTTTCAAAGATTGATGTTCCGCAATCATGAGCCCACTTAAGTTTGATTTCTTTCAAAAAGGCCCGACCATCTTCAATCAATCTCTGAATAAAATAAAGGGCTTCAGAGCTGTTGCCAAATATCAATCCACCCTTGCGGGTTACACGAATCATCTCTTCCCCCATGGCTTCATTATACCTATCGTCATCAATAATATTAAAATCAATTCCATTGATGACACAGTTTGTGACGTTATCCCTGACCCTGGTAACATAATTCAACATATCAGAGGCGACCTCAATCATGAGGGTTCTTTTTCTCGTCCCCGTATTTTTTAGAATTGGATCTCCAAGGGGATCAGTCAGCTTCGGCAATGATCTTATATTGAAACGGTCGACATTGATGTAGTTTTTGGCTCCATATTTAATCGCGAAATCTGACATTAATCCATAAAAGGCACCCCCAAAATCAATCAAAGTCTGCCCTGCCAAATGGTTTTCAAAAAAATCCGCATCGACTCCTTTTGGTTCGTTGAATGGCAAAGTCCATTGGCCCGTGTAGCTAAAATCCAAGGAACGGATACGGATATCCTCCCTATTCTCTTGGATTTGGATCAGCTCTTGATATTTCTGAGGTAAAACACGACTAGGATCAATAATCAAATTGCATGTTTCCTCGAATTCTTTTTGAACTTCCTCTGGTGGGATAAATGCTTTTTCAGCCATTCATAAAAAATTAAAAATTTAGTTTAGCCATTCAAAAATCCATTCAAGTCATAGCTCAACACCGTCACGTCCCAAGGGCGCTGGTCGAGGGCGAAGCCGGACTCGGTAACACCCGTGTCGAATACGCGGCCGTTGAAGACCTCGTTTTTCATGTAATCGTACTTCTTGGCCAAAGCCTCGCTTGTCTGGGCCTTGGAGACAAAGTCTTGGTTGTGGAGCACATAGTAGGCGTAGGTTTCGGCGAAGTCCTCGAAGGGGTCGGTCATGGCGTAACCAGAGACAAAATCAAAGTTCACTGCAGTCTTTGAACGGGCCTTTTCGTTGGCCCAGGAGATGCGGTAGAAATCGAGGCTCGGGTCGCCTTGATAAACCACACTTCGGCCGTCCTTGAACTCGCTGGGGGTGGAATTGTCGGGGCTGTTCAGATAACCCAAGTCCACATTGTGGCCAATCTCGTGGATCAACACGGCAGCCTCTTCGGGCTTATCCATGTCCACGCCGCGAATGATGATCAGGCTCTTGCCACCGAGGCCCCTATTGGCTTGCGGGTTGTTGTCCAAAATCAGATTTTTCAGAGTCGAAAGATGCTCGTTGGGCAATTTATCCATAACCTGCATGAGTTCACTTTTGCGCTCACCTCCCAGAAGCTGGTAGTTTTTACTATCGGAACTCTCTGAAAAGCGGATCCTGTTCAATGCGTTTAGTTTTGGAGTGGCAGCCTCGTGAGGAGTGGATGCAGAGGGCTCCTCGAGATTGACCCCCACAGATCCCATCGATGAAACCACCACAGGCGTTGTGGTGTTTTTTTGCTCCAAAGCCTGAACCCCTTGCCAGAGGGCAAAGGAGGCGAACTGGATAGCCAAAAACAAGGAGAACACTTTTAATCGCATAGAGTTGGATTAAAGGGTGCGGACTCTTTGTTTTTGTCTCTGTTCTTTGGTGCTTCTGAAGAAAGAGTAATATGTTACAATATTTATATAATTTTGTCAATAACAAAAACAACCCCCTTTTTACTCTCTCAAATAAGGGATAATTGGTTGAAAAATTATTGGATGCTGATCGGGATCCTGCCAATTCCCATCGCCTCTCTGTACCACCAACTTAATTCCTTATTCCATTGCCTTCCTCCGAATGTCGCTCGCCGCGACGGGCNNCGGGGCTGCGTGGACTCAAATTCAACGTGGAACCCTTCATTGATCTTAATGCATGCCACTTCGCCCCGGACCCGAATTTTACCTAGATACAGCCATGTACATCCAAGGGCGGGAGGGGGCTGAACGCGCTCGAGCCTTTTACGAATTGCCCACGGATATTTGGAGAGATATATCTAATAAATCTAACGCACCACAAACTTGGTCGTGTATACTGTTTTTTGTCTGACTCAAAAGCTCTATGTCGATCGCTCGGAAAATCCTCGAAAATACCTTTGCCCAGATTTTAGGCAAGCTGGTCACCGCGGCCCTTTCCATGGTGATCCTCAAGATCATTTCGGGTTATCTGGGCGCTTCCGGCTACGGGGATTACACTACCGTCTACCAGTTTTTGGCCTTTTTCGGGATCATCGCCGACTTTGGCATCTACACGATCACGGTTAAAGAGATGTCCCGCGACCAAACCCGGATTCCGGTCATTTTGGGCAATGTTATGGGGCTTCGTACCCTTTTGGCGATCTTCGCCATGGGCTTGGCGGTGATCGCGGTCTACCTGCTCCCCACCTATCATGGGACCTTGATCCCGATGGGCGTCCTGATCGCCACTATCGCCATTTTCTTCACCTTGCTCAATGGCACGATCAGCAGCGTCCTGCAAGTCCACCTTCGAATGCAGGAAGCCACGGTCAGCCTTGTCTTGGGCAAAGTGGCTTCCGTGATTTATATGCTGTGGGCCGTGCATGTGTTTGCCAAGGATCCGACTATGGGCTTTTACCAGCTTCTCTGGTCCGGCGTTGTCGGCAATGCCGTTAATTATGCGATCACCCACTATTACGTCCGTCGATATTGCCCCATCCGCTATGTTTTTGATTTTAAATTTTGGTGGAAGGTTTTTATCACGGCCTTGCCCTATGGCATCGCCCTGATTTTAAGCACCGTCTATTTCCGTTTGAACATCCTTGTGATGACTTTTGTTCTTCCCCATAGTCAAATATTGGCTGGCGGAAAAGCGGCTTGCGCGAGCGTGCTCTGCTCGGACACGGAAATCGGCCTCTTGGGCGTGGCCATGCGTATGCTCGAGATGCTGGTCGTCATCCCGATTTATTTCATGAATTCCGTGCTTCCGATCATGACGCGTTACCTTGAGGAAAAGAGCCAGAAAATCCGCCAGCTGATGCAGTATTCCTTTGATTTCCTGGTCGCGACTAGCCTCCCGATCCTTGTCGGAAGTTTTATCCTCGCCAAACCGATCATCCGCTTCATTTCGGATCCTCAGTTCGTGAGCGGAAACACCTATGAATACGGAGCAGACGTGGCGGTGAAGATTTTGATGTTCGCCATGCTGTTTTCCTTCGTGAATTCCCTGTTCGGCTTCACGCTCGTGGCCCTGAACAAGCAGGTCCACCTCCTCTACATCAACATCGTGGCCGTGATCCAGAACCTTATCGGCAACCTGATCTTCATCCCGCATTGGGGGTTCCGGGGGGCGGCTTGGGTCTCGGTGGGGTCAGAGCTGATCATTCTGGCCTACACCTACTGGAAGGTCCATTCCACCTTGGGTTTCCATCTTTCATCCAAAACCTTTTTCCGAATCCTTTTTTCAGCCTTGCTGATGGGGGCTGTTGTCGCCATCGGTTTCGTCGCAATGAAGAACGTCTGGTACGTCTGGCAACTTGCGGTCTTGGTTCCGCTCGGGGCAGCCCTTTACGTGGTCATGATCTTCAAGAGCAAAGCCGTGACTTCCGAGATGATCGCACTTTTAAAAAACAAAGCCTAATTCTGGGCCCTTACATTTTTAATCATGTACGCCGAGGAGAAACAGTTGCGCCAACGGGGTTTCAATTGCATCGCTGGGATCGACGAGGCGGGCCGTGGACCTTTGGCTGGGCCGGTAGTCACTGCCGCAGTGATTTTACCGCCTGATTATCGGAATTCTGAGATCAACGATTCCAAGCAACTGACCCCCCTTCAAAGGGAAAAGCTTTTCGTGGACATCAAAAACGCCGCGCTTTCCTACGCAGTCGGGGTTGTGAGCCCGAAAGAGATCGACGAAATCGGCATCCTGAATGCCACCAAATTGGCCATGAGGCAAGCCGTTTCAAGGCTAGATCCCCAACCTGATTTTATTTTGATCGATGCGGTTTCCATCAATCTGGATGGCATTCCCCAGATGGCCATCATCAAAGGGGACGAGAAAATCTTTTCTATCGCGGCCGCCTCGATTTTGGCGAAGGTTACTCGTGATCGCCTTATGATGAAATACCATCAAAAATTTCCCGAATACGGTTTTGACCAACATATGGGATACGGAACCGAGGTCCATCTAAAAGCCATCCTTAAACACGGACCCTCCCCGATCCATCGGATGACCTTCGCTCCACTCAAGTCTCTTTAGTGAGCCTCTCTCCGAATGGTGTTTTTGCTCATGTGGTCCGGCTTTTCATGCGAATGTTGCATGACCCTGTATTCGTAGGTTGTTTTTGTATCGTACAGCTTCTCCAAAGCCTTTTTCATAGGCGTATCCATGGATTTTTCATTCAGTTCATGGAGCGGTTCGGTGTTTTCGACAAAAATGATCAGGTGATTGTTTTCCAAAAGCAGTTCTTTCACGTGGCTCTGAACCAGCTTCTTGAGTTTCTCGTGGGTGATCGCTTCCGCCAAGGTTTTGATCTGATGTTCCATATCAATTTTTATTAGGTTGGACTTACTATACCAAAGCCCCCGCCTCCAATTCAACCTTTCTCCCAAACTTTCCCCTAAACACCCAATTGCGTTTGATTTTTTTAAGATGAACCCTCATAATCTCAGCGTCTTTTTCACAAATCCGCTTCACGTTTCCTTAGGCGCGGCCGAAAGCCCATTTCCTTAGGTTAAAAAAAGTAGAAGCCTTGCGAAAAGATTCTATTATTTTTTTTAACTCATTTTTATGGGTAAAAAGTTATTTATCGGCGGTATTTCCTATAGCTCATCCGAGGACACACTTCGGGAGGCATTTGCCCAGTGTGGCACGGTCGTTTCGGCTGCTATCATCATGGATCGCGCCACGGGCCGTTCCAAGGGTTTCGGCTTTGTCGAAATGTCCACTGATGAAGAGGCCCAAGCCGCCATTGATAAGTGGAATGGCCAAGAGCTCGATGGTCGCAAGATCATTGTGAACGAGGCTCGCCCCCAGGCTCCCCGCGAGGGAGGTTTCAACCGCGGTGGCGGAAGTTTCTAATCGCCAATAGGTGATTCAATTGCATATAGAAAAGCCCCTGGTGGAAACATCGGGGGCTTTTTTGATGGCCTCGTGAGGCGTCGGATCCGATTATCGGGCTGACGCGCTGTTCAGTGCTATGGCAGAGCGTATGAGCATCTTGAAGGCATCCTCATCTATCTTGTCGCCCTCATGGATATCGATCGCGCGCCGGGTGTTGCCTTCAAGGCTGGAGTTGAACAGTTTCGCCGGGTCCTTGAGCTTGGCGCCCTTGGCGAAGGTCAGCTTG
>PMDG01000045.1 GCA_003154375.1 Candidatus Peregrinibacteria bacterium
GAGGTTTGAAGAACCGCTCTCAATCCTCCATTTTTCAGGATGACCGTATTGTCCTTGATTTCGGCGATAGGAAGATGAAGCTGATTGCTCGCCGCGGGCGCCCCCTTTTTTTGTTTAACGCTGCTAGGAATTTTTGGATTGGTTTCAGTCATATCAATCGAGGTTAAATTCTATTTCACCTTTTTTGAGTTCTTCGAATTTGAATTCTCCGTTTTTGGCTCCTGCATCCGATTTTGGCGGGTTTTCCTTGGGCTTTTCCGTAGAGGGGGATTCAGCCTTTTGGGGGGCAGATTTTGGCTGAGGTTGCGGTTTGGGGGGCGCTTTGGGAATATATTGTGCCGGGGCGTTCTTTTTGGTGGTATCCACATGGCCGGCACGCACAGGCTGGGGGGTCTGTTTTTTGACATTGGGCTTGTTCGGAACAGACGTCTGGGCAGGCGTTAAGACATTGGGCTGGGCTCCCGCGTTCTGAGAGGCAGCGGGCTTGGGAGTCGGTTTCGGTGCGGATTGGGTTTTGGGTGTTGAGGGTTGTGGTTGGGGTGTGGGTTTGGCCGCCGCTTTCTCAGGCGGGGTCGAGGATATAGGTTGAGGGGGGGTCGGCTTTGGCGTCTGGATTTTAGGCGGCTGAGCAACAATGGGTTTGGGGGCTTGAGGTTTTGGGGTCGGCTGCACAGGTTTTTGGTTTTCAACTTTTGGGGCAGAAGGAGGAGTCG
This sequence comes from Candidatus Peregrinibacteria bacterium, assembly GCA_003154375.1. Classification (GTDB taxonomy): domain Bacteria; phylum Patescibacteriota; class Gracilibacteria; order UM-FILTER-43-11; family UM-FILTER-43-11; genus FEN-1329. The sequence goes on from PMDG01000045.1 coordinate 714, forward strand.
TAGCTGCAGGCTTCACTTTTAAAGAGAGGGTCATCTTTCGGGCTGCCTCACCCGCCTCTTTGGCTTTGGCGATCTCTTGTCGAGCCATCTCGGCCTCGGCAGTCCCTTTGGCTAGTTTTGTGGTCGGGAGCTTGGCAAAGAAATCCAGGCGTTTTTTGTGCGATTCGATCGTTCTCCAGTACATGTTCATTTTTTCCTTCTCGTCATTGCCAAAGTAGGCCTGCACCACCAGATTCTCGTCTTGGGCTTGATCCATGTCTTTATGCACGGGGGCTTTCACATGTTCGAACCCACCCGAATCGAGCATAAGGCTGAGCTGTCTTAAATTGGAGGCCTTTTTCGATTTGGCAATAAGATCGGAATTCATTGTTGAAGTTACGGCCGTTGCAGGTTCTCCCAGATCGGGAGAAACCAAGCTTGCGATTCCGCGATGGTCCCAGACCCGTCGTTTGGGTTTCATCGAGAATTCCATTAAGAGCTGCAAGTACTTTGTGAGGCTTTGGTCATTGATGCGGATGAGAGCGAAGGCAGCGGAGAGAAGGGCGGGCATGGCGATGACGGCGTATTCGATGAAATTCACCTCATAGAGCTTGCTCATGATGGCGAAAAGCACCCAGCTGATACCCACGCCCACGGCCACAATGATCAGTTGCCGCAGAGAGAGCGGCCCCACGATTTTGTCCTCGATGCCGACGTTTTGGGGGATCTTGTATTGCATCCTTCGGGAACGGGGTATTAATTTATCTAATTATTATACCAAAAAATCACCAATTTTACAAGGGGTTTACCGTCTGAAGATTGCTTTGGGAAGAGGATTCGAAAACGATAAAAAAATAGAAGGGGCGCAAACGGTTGCGCCCCTTCGTATCCATTTGCAAAGAATTACTTCAATTAGGGTTTCTGCGTTTGGGTTTTTTGGAGATCGGGGGGGCTGGGCAGAGTCGCCTTCACCGTCTGTGCATCTTTTAGCTCGATGGCTTTCATCGTCAATTTGGCCATCTCGGCCCGGGTGATGGGTCGGGAAGGTTCGAAGGTTTTCACCAAGACGCCGTTGACCACATGGGGACCGTCCGCAAGTTTGTTACGGAGGGCGAAATCGATGAAATCGTAATACCATTGGCCCACAAGCAGGTCCTTGAACTGTTTGGCCTGGGCCGCGGGAACCTCGCCTTTTTTGGGTGTCAGGTCAAACGCGAAAGCGGAAATAAGGATCTTGATGGCTTCCGCACGGTTGATAAATTTGCCAGGGGAGAAGTTTTCCTTGGCGCCTGAAATGAGTCCGAGTTCCTTGGCTTTGGCCAAATAAGGGGTGAACCAGGCATCCAGCGGAGAGTCGCGAAAGGGGGCGTTTGTGATGGCGTCGGCGTTCGGGATCTCAATCCCGGCAGCCAAAAGCGCGATTTTTATGAACTCGGCGCGTGTCATCTTTTCGTCCGGCGCAAAGATACCCTCATCCTTTCCTTTCACGATTCCTTTGCGGTAAAGGGCTTCGATGTAGTTTTTGGCCCAATGGTTTTTGATGTCGGTGAAGATCGAGCGGTTGAAATTTGCCCCAGATTGGGCGATGAAAAAAGCCGAGGTTTTTGACGAAGTTAGGGTGACTTGCTGTTTGACTAGATCAACCGTGTAATTGGCTTTTGGGTACTCGGTGTAAGTCTCCGTCTTGGGATTGTAGGTGAAAATAGTCACCCCCTCGTCCGGATTGAAGGCATCGGTGTAGGGGATTGTCATCTTGAAAGGGGGATTGAAAGTCAGATCCCGACCATCGGCCGCCTTGAATTCGAAAATGGTACGGAAGGTGTAGCCGAAATTGATGGGGAAATCTTTCATGTAAAGGGGTACGGGAGGACGGATGTAGCCGCTGAAGGCTCGGCCTTCGCTGTCTTTGATCATGGTGTCCCGTTCGAACTGAAGCACGGTGCCTCGTTTGGAATCCTTGAATACGATAGGTCGCGGAAGAAGTCCTTTGTGCTCGGGGGTTACGAAGATCGCCGGCTTGGTGGTGATGTAAACAGGCTTGTCTGAGGCGAAAAGAGGGGCGGTGACCGCATTGGTCTTGTAATCGTCGGCGGAGGCTTCCTCCAAGCTTACCACGCAGGTGTTGCCACGGAGCACAAAGCCGAAGTTGCATTCCAGGATGTTGCAGAGGGGATAGGCGGTCACCCGTTTGGAGTTGGGTTGCTCGGGGCAATCGAAGGCATAGCTTTCCGTTTTCACAGGTGAGCGGTTTCCGACAGCGTCCAAAGAAAAATATTTGAGATCGGTTTTGACGCGAATGGGAAGCGGAAGTTTGTAAAGCGCGCTTTTATCCGTAGGAGTACTGCCGTCCAGGGTATAATAGATTTTTGCGGTCGTATCGATGAAATCGGGACTTCCTGTGTAGATGTCGATGTAGGGGGTGAGACTGACGTTTTGCGCAAATCCGTACGTGCCGCCTGGCGGATCCACTAAAACCGTGGGCGCGGTGTGGTCGATCAGGGTCCCCGTGGTGAAGACGCTGATGAATTCCTTGGGCATGATGTTGCCTGGCACATCCTTGATGTTGTTGATCTTGATGGCGTGGCTGCTTTCGGGGAAAAGGTCCTGTTTGGAGCTGATTTTGAGGGTTTTCTGGTCGCTTTGCAGACTAAGGGTGATCTCTAGCGGTTTGGCATTGTGCAGGAGAAGCACATTGTTGATGGTGTTCAGGCTTTTGGGGTCGATGGGTTCGGAAAAAACAACCACGAAGTTGGTGGTAGTGGTTTTCACGTCTTTGGCTCCGTCAGGAGGGGTGGTGGAAACCACAGTGGGAGGAGTCATGTCCTCGATCTTGCAGTAGGCGCTGCAACCGTCCCGGTTCACATGGTTGCCATCATCACATTCTTCCGTGGCGGGATCCAAGATGCCATCGCCACAAAAGCCCTCTGCGGCGAAAGCGTGAGGGGCGATAATCCAAAACGCGGCAGACGCAAGAAGCAGGGTCTTGAGGCAGGTCTTATGGGTCATAATTTGGTTTTATCTCTAAGGGGTGTCTTCTCTTAATACAGCGTAAAGGCAAAATTGTTACGGGAATCATCAAAAGCAGGCAAAACCTAACACTTAGCCTATCAAAAAATTGCCAAGAAATAAAGGGCGCGGACGAAAAGAAAATCCGAAACTCGTATCCTCGAAATACGAAAAAATATCAGATCCCAATGATCCAAGCCCGCAAAACCTTGTTAGTCGACCAATCGTTAATCTTGATGTGGCGGGGTTTTTGGATTCTATATGGACATTGAAAATTCGTATTTCGAGTTTATTCGGATTTCGAAGATTCGGTGATTCGAATTTATAACCCTGTGCGACCCACGTATTCGCCGGTCTCGGTATTGACCACGATCATCTCGCCCTCTTGGATGAACAGCGGGACATCCACAGTGGCGCCAGTTTCCATTTTGGCGATCTTGGTTCCTCCAGTCGCGGTGTCGCCCTTTACCCCAGGGGGTGTTTCCATCACTTTGAGCTCGACTTTGATCGGGGGTTGGATGGAGATGGGTTTGTTCTCGTAGAAAGTCACATAGACCTCGGTGTCGTCTTTGATGTACTGCAAAGCGCCCTCGATCTGATCCAGGGGGAGGGTGAATTGGTCGAAGGTGTTGTTGTCCATGAAATAGCCGGCATCCGCGTCTTTATACTGGTATTGGCATCGTCGATTCTCGATCTCGGCGAATTCAAAGGATTCCCCGGAAAGGAAGTTCTTCTCCACGGTTCCTCCTGTCAAAAGGTTTTTGAGCTTGGAGCGCATCACGGGCTTGCGTTGTTGTTTGCGGTTGAATTGGCTCCAGACCACGAGGCAGGGTGCTCCGTTGACTTTCACGATGCGGCCGATCTTGATATCGGTAAGGGAATTGGATGACATGGATACGAATTTAAGGCTAAAGCGCGTGCATTATACCACGGGTTTTGAGTGAATCCATTAATAATTGTCATTCCGAGCAACGTCGAGGAATGAACAAATTAATTGTTCAATCTGCAAACTTGGCGTGATTCGATTTGTGACTTGAAAACACACCCCGACTCCTATATCTTTTAAGTCGATATTTTCGGGCCCGTAGCTCAGTGGTTAGAGCAGTCGGCTCATAACCGATTGGTCCCTGGTTCAAGTCCAGGCGGGCCCACCACTTTAAAATCAAAAAAAAGACGTCCAATCAAGAGGGTCATTTTTTGAGAACTGTCAGCCTTAGCTATTTGCATTTTTTGTCGTGGGCGGTATGTAGGCTAGCGCCGACTCGGCATCCTGCTTCATGGGAACCACATATTCGATATTTCCGAAGTATTGCTCCAGAGGGATTGGCTCCTTGATCTTGTTCATGACGATGTCTAGCTGTTTAAGGTTAGCTTCCTTTTCAGATTTGAGTTGGGAGGCTTTTTCGTCCTGTTTGGCGCGGAGCGCGTCATCGATTTGTTTATCGATCAGTGTAATTTTTTCGTTCAGTGTTTTGATCTCGCCGGCCCCGGCATGCATGTAGGGATCCAGCACATACCAACGGCCATCGACTAACGATTTGAATGCGGTCGCACGATGGTCGTAGTCGCTTCCGGTGCGGACTAGAACATCGGCCACGTTCATCCCACTGGCATCGAGATGGGGCACAAGATTTCGGTTTTCTTTGGCATTCAACCCCCCAGGGATCTTAAAATGGTATCGGGACATATTGTAGAAGCTCCGAACCTTGTAGGCATCGCCAGAAGGAAGGCCTTCGAATTTTTTGTTTGGGTCTTTGATCAGGTCTTCCACAGCGGTAGCCGCGCTGAAAATATGTCTACAACCGAGCTTGTATAGGTTCTTGAGGGCCGTACCCGAGCATAGAGTGGTGATTGTCTTCTTTTCCGTTTTTTTGTCTATATTCGTTACTGTGTCGTATTTTTCCGATTTCAGTACGGTGTGGTCCAGTTTGGAAATGCCGGCATTCTCGGCAACGAGCTCACCCAGTTGGGTTTGGATTTCTGGCGCACGAGGCGCTTCCGCTGGCTTTTGGGTTTCGGGCTCATTGGGCTTGTCAGGGCTTTCAGGTTTTTTCAAGGCGGAGAGGATAGCGAGCCATGGGCCGAAAACTGCTTCTAAAAACCCTTTTTCTTTGATGTTTGCGACCAATTCGTTAAACTTCTCAAGGATGTTCCATGAGCTCTTATCGTTGGATTTTCTCAGCTCATCCAACTGCTCTTTGGGTGTGCTAGGAGTTTCGGGTGCCGTTGATTTAAGGGTTTCGGGGTTTGGCGGCATGGTTCGGATTATCAATATATTCTATCATATTTCAGTTAAATTATCCACTCTTTCGGACAACAAAAACGCCCTTCGTAGCCGTAGGGCAGAGGGGGCGTTTTGGATGTTTGGACTACGATGGGTCGATTATTCCTCTTTTGAGACGACGACCTTGATCGGCACTTCGACACCTTGGGCCAAATGAAGCTTGATCTTGAATTCGCCCAGGGTCTTGATGTGTTCGTGCATATCGACCATGTCCTTCTGGACTTCGACCTTGGCTTGTTCAGCCAAAGCCGTGATAATTTCCTTCTCGGAAATGGAGCCGTAGAGCTTGTCGCCACGGACCTTCTTGGTGAATTTGAGGGTGACGCCCTTGAGCTGTTCGGCCACGACTTTCGCGTTCGCGATAACCGACTCCAGCTTCTGGAGCATTTTGGCCTTTAGGATTTGCGCTCGCCTAAGATCGCTTTTCAAAGCGGGGACCGCCATTTTTTGCGGAAAAAGGAAATTTTGAGCGTAGCCGGGTTTTACATCGACCACGTCGTGTTCATAGCCCAATTTCGGGACTCGTTTTATGAGGACGACTTGCATGACGGTTAAGATAAGGATTAAAGCAGATGGTTGACAGTGTAAGTGGGGAAGGGCGTTTTGTCACGTGATTTTTCGGAAACCCTAGAATTGTCGGATAATCCACGTGAGGAAGGTGAGGGGGGTGGTCCCCGGTTTCAGCTTCCGGGCGTATTCCGCGTACCAGTCCGAAATGTTGGCAAAACGGTCGCTAGTGGTGGCCAAATGGTCGAAAGTCGCGTTTTGGATTTTGTCTGTGAAAGCGGTGGTGTAGGTGGGGCTGTAGAGAAAAATAGCGGGAACCTCCTTGCTCATGATTTCCTGCAGGTCTTCCAAGGTTTTTTGGCGTTGGGTGAGATCCTTTTGCAGGCGAGCCTTCTCTAGCAAGCTGTCGGCCACGAAGTTCTTGAATTGGGAAAGGTTGTAGCCGCCTGCCTTGGCCTGGCTCGAGTGCCAGTACGGATAGGCGTCGAGATTATAGCCGAGGTTCTGTCCGAAAATCAACAGATCGTAGTCCCGTTTGGAAAGCCGTTGCTGGAAGAGGTCATTGGGCAAAGGTTCGATGAGGAGGCGGACCCCCAGCTTCGACCATTGCGTCTGGAGCATTGCGGCGATCTTTCCGTAGGCTTCAGGCTGTTCGGGGATGATCAGACGTAGTGTCAGCTCTTGGCCATCCTTATTGGAACGGATGGGGAGTTCCTTTGCCTGGGCATTTTCCTCCTTGGCTTTGGTGAGCTCCTTGTCTGTGAGTTCCAACGAAGTCCCCTGGGCAATAGTGATCGCGTCGATTTCCTTTTTGACTCCGCTCGTATCCACGGCATAAACATGGAAAACATTTCGGCCTGTTTTCAGATTTCCGAATTCCTGGCTCGCCACATAGCTCCAAGACGTGTCGCCAGGGACATATTTTTTGAGCTCGTAGTCATCCACGAAGAGCGATTTGGTCTTTGGGGGAACCGTGCCGGTGAGCGTGACCTTGGTGTCCGATGTTTCCCAGTCGTTTCCTCCGTTGGGACCGTTGATGTAGGTCACCGCGCTGGTGTTGTCCGGATCCGCAACGGGGGTCACGGTCGGCTTAGGAGCTGGTGTCACCTCCTTACCGTTTTTGTCTTTGGTAGCCGTGCTCGCCTCGATTTTTTTGGAGTCTGGCAGTTGCCATTGGGTGTCGTAAAGGGATCCGTTGGCTTTCGTCACGCTGTATTGGTAGACCCAGTTCCGTTGGTCGATTTCAAGGAGCGGGGTATCGATGATACGGGACTGGCCCAGCGCTTCGGCGATCGCGTTTTTGTCGGTACCGAGTTGCAAGGCAAATCGGACTGCCTTGTCCTTCAGGATGGGGGATTCGGTGTTGAGGAAGATGGCCACGTACTGGGGAAGGGTGTAGCGAATCAGGTTGAGGTGTTTTTTGTCCAGCACCTTTTCCGCGACCTCATCGGGGACAGTCCTGAGGCCATCGACCTCGCCTTGGTGTTTCAGTGCCTCCTCGGGTGTGGCATAGATTCTGAATTGGAGGGTGTCGATGTTGGGTTTTTTTCCGATATAGTCCGCGAAAGACTGAAGGGTGATTTCGGTCATGCTGTCCTCAGTCTTCATGGACCCGAAGCGGTAGGGGCCCGAACCGATAGGGGACTGGTTGAAAGGGTCCTGACCAATATTTTCTGGAGGAACGGATCCCAAAAGATGTTCGGGGAGAATACCGATGATGGTTTTGACTGGGAAAAAGGAATCGGGTTTCTCGAGCGCGAATTTCACGGTGCGGTTATCGACCTTGAATACCTTCATCCCGCTAAAGTCGTTATAATTGAGGATGGATCCTTTGAAGGAAGGGCTCCCGAGAACCGTTTGATAGGTGAAGATCACGTCGTTCGCGGTGACGGGTTGGCCATCATGCCAAAGGACGTTGTCCTTGAGGACATACGTGTAGGTTTTGCCATCGTCCGAGACTTTGAAATCCGCCAGGTCGGGGACGATTTCCTGGGTTTTGGGATCGTATTTGGCAAGGCCGGAGAAGATGAGAAGCGATAGATCGTGGGTAAGGCTTCCGTAATGGATGAACAAGGGATTGATCGTCTCCACCTTCCCAGACGCCGCCTCCACGTAAAGACCGCCTTTCTCGGGAAAGGTCTCGGAATGCTCCAATATGAATTCGTGGACGATCTGGAACCCGGTCACCAGGGCGAGTACGCCCAAGAAGGCAACCGCTATTTTTTCGATCTTGTTCAGTCGTCCGAAACGGTTGATCATCTCGGTGGCTTAAAGTGGATTACTTAACGAAAATGAAAAGCGCCGCATTCACAATGAAGAGGGTGGCAAGCACAACCGTGGTGATGAAGATCACCCGATCGGCCCCACGTCGTGTTTGCTGAAAGCTTTGGTTAGCCTGGAAAGTGGCGCTCAGGCCTTCGTCTTNNACCCTGTCGGCCCCACGTCGGGTGGATTGGAAACTCTGGTTGGCCTGAAAGGTGGCGCTCAACCCTTCGTCTTTGCCCTGAATGAGGATGATAAGGCCCATCAAGGTCGAGATGACTGCCTGGGAAATCATGAGGATATTTTTCATAGAGACACAATAATGATGAAAGCACGGGGAGTTTAGCACAACGGCAAAACGGTTTACAAGCGCTGGATATTGACATTAATTAAATATTATATTATTATAACTTCTTAAATAATCTCATCAAGGTCGCCCCCCGACATTGAATGAGGGCAATCAAAACCATCCTTAGGCTGATCCTCGATACCCTGTTTCCCCCTGCTTGCGCCTCGTGCAAAAAGGAAGGGGATTTTCTGTGTGCCGAATGTCTTGAATCTTTGGCCAAGCGGAAAATCAGTCGTTTTTCAAAACGCGGATCGACGCCTGAGTTTGAGAATCTGCGTGGGGTGATCTATGCCTTGGATTACGCGAAAAACCCCCAGATCAAAGCGGCTATTAAGCAGTTCAAGTACAAATTCACGGAGGAATTGGCAATCCCGTTTGCCAAATTGATCGTCGAAAAAATAGGGGAATTGGAGATGGCGAAAGGCAAGCGTCTTATCCTCGTGCCAGTGCCTCTGCACCCCAAACGTTTCCTCGAGCGTGGGTTCAACCAGGCAGAGGTCATCGCCCGCGCGGTCCAGGCAGAGTGGCTCCAAGGCTTATGCGAGGTCGAAGAGCTATTGGTCCGAGAAAAAGAGACTGGCCAGCAGGCGAAGCTGAGCAAGGAGGAGCGGCATCGGAATCTGGCAGGCGCCTTTAGTATGAACAAAAAAATAGTTCATGAGTCCAAGTCTGAAAATCTCTATTTTATAGTTGACGACGTGTGTACCACGGGGTCGACGTTGGAAAACGCTGCGAAAGTCTTGCGAGAAAAAGGTTTTGGAAAAATTTATGGCCTCGTCATCGCCCGCGCGTTCAAATGAGTTCCGCACCTCCGAATAATCGAGTATGATGATATGGGTGGTCCTCTGGATATCTCAACTTCATCATCATGAAAAAGACTTATTTTGCGATCGTGTTGCTGGTCAGCCTGTTTTTTGCGGGATGTTCCAATCAAATCGCGACTGATGAGCGGAAAAAAGCCGAAGCGGGAGAATCAATCCCTAGTGTAGGCCAAAAGGAGGAGCAAAATCTTTCCTTGTCATCGACAATCGCCAATACGCTTCAGTCGGGGGCCAAGATAGGGGAAATTACAAAACCGGCGCTCGGATTTCCATCGGATATAAATGAGTCGCAAGTCAAAAAATACTTTCAGTTGGGCGATCTTCGGTTCGCCCTTGTTCTTCGTAGCTCGATGAACGTGCCACTGCAACTGCCAGCCGACTTCATTCAGTCGTTCGCTGGTATGTTGGCCGCTCGGAAAGGCGAAAGCGCATGGGAAAAATGGCTCGAGATAAAAGACACAAACCCTGACTCCGCAAAATCCCAATCCTCCAAAAACAATCCCTATTACCTTTGGGTCGACGGAGAGAGGCTGCTCCTCAGTGTTGTTGATCAAAATGGGGCAGGAAGCGGGGAGGGCTTAATGAAAGTTTTTGCCCTATCGGAAAAGGGATTGTGGGAATTGGATGCCTGTTATTATTTTGGAGGACGTTATAGCGACTCCGAAAGGGATGGCGATTATTTTGCTTTTTCCTCCAAGTTGTCGAAACAGGATCCGCCTCAGCGGACGTTGTCCGTCTGTGGCAAGGATGTGACACTTACCATAATTTAAAAATAAACATGATCCGATTCGCTGTAATCGTATTCCCTGGCACTACTGGCGAGAACGAAGCGGTTCGCGCTTTTCGGCAAAGCGGAATGGAGGCCGAGACCGTGCTTTGGAACGATGCGGGGATGCTCGAGGGCTCTCACTCCGATGACTTTGATGGCTATTGTCTGGCCGGAGGCATGAGTTTTGGGGATCGTGGGCGTGGCGGAGTCATCGCGGCCCAGCAACCTATTATAGAAGTGATCCGAAAAGGGGCGTCCAAGGGAAAGGTGGTGCTCGGCATGGGCAATGGTGCCGAGATACTGGTCGAGTCGGGGCTGATCCCTGGATACGATAATGGAGCTTTGGCCTGCGCGGTTGCGGAGGCGAGTCCAATGGATGGGGCAACCGGAGGCTGGTGCTCGCTGAGGAGCATGGCACCCAAGAACCGTTCGGCTTTCAACCGTTTCGCAGGGGGGTTGAAACTGCCCATTGCGCAACCCAGGAAGCGTTTTGTTTTTGGCGATGTCAGGGTCTTGGAGGTGGTCAAAAGGAACAGCCAGATCGTTTTTCTATTTGGAGAGCAGGGGAAGGGGAGTGCCGCCAGTCCGATGGATGCCGAATCAATCGCAGCCTTGTGCAACCCGGCTGGCAACGTTTTGGCCATCCTGCCAAATCCGGCACAGGATCCGCAAGGGGGAGACAATCCTATTTTTCAATCAATTCGAGATTGGATCGAGGCTCGTTCAAGGTCAGGGTATCCTAGCCTTGGGTCGCGGCAGAGCATAGAGGCGATTAGGCCATTCGAACCTGCCGACATCGAGATCATAGTTCGGCCCAAATCCATCGACAACGAAAAAAAGACGGTCGAGTCGGCGCTGAGGGCAAGGGGCTTCAAGGCCAACCTGAAGCGTTACACCTATTGGTCCGCTAAGCTGAGGCCAGCCATGGACGGCATCGAGTCTGCGGAAAAGATTCTGGAATCTAGAGAATTGGCCAATCCAAATAAGGACTGGGTCTATGTTCGGACCGGAGGGAGGTTTTACCAATACGTCGAAAGGAAAGGCTTGCAGCCTATTGAACTCAACCCGGCGGGTTGGCTGGTGGTCTGTGAAAGGGGTAATCCGACAGGAATGGAGATGGTGAAAAAGATCCAAAAGGTTTCGGCGAATGAAGTCGAATCTATGAATTATGGGATTCTTTGGGAAGTCGAAAATGCTGAGGAGAAAGCCGTTTATGACATAATCCGAACAAAAATTTTATACAACCAGAATTCGATGTTTATAATGAAAACTTGAAAACTTAATGCAATAATTTTCAATTTTTTATAGTTTTCAATTTTCATGTAGTAAATGCGAAATCTGAAATCAGAAATGTAAAATGATTTACGCTCTTCTCCACAACATCCGCAGCCTCCACAATGTGGGTTCCATGTTTCGGACCGCCGATGGCGCCGGCGTGGAAAAGCTTTTCCTGTGTGGCGAAACCGGAGTGCCTCCCCGCCCCGAAATTGCTAGGACAGCCCTTGGCGCCGAAGAGTCGGTGCCGTGGGAATATTGGATGGATGCGAAGGAATGCATCCAAAAATTGAAAGGTGAGGGCATCAGAATTGTGGCATTGGAGATTGCCTCCAAAAGCGTTGATTATCGCAAATTCAAGATCGAGGGCCCGATTTGCCTTGTGGTAGGAAATGAGGTCGGAGGGATTCCGTCGGACATTTTAAGGTTGTGCAATAGGGCACTCCGTATCCCAATGCGTGGCAAGAAAGAGTCGTTGAATGTTTCGGTGGCGTTTGGAGTTGCGGTGTATGAATTGTCCAAGTCGAACATATAATTATTGATCACAATCTAAATTAGCGTTTGTAAGCGACAATGAGAGGGGAATCAGGCTCATCGTGTGAATCCCCGTAATCATGGTCAAAAGTCAGTTTGATTTAGTTTCGGATGATGGTAAAATCACAGCATTAATGCTTATCAAACCATTCCCATGGATGACAATCAGCAAAAAAAGACAGGAGCTCAAGGTCAGCAGGCAGGGGGTCAACAAAGTGGAAAAGCCGGTTCGGCCAGCGGACAGGACTTAAGCGGAATCATGGAGGAGAATGTGGATATCAGCTCTCTGGTTTCAAACGCGGGAAACAAGCAGGCACAACAGCAGTTCATGTCCAGCGTGAAGATTCCGCCCCATCCGAACACCAAGTTCGACGAGGCCAATTTCCTGAGCTTACTCGCGGGTTCCATTTCGCTCACCATCAACGAGAAGAAGAAGATTATTGAGGCGGTTCCCCAGCTTTCCCAGTTCCAGATCGATGAGCTGATCAAGATTTTCGAAGAGGAAAAGTCCAAGTTCTCCGAGTTGGAGAAGAAGCATGCCGAGCAGTTGGCGGAATTGGAGAAGAAACACGCGTCATCTTGGCAAGATCTCGAGGCAAAGGCCAAAGAGGACACCAAGAAGGCCGAGGAGCAGAAGAAGGCCGATGATCTAAGGAAATCGTTAGGGTTGTGAATCCGGCAAGCATTAATGGGACGTTATGGGGATAGGGTCAGACATGGAGGGGGGCGATGGAAAGGCAGGGTTTCCCTGCATGGAAGGGGGTGCCCTCCCGAAGGTTATTTGTGTTTTGTTGGTGGGATATGACAAAGATGCCCGACATGCCTTTGCCAGTCGGCTCCGGGTATTGAAAATCGCCGAATTGGTGACTCAGGAAGCGGAGTCTGCCGCATTGGCAACAAACATGATAGAGGCGGGTTTTCGGCCCCATGCGATTTTTTGCGATTTGGAAATGCCTGGAAACGCGGGAAGGTTGTTTTTTCGATGGGTCTGCGACCAATATCCGGATTTGGCCAAGGGCTTTTGTTTTTTGGCTGAAAAGGATGTGGGTGTTGAGGAAGGGCGCTGTTTGGAAAGGGGGGTGAATGATGACCGTCTGAGGGAAATGTTGATAGTCTTTTTGTCGAGATAGGAGACGTGATTATTTGTTGCGAGTGGGTGCTCGTTGATGGCGCGGCTAGAATTTGGAGGTCAGCAAGTAATCGAATATTGTATTGACTTATTTTAAATATATTATATTATAGTTAGCTATCGCTCAAGCCTAGAGGCGTGTTTATTGGATAATTAAAAACTATGGATCGGGAGGAAAAGAAAATTGGGGCTACCGAGAGTGGGGAGATCGTGAAGGTGGAGGAGCGATCCGAACCTATTCCCATGCAATCCGTCGAAGCCGAAGTCAGGCGGCGCATGTCATTTGTTCGGCATGAGGTCAACAATGTATTGGCCATTTTGAGTGCAAATTTTGATTATGTTAAAGAGTTGATCGAGGAGCGAAAGCTGGATTTAGGGGAAGATGGGGAGGGTGCCTTTGATGACATGGGTGGTGCCATCGGCCGATTGGGGGAGATAGCCCGAATGAGCATTGGTGAAATCGACAAAAGGGCCAGCCAGTTCGATGCGAGCCCATCTGAAAATCAAAACCCCGTGAAGGAAGGCGCCGTCGAGTGTGCACGACAAAAAACTGTGTTTTTGATTGATGATGAGGCTGCGCTCGCTTCAGTCCTGAAAAGAATTATTCTGCGCGATTTTAATGATGGGAAAAAGCCGGAAGTTATGGTCTTTTCTTCTGCTTTGGAGGCGAAAAAGTCAATCGAGTCCGGCATACGTCCCGATTACACCCTCTGTGACCTCATGATGCCGGGAATGACTGGGGGGATGTATTACGGATGGTTAAAGGAGGCACATCCAGAGCTAGCAAATAAAATTTTGTTTATGAGTGGAGGCACTTTTGGCAACTCCACGAATGATCCGAACATCAAGAAGATCATCGAAAATAAGATTCTGTTATCAAAACCCTTCGACAACCAAAATATTCTGGATAGGGTCAAGAAGGCATTGGGCGATAAATAGGGCTTTGGATTAGTCTTTTGTGACCTTTCTCGCAGAGGCTGAGCCCGTCGAAGCCTTGGCAGCCTCTTTTTTGACCTTGAGTTCGACTTTCATGAAGCTCAGTTCATCCTTGTCGCCCAGTTTCCCGATCTTGATGGTGTCGCCAGGCTTGAACTCTCCGCTCAATATCTTTTCAGCCAGTGGATCCTCCACCAGGTCCTGGAGCTTGCGGCGCACGGGCCTGGCTCCGTACTCGGGGCTGTAACTGA
>PMDG01000013.1 GCA_003154375.1 Candidatus Peregrinibacteria bacterium
CGGCCGACGAGGCGGTGAAGGGGCTTAAATGCGTCAAAAACATCCTTGTGGTGCACCACAGCAAGACACCCGTCCCCATGGCAAAGGGTCGGGATCTCTATTATCACGATTTGGTCGATAAAATGGTTCCAAAATGCGCGACTGAGGTTCTGGATGCCGAGGATCCGCTATTTATCCTTTATAACTCCGGCACGGCCAGCAAGCCCAAGGGAATGGTGCATTGCCATGGCGGCTACATGGTCCAGGTTCATCGCACATTCAACTGGGTTTTCGATGTGAAGCCGGACGACGTTTTCTGGTCAACGGCCGATCCCGGATGGATCACGGGCCACAGCTATACCATTTACGCCCCGCTGATGGCTGGTGTGACCACAATCCTGTTTGAGGGGGTGCCGAATTACCCGAAACCCGATCGCATTTGGGAAATTGTGGACAAGCACAAAGTGAACATCCTTTACACCGCCCCCACCCTGCTCCGAATGCTTATGGGCGAAGGTGATGAATGGGTCAAAAAACACAGCCTCAAATCCCTCCGCATCCTCGGTTCCGTGGGCGAACNNCGAACAAGTACGACATGAGCACGCTACGCACACTCGGTTCCGTGGGCGAACCCATCAACCCCGCAGCATGGAATTGGTATTACACGGTGGTCGGCCATAAACGTTGCCCCATTATGGATACCTGGTGGCAGACGGAAACCGGCGCCCACATGATCGTTCCGTTGCCAACCCTGCCTCTGAAACCAGGTTCCGCCACCAAACCATTCCCCGGCATTTTTGCCGAGGTGGTCGATCACAATGGAAAAAAGGTCAAAGATGGCGAAAAGGGTCTGTTGGTAATCACCAAGCCATGGCCCTCGATGGCGCGTACGTTCTACAAAATGGAAAAGTATTTCAAGGAAACGTATTTCGACCGCTTCCCTGGAAAATACTACACGCTCGATGTGGCCATGCGCGACAAAGACGGTTATTTTTGGGCCTTGGGCAGAGCCGATGACGTCCTTAAAATCGCAGGCCACCGTATAGGAACCGCCGAGATCGAAGGGGCTATTTCGCACCACCCCGCAGTCATGGAAGTGGCAGTGATCGGCAAACCCCACAAGATCAAGGGCGAGATCGCCAAGGCGTTTATCGTTTTAAAGCCTGGTTTCAAGGCCTCAGACACGCTTTCAGACGAAATCCGCAAGAGGATTCGTACCGAGATGGGCCCCATCGCTGTGACCGATGAAATCGCTTACATCGACAAACTTCCAAAAAATCGCAACGGCAAGGTCATGCGCCGTGTGCTCAAAGCGAAAGAACTCGGTCTCAAGCTCGAGGACGTGGTCGTGTTCGACTGAACCTAATTCGATTCTTGTCCTTGGGAAAAAATCTTCTCCTTGAGCTTCTTTCTGGTGTTTTCCGTTTCGCTATGTTTGTCGACGGACTCCTTGATAAGGGGAGGCTCTCCCTCAATTTCGAGCCCTTCTGGAAGGGGGATGGTGATTTTCCCTTCTCCGAAATGAAGGCTTCTTTGGGCCGTGATCCTTCCTTCGCCAGGGAATCGGAATGTTTTGTCGATCCACCGGATTCGTTTTTTTTCGCCAACGTGCTGCGCCAAATCGAGCAACCCAAGCCATTGTTTGAGTGATATATGCCGCTTCGAAGCCTCCTCGGCCTCTTTTTTCATGGCTTCGATCGATGTTAGCCTTTTTTTCCAATGTTTCGGCATTGCCTTCCATGTTTCCACCTCCTTGTTGTAGTCCCAGTCTGCCGGAGTCGCCGTGCCTGCGATCATCTTTTCTTGAAGCTTGTGGATCGAATCGCTGAAGTAGTCTGCGACCTCGGTCGTCATTTCAGGCTCCTCGTTTTTGGCTAGGGAACGGATTTTGGGCCTCAGTGGAACCTCAGGGGGGTTCTTGGAATCCTGCTTGGGGTCTGGGTTGGCTTGGGGTGTGTTCATATTTTTTTTCATATTTCAGTCATTTTTTCAATCGCGAGGGGTCAGTCATTATTTTTTTGGAATTTTCGGCAATTTCGGCTTTGTGGAAGTCGCGGTTTGCTGGATTGTGCCACTTCCCATAAGGCTTGAACAGTTGACCTTCTTGGAATCAGAGTCAAAACAGGTGGGAAGGGTCTTGGTAATGGTGATGTCGGAGCTGGACAGGGCATTTTGTTTCAACTTCAAAACTTCCTGCTTGTTGCGCTGTATGAGCAATCCTGAAAAATTTTCAATCTTGGTTGGGTCGAATTCAAGATGGAATTTTGCGCCATTCAAGGCGAAGGGCTTTTCTGTGGTTCTGAATTCCAGCGATTGGACTTGGGTGCTGGGCTGGATACGGATACCATCCAGGATAAAGCCGTACGAATTGCTTTTGTCTCGTGTGATCACCAAGGGGGGGATGGTTTTTGTTCCCTCGCCACTGAATGCCACTTTGACCTCGCCAAGGGGCAGGGAGCCCAGCTTGAGGATAGAGAAGGGGTCATTTTTGTCATCCTCGTAAACGAATTTGAATTTGAGGGTCTGCATTTCTACTTCGCCCAAGGTGTTGTTGATCAGCAGTTTGGCGAAAGGCCCCTCCTTTCCAATCTCGGAAACGGCATTGGCCACTGGGTTCTCGAAGCTGAACGAGAAGGCGTTGGGGGTCTTNNCCACTGGGGATTTTGACATCCATGGCGTTCGAGCTCACAAAGGTTGGCTTGGTCTCGACGGTATCGAAATAGACCCAGTTTTTCGTCGGGTCAGGATCGAAACACTGCCCCAAAATACGGATCGTGGATCCTTCCATGATTCCCTCCGGATATTGGACTTTCTGGATCCAGGGGGAGCAAAGGGTTTCCTTGTTGTCCTGCCCGGTGACAAAGGTGAGCTCGTTGCTTTTCTTTCCCTTCACCGTGACGCTTAGGGTCGCCTTGGTTCCCTTTTTCACCTTGTCATCCAGCCGAATGGTGATTTCCGAATTATTCACTTTCCACTCAGGGATATTGGTCTTCGCGTCTTTGGTGAGCCCAACTCCGCTGAGGTTAATGCTCACGTTGCTCTTGAATTGATCTTCTCCGAAGTTGCTGCCCTTGATGATCACAGGCTGGGCGTACATGAACTTTCCATTCGAGGTCGCACTGGCGATGAAGGGATAGAATTGCTCACCGAAATCGTACGGAAGGTGGTTGCTTTCAAGGCCTTCGGAAACCACATAAACCTCACCCTTGTCGGGGATGGGGTCGAATTTCACGGAAATGCTGTTGTACATTCTGCCCTTCAGATCCGCCTTGGTGCCGTTCACATAGACCGCCAGTTTGTCGTTTTTTTCAGTCAAATTCTCGGCAAACAGGGTCCATTCATACTTGTTTTCTCCTCCATTCAAAATGGGATCCAGATACCCCTTCAAATAAGGCGGGCGAGTGGTGTTGAACGAAAGGCAATTGCTGGCCTGACCATATACCTGCACCATAAGGCATCCCGCATAGGCGCCTCGAGGAAATTCCGCCTCGATGTTGTTGACGTTGGCGAATTTCACGGTCCCCGTTTTGGATCCGATCGACAGGCTCACCTTGGTTTTGTCCGAGGCAAAATATTTTCCGACCGCTTTGACCTTTATCACATTGCCTTCTTCTGTGAAGCTGGAATCGATAAGGATCGGGGGAAAGTTGGCATCCAAAGCAAGCGTGTTGCTTTCAAAACCGTTCACTGTCAACTTGAGGCTCCCCTTGGCGCTTTCCGCGGGAAGATTGACTTGGACCAAGCCCTCGTTGGGCTTGAAACTGGTGATCTGTAGGGTTTGGGTATCCAAGGTGATCAAATTTTCTGTCATGACCTGGGAAAGCCCCTTAACGTGGACCTGAAGGGTTGATCCGGGGATGATGCCCGCCTTGTTCTCGACAAAATCGATCGCTGGCGCCTTAAAATCGAAATGGTAGGGTGCGCTAGTAAATCCGTTGGAGGCCACCGTGATATCGCCTCCGCTAAGCTTGGACCCAAGGGTCGCAAGAATTTGATTTTGCGAGCATCTGGTGATGGTGATGCTGGAATTCGGAAAGCTGATTGTGCAATCCTTTTCCTTGAAATTTCCACCATTGAAGTTGATTTGAGCGCCCTTTTCGACCTTAGGAAGGAAAATGTTGTCGATAAACGGAACGTAGATGGTGCCCTCCACCGTTTCGGTCCCATAGCGGATTTTGACTCCACCTCCTTTTTTCGAAACCCCATCGGGCAAAACCCCCGTGATCGTGTTTTTTCCGACGGCGGTGACAGTGAGCGCTTTTCCTTCCAGGGTCACGGTGGGACCCAAATGGGTCAGGTCAGGCACATTCCCCAAGGTGATCGTGAAGGGGGAGCCCGCCACAAACGAGCCAGTGACACTGAAAGAGGTCATGGATGCACTGGTCGCAGCGAACAATAGGCAGGGGATCGCGACAGCCATTATCGCAGAGAGGAAAATGAGGACCTTTTTATGCATTTTGATTTTTTTACATTGAATTATTATATCATAGTTTTGTATTTTATACAATGGTAAGGGGGTTTGGGGGGTAGAGAATTGACAACCATAAAAAAATAAGTTATAAATACCCCCAATAATTTGTTAGTTGGAATAAGCATGCCCACCCCCAAAACCCCCGTTGAAACCATTGAATTCGATGGTTTGATGACTAAAATGGCCAAGCGCGTGTTTGGCGCTGAAAGCCTTGAGGAGCTCTCTTTGGATGAAAAAGAAAGGCTCACGGTTTTCTTCCGGGAGTTGGTTAAGGGGGCCTTGATTTTCGTGGAAGCCAAGACCCACGAGAAGTTTTCTTTGGAACGGACCGCATTCAATTTGGTGGATACGGTGCAACAATCGGGCGGTGTGGCCGATTTGAGGGTTTTTGGTCGGCTGGAAAACTCAACCAACCTCAACTTGGCCTGTTCTGTTCCAATGAAGGAAAGCCATCGTACTGGGTTACCCGATGGTGGGCCAAAGATCACCGACGCGAGCAATATTCCCAAGCTGGTCGGTCGAGTGACGATCGACGTGGTGAACGTAAAGCCCGCCAAATACAATTTTAGGACCCCCGCAGCCCGTGTCGTCGCGGAACTTAAAAAAAGAGGCCATGATTTTGTCACGCATTTTGAAACTCAGCTGAGGCCCAAATCTAAATGACCTCCAATGTCCAAGCGATCCGAGAAATACCAATGGCTCAGGGAATGGCAGGCCGAAATGGCGGAGCCAGACCCCAAAGAAGTGTGGGCAGATAAAAATGAATGGATTATGGCCCAGCGGAACTCTGCGGCCAAGGCGCGAAAATCAGCCCGCAGGGTTTTGGGAAATCGCAAAAAACAAGACTCAAAGCCCAACGCCTTGCCGCCCTCGAACCCCCAAGTGCTTATGGAGGAAGGAGTTGTGATGAACGATAAGGGGAGGGTCTTGGACGCTTTGAAATTGGGCGCCAAATTGGATGTGCCGGGATGTCGTGGCTTGACCCCGCTCAACGACGCGGTTGACCGAAACAACTGTGAAATGGTCATCCTATTGATCAGGCTGGGGGCGAATGTGAACCAAAGAGACGAAAACGGGGCCACGGCCTTGGAACATGCCATCTGCGATAGGAGTTGGGATCTGGTCGCTTGCCTGATCGGCCTGAAGGCTGAGGTGAATAACGTCAACGACGCGGAAGAAACACCCTTGATGGAAGCATTGTCTTGTCACGCCCCTTTTACAATCATCCGTGCGCTGTTGGACGCTGGCGCTGATCCGTTTTACAAGAGTTCAAATACGGGTGAAACCGCCTTGGAATTGGCCTTTTATGATGAACGCGCAGAAGTCAGGATGTTGTTCCAAGACCTCCCAGATGAATCTTTGGGAAATGACGAGTATGGTGAAAGGACAAATGACGAATATGTGGAAGAGGGGGTGATGCAAAAGCCTGCCTTCCGCGACCCCAGGAAGTTTTTGAATTGATTAGTCGTGAAGCGGATTTCGTATTTTGGATTGTGCTTCTTTTTCTTTTCATTCCTTTGCAGCAAGGAATCTCCAAATTGCTATCATGAAGAAGGGGCCGAAGAAGATTCCTGCCTGCGCAGGAATGAAAAGGGTAAGGCGCAGGTATGAAAAGAAACGGCCCAATGAGTCCACCCATTAGTTGACCAATCAGTTCTCCAACTAGGCTTAGGCTTTCGGCCTAAGCAACGGGAACAGCACCACGTCACGCAGGTTGTCCTGTTGCGTCAAAAGCGTGGCCAGGCGGTCGATGCCCATGCCCCAGCCCGATATCGGCGGCATGCCATGTTCCATGGCTTCCAGGAACTCCTCGTTCATGCTCATAGCCTCCTCGTCGCCACCGGCCTTGGCCTTGGCTTGTTTGGTCAGCCGATCGCGTTGGTCTGTCGGGTCCACAAGCTCCGAATAGGCGTTCACGATTTCCCAGGTGTTCACGAGAAGCTGGAAGCTGTCGCAATACCGTCCGTCTTTGTCGTTTTTTCGGGCCAAAGGCTTCATGTCCGCCGGATGTTGAATCACGAATGTCGGCTGGATGAGGTGAGGTCGAGCGACTTTCTTGTACAGATGGTCCACCAAATTCCCATAACCAAGTGTCGAGGCCTCCTCGATCACGATCTTTTTGGCCTTGATGGCCTTGAGCAGGGATTTGGCATCTTTATGATCCGAAATGTCGATGCCGCAACCGTCCAAAATCAAATCGCGGAATTTCTTGCGGGGCCACGGGGTTTTAAAATCCACCTCCACCGGCTTGCCCTCGCGATCCTTGACCATCACTTTCGTGGTGCCCATCAATTCCTTGAGCAGGAATTCGAACAGGCCCTCGGTGAATTTCATGTTGTCTTCGTAGTTCCAGTAAGCCGCGTAATGCTCGAGCATGGTGAATTCCTGCAAATGGCTCGGGTCCATGCCTTCGTTGCGGAAACATCGGCCCATTTCGAACACCTTTTCCATGCCGCCGATCACCGCCATCTTGTGCCACAATTCCCCTCCTGCGATGCGCAGGAAAACATCGATGTCCAAGGCATTGTGGTGCGTGGTGAACGGTTTGGCGGCCGCTCCGGACGAGGTGTTTTCCAAAAGAGGCGATTCGATCTCGGTGAACCCTTGGCTCCAGTAATATTCGCGAAGCCTCCGCTCTAAATCGAACCGGAATTTGAATCGTTTCAGGACCTCTTCGCTCATGGCCGTGTCCAGATAGCGTTGGCGGTATTTTGTCTCTTGGTCCTGGAGCCCATGCCACTTTTCAGGCAAGGGTCGAATGGCTTTTCCCAAAAACGTCAAATTGCTCACTAAAAGCGTGATTTCGCCATGTTTCGTCTTGAACAATTCGCCTTCCACCCCCACGAAATCGCCGATATCCAAAAACTTGAGTATCTCCTCACTTTTTCCAGCCATCGTCCCCTTCATGAAACAAACCTGGATCCGGCCGTTCGCGTCCTGTAAATGGGCGAAATTCAGTTTGCCAAAACTCCTCAGGCTCATCAGACGTCCACTGAGGACCACATCGTTTCGGCTCTTCTCAATGATTTCCTCAGCGGTCCGTACGCCTTTCTCTCCCAAGGCCTTGGCCTCGTCTGAAAAATGGGTGCGGTCAAAACGTTCCGGGTAAGGCTGAACGCTGAGCGCGCGGAGTTTCTCGATTTTGTCTAAACGTTCTTGGAAAAGAGGATTGTCCATCGGAATAGATTAAAAAGGTCGCCAACAGTTTAGCGGAAACGCGATGGATTTTAAAACGATTCCAAAGCAGCCCCGACAAGTCGGGGCTGCTCTTTTGGTATCTCAATCGGCGTATTCCGCCGAATCAGATATCAGAAATCTGAAATGTCCCTAGTCCGTCCCCGTGCACAGCCCGT
>PMDG01000080.1 GCA_003154375.1 Candidatus Peregrinibacteria bacterium
AATCCCTCCCTCTCCGCCATTTAGACGTGAAACCCACATGATTTTTTTGTTGTAAGGGATGAGAACCCTGGGGTTCGATGCGAAAAAGAAGCGACCAGCCCCGATGGAGATCGGGGGCGGGTAGCGACCCGAGTAGATAAGTTTTGTGATTTTTCTATCCATGACTGACTTATTAAAAGAAGTCATGGTAGAATTACGAATATGAAAGAAATTGAGCTTCATAATCAGTGGCTTGTTAAAGCGCCTGTTGAAGATGTATTCAGGATGATGACGGACTTCGAGAAATTTCCGGAGCGTTTCCCGAAGGTTGCCGAATCGATACAGGTGAAGAAAAGGGAGGGAAATTATTTAGAAATGGATGCAATTGTCAGATCGTTCGGCAAAAAATTTCCGGTACAAATGAAAACCCACATTCTCCCGGGGAAAGGCTTTATTTCAGACAATGACAGCATTAAATTCGGAACTTCCGGTCATGAAGAGATGCTACTTTCCAAATCTCCCGAAGGAACCTTAATTGATTACACTTATCGCGTTTCAATTCATAAGGCATGGCTACGTGTAGTTGCAACGCCACTTATCCGCTGGTATTCGATGAAGTATTGGGAAAAAGCGGTTATAAACGAATTAAGGAAGGCGCTTGAGAAGTAACGGTTCCAATTCTGGAACCTCAAACCCTTCTGGCTTTTCCCCGTAAATTCTCCTCAATTTCTGTATACTTTTATCAATAACCGCGAAGCTTAGACGTTTTGCAGGTTCAAAGTTCCGACAATCGTCTCCGCCAGTTCAACGTGGAACCTTTGTGCTCTAGGATTGGCCGATCAAATACATCGTTTCGCCAACAATGGCCTTCTTGCTCACCTTTATGCCAACTTCGTTTCCGCGAAAGGCCGTTTCGACATTCTGGCGATCAATCTGCAAAGAACTCAATTTTTGCCGAAAAGGTCCATTCTCTCCATTTAAAACCAATCGGTCGCCTATTCGCACCTCGGTATCCAGCTTAACGATCACGACTTTGATTTTATCCAAATAATGAGTCACAACGCCCACGGGGGTGAAAACGGGTTCGGGTCTGGCGACTCGTGACGCCACAGGCATTATGGTCGGCTCAATTAGGGTCCTCCGTGGCTCGGGAGCCGTCTCAAAAGGTTCTTCAAAGGACAGTTGCGAAACAACAGGGGGGATGGATCGTCTGGGTCTGGAAGGGGTAGGAACAGAAGCTGGGGAAACGATAGGTCGTCGGATCTGATGTGGCGCGTGCTGGGCGGGTTCCGACAATTCATCAGGCGCTTTGTAAAAATTGGAATTATCCTTCCTGATCAGGGACTTCTTGCGCATAAACGCCGGAATTTTGAGGGGTTCGATAGGTTCGATTTTCATGGTAATGGGTGGAGAAATGACATAATCTTTTCTATTGTTTACAGTATACCCAATTTGACATTGGAGAACCAACCGTGGTAAAAAAGGCGCCTGTGTTAAATGAATTTTTTGTATCTTAATGAACTTTTTTTATGCCATCAAAGATTTTGAGTGTTGAGCTCCACGGGCTGGAGGGTTTTTTGGTCGAAATCGAGGCAGACCGCCGTGGCGGCCTCCCGCGATTTTCAATTGTCGGCCTGCCCGATGCCGCCGTGCAAGAGGCCAAGGAGCGCGTGCAAAGCGCGATCGTGAATTCGGATTTTAACTTCCCGTTGGCCAAGGTGGTCGTGAATCTGGCGCCTGGGGATCTGAAAAAATCAGGGCCTCGGTTCGATTTGCCCATCGCCGTGGGCATCATCACGTTGCTGAATAAGATTAAAACCGACTGCCTCAAGGACACCGCCCTTCTGGGCGAATTGGCCTTGGACGGGACCCTGCGGCCCATCACAGGCGTTTTGGCCAGTGTGGAGGCCTCCAAACGCATGGGCTTTAAACAAATCATCCTGCCCAAGGAAAACGCCCAGGAGGCCGCCCTGATCCCCGGAATCAAAATTCTACCCGCTGGAACTCTTAAAGAGGCAATCCAATACATCAACGGAAAACTGGATGCGGTGCCGATCAGCCCAAGCAAGGAGACGAAAAATCCGATTTTCGATTTGGACATGACCCTCATTCGCGGGCAGGCCCAAGCCAAGCGCGCACTCGAAATCGCGGCCGCGGGCGGACACAATTTGCTCCTGTGTGGTGCCCCGGGGGCGGGCAAAACATTGATGGCCCGAACGCTCAATTCGATCCTCCCGACCATGACGCTCGATGAGATGTTGGAAGTCTCCAAAATCTATTCCGTGGCTGGATTGCTACCCAAAAATCAGCCACTCATCACCCAGCGCCCGTTCCGCCTGATCCACCACACCGCCTCGGCCATGAGCATTGTGGGTGGAGGCAACATTCCTGGACCTGGCGAAGTCTCATTGGCCCATCGAGGAGTGCTGTTTCTAGACGAGATGGCCGAGTTCCCGAAACAGTCGCTCGAGGTCTTGCGCCAGCCCATCGAAGATCGTTTTATCACGGTTTCCCGCGTGAGCGGAACCTACGTTTACCCCTGCCAATTCACCTTGGTGGCGGCCATGAACCCCTGCCCCTGCGGCTACCGAAACGTGGAGGACTCGAAAAAGGTCTGCAACTGCTCGCCCTCGGATGTGAAACGGTACGAAAAACGGATCTCGGGGCCTTTCATGGATCGGATCGACCTCTTTGTGAGTGTTAAACCGGTCGACCACAACAAATTGGTGCATGGCAGGCCCGAGGAGCCTTCTAGCGCCATCCGCCAGCGAGTCGAAAACGCAGTTCAGATCCAACGCGAACGATTCAAAAATCTGAAGACCAAATGCAACGCCGAGATCGGCAATCGCGATATCGAACGCCTCTGCCCAATCGGCGAAGAGGCCCAGCGCATGCTTTCGTCAGCGGTTGATCAAATGGGCCTTTCTGCCCGCGGCTATTTTCGGATCCTCAAGGTTGCCCGCACCATTGCGGATCTTGAACAGAAGGAAAAGATCGAAACAACCGAGGTGGCGGAGGCTTTGCAATATAGGAATAGGACAAACTAAAACTAATAATTTGGCTTATTTAAGCCATTTTTATAAATCATATATAAATTTAGGATTGCTATTTTTTTGGATCGGGTGTACAATTCAATCAAATGAAGGAAGCAAGCGAAGATTAGTCTTGAAATTCCGTAAATCATTCAATAATTATGGCTTTAGATAAGATAACGGATTGGCTGAACAAAAATGTCAGCAAATCCACCACCCCGGCAAACGCCGGGGCACAAGCCCAAACATCACAGGCGCCTATCGGAGGAACTCCCAAACCAGCCACTCCACAGGCACAACACCAGCCGGGGGCAAAACCCCAGCAACCGCAGCATCCAGGTCAAAGGCCTCAACACCCCCAGCACGGCAGGCCGCGACATCCGAATCAGAGGAATAACAACCCACAGCAACGGAACCCCCAAAGGAACCCGAACCAAAAGAATCCTCATTTCAATCAACATCAGCAACCCCAGCAAACCCGCCAGCAACCCATCGTTCAAGCGGATGGCTTGGATGGGCCGCCTCTTAAGGGTAGCAAGCTCCGCATCATCCCATTGGGAGGATTGGAGGAGGTCGGCAAAAATATCATGGCTCTCGAGTACGAGAACGACATCATCATTATTGATGCCGGCATGTCATTTGCCGGTCCCGACATGCTCGGGGTCGACTACATCGTTCCCGACGTTTCTTATTTGGAACAACGTAGGGCGAACATCCGTGGAATTGTATTCACCCATGGCCATTTGGACCATATTGGTGCGATCCATTATATATTGCCCAAACTCGGCAATCCGCCGCTGTATGGCACCAAACTGACCTGCGGTCTTATCAAGAATCGCCTTGAGGAGTTCGAGTTGGACAAGAGTGCCAAAATCCATGAGTTCACCGAGACAACCCGCCTGAAACTCGGCAAATTCGAGGTTGAATTCTTCCGTGTGAATCACAGCATCCCCGACGGAGTCGGCGTGTTTGTGAAAAGCCCGGCCGGCAACATTGTGCATACTGGCGATTTCAAATTCGATTACAAACCTGCCATCGACAAACCCGCAGACCTCCAGCGCATCGCACAGATCGGTTTGCAAGGGGTCGATGCCCTGCTCATCGACAGCACCAACGCCCTGAAACCCGGCTTCTGCAAGTCGGAGCAAGACGTGGCCAATAGCCTCGAGGAAATCATCCGAACCACCAAGGGAAGGTTGATCATCACCTCGTTCTCTTCGCTGATCGGACGTATCAATCAGATTTGCAATTTCGCGCCCAAATATGGTCGCAAGGTGTTCCTGTCCGGACGCTCCATGATCAACAACATGGAATTGGCCGAGAAGCTCGGCTACACCACCTACCCGAAAGGGACGGTGAAACCGATCACCAATCACGTGAATACCCTTCCGCCCAGCCAGGTCATTATTGTGACCACGGGTGCCCAAGGTGAAGCCATGAGTGCGCTCACGCGCATGTCCATTGGCGAACACGCCCAGGTGAAGATTGTGGAAGGCGACACCGTCGTCATCTCCGCGAGTCCGATCCCGGGAAACGAAATGGCGATCGTGAACATCGTCAACAACCTGAACCATCAAGGCGCCAAGGTGATCACCCATGGAAACATGGACGTGCACACCTCCGGCCATGCCCATCAGGAGGAGCTCAAATTGATGTACTCCCTGATCAAACCCAAATGCTATGTCCCGATCCACGGTGAATTTTACATGCGCACCGGCCATGCCGAGATGATCAAAACCATCGCGGACCCGCGCCTCCATGTGACTATTCTGGAAAACGGCGACATCCTTGAGGTATCCAAACAAGGCATCCGAAAATCGAAGCAGAAGATCCCGTCCAACGATATTCTCGTGGACGGCCTCGGCTTCGGAGATATTGGATCCAAGGTGATCCAGGAGCGTCAGATCATGTCTCAGGATGGAATCCTGATGATCCTGTTCCGCGCCTACGAGAAAACCAAGAACCTGGTTGGCGACCCCGACATCCTGACCCGTGGATTCGTCTACATGAAGGAATCCCAGGCGATTGCCGAAGAGGTGAAGCAGGTGGCCAAGAAGGCCTTCGAACAAATCACCAGCCAAAAGAAGGGGATTGAGACCAAAGAGTTGAAACAGGAAATCGCCCTAAACGTGAACCGTTTCATCAAAAAACGCATCGGCCGCGAGCCCATGATCATCCCGTTGATTATGTATTTCTAAACCAAACAACAAAGCTCAATCCCCCAACCCCCCTTTATCAAGGGGGCGCCTGCCTATATAAATAGTTACAAAGTTTAGGGGGTTCCCCTTGATAAAGGGGAAGGCGAAGAGGATTGAGCCCCCTTGAATCCTTAGAAAAATAAAATGACCCAAATCTACCTTCTGTCCTTTCTGACCGGTCTTTGCTTCGGAAGCTTCGCCTCCGTTGTCATCTACCGGCTCCATAGCGGACAGAAGGGGTTGTTTTGGGGCCGATCGAATTGCCCAAAATGCAAACACGCTTTGGCTCCGACAGATTTGGTGCCGGTGTTCAGCTTTTTGGCCAACAAATTCAAATGCCACTACTGCCGAAAGCCCATATCGCTCACCTATCCTTTATTGGAGCTGACCATGGGCCTATGCTTCCTGATGACCACTTACTGGGCCGGAATCGAAAGCCTCTGGAAACTGCCCTATTATCTATTCCTGACTTTCATTTTTGTCGCCATTTCGTTCTATGACATCCTTTATCAAGAAATCCCCGACCAACTATCCCTTCCCACAATCGTTTTGGCGGGCTTGGCAGACGTATTTGGACACTTGATAGCGCCAAGTAGCCTAATCATTGGTTTCGCCATTCCTGTCGTGTTTTTTGGGGCCATGTTTTTCGGCTCCCGAGGTCGCTGGATTGGGGGAGGCGACATCCGCATCGGCGCCATCATGGGGCTGGTGCTGGGATATCCAAAAGTTTTAGTCGCACTGTTCCTAGCCTACTGCATTGGATCCCTCTTTAGCGTTGTTGGGCTCATCACCAAACGAATCCGCCTCAAAAGTGCCATTCCCTTCGGACCATTCCTTTTCTTGGGCACCTACATCGCCATGATCTGGGGAGACAAGATTTTGAATTGGTATTTGAAGTTTATTTAAAAACGTCCAATTAGTCCCCCTCCTGAGCTTGTTTCAGGAAATTGGCCAATCAGTTCCCCAATTAGGTTTCATCGGACCACAATCGGCGTCTTTTCACTGAACCTCATTTTCCCGTCTGACAAAACAATCTTGAGAGACAAATCATAGGTTCCCGAGGGCACCGAATCCCAAATGAAGGTGTAGATGGCCGCTCCGCCAGTTTTCGGGTCTCCGATAGCCTTCGCGATCTCGGAAGTCTTGCCGTCTTTTCGCTTGGAAAGGACGCTCAATTGCTTGAGGTTTTTCCGAGTTTCCTCGTCCAAGTAGGCCTTGATGAGCACTCGGCCGCCCTCGTTGAAGGAGGCGTTTTTAAAGGGCTCCAAAATCCGTGAAACCCCTGCCAAGTTGTCGTCTGATTCTCCAGAAACAATGGTGAGCTTGTCGCTGGCCTTGTTGTTGGCATAATCGTAGGCCACGGCATCGATGGTGTGTTCGCCGGCATCCATTGGAACCGTGAATTGCCATGTGTAAGGCGCCTGGCGAACGGTAGATTGAAGTTTACCGTCCATCGAGAATTCGACCTTGGCGATGTCGCCATTGGAATCGGTCGCATTCACTTGCGTGGCCATGGAGGCGCCCGCGGAAAGCCGGACCCCGTTTTCGGGATAGGCGAAGGAAATAGTGGGTGGGGTGGTATCGGAACCGATCTTCACCTGAACCGTGGATTGATTGGATCGGAAAAGGGTATCGAACACCACGGCCCGGATCACATGCGAGGTTCCCATTTTCGGATCGCTATCGGAAATCTTCAGGCTTCCCTTGAAAGGCGGTTTGTTTTCGGAATCGAGAAGCGTGTCGTCCCAATAATAATCGACTTTCGAGACTCCCGAGGGCGAGTTGATATTCACCCAAACGCCAACGTAGGGCCCAGTGACAGATGAATAGTCGCCCGGGGTGGAGATGACGATCTGGGGCTTGGATTTCATGGTCTCCGCCGTGTGCACATCGTCGTATTCCGTAGGAACGGGCTGGTCCTGGTTGTTCTCAATAGCCCATTGGCGAACGGGATCCTCCCAGTCGGGATTGTCCGGAAACAGGGAGTGGTGTTCGAAAAAGGCTTTCTCGACCACAGCCTCCTCGGGGGTAAACTCGGTGGCGAGCTTCCCGGAAACCTTGTCGATCTTAACCATCTTGTAGGAGGTGTCGTATTCGCGTGGAACAGAGAAGCTGGCGAACACCTCGGTCTTTATGCTGTCCTGGGGGGTGTATTCCGAGGGGAGCTTCCCAGTCGCTGATGAAACTTTGACCCAACGGATTCCTTCGGGTCGTTCAAAGTCGACCCTCGGTTTTCCAGCCGTGGCAGCGGTCATGAAATCCTTCCAAATGGGAGCCGCGCAGTTTAAGCCATCTGCCGCATACCCGAGACCAGAGCCGTCGTTATTGCCAGCCCAGACGCCTGCGACCAGATTGCGCGTGTAGCCCATGGTCCACGTGTCGAACGGAACGTTCACGTTATTTTTCTCTTTGTTGGAGGTGCCGGTCTTCGCGGCCGCGATCTGGCCGGGAACGGACAGCTGTTGCTGCCACCAAGGATCGGGTCGGGCCTCGACATCGCTCAGCACATTGTTGATGAGGTAGGCGACTTGGGGATCCAGCACGAGGGATTTGTTTTTGGGGGCTTGGTATTCGTCCAAGATGTTTCCGTTTCGATCCTCGATTTTGAGGATATAAATAGGGTCTGTCTTTATGCCGTCTGTGGCAAAAATCGAATAGCCACCCACCATGTCTAGCAGGCGAACCTCCCCGGCACCGAGCGCTAGCGAAAGGCCATACCAATTGTCGGGTTGGTCGAGCTTCACGCCCATTTTACGGGCCAGATCGAGCACGTTCGGAATGCCAGCCAAAAATCCGGCCTGGACCGCTGGAACGTTGAGCGAAGAGGCAAGCGCCGAGCGCATGGTCACTGGGCCGCGATGCTTTCCATCGTAGTTCTCAGGCTTGTACCAACCGCTGAAAGCCATGTCTACATCGTAAAGCACGGTGCTGGGCGCATAGCCCTGCAAAAAGGCAGAGGCGTACACAAAGGGCTTGAAGGAAGAGCCTGGAAGTCGGGGGCGCAAAGCCACATTCACCTTGCCATCGATTTCGTCATTCCAATAATCGGCCGATCCCACCATGGCCAGAATTTGGCCGGTGTCGGGGTCTTCGGCCACAAGGCTGGCATTGCTGGCTTTGTATTTTTTAAGGTTGTCCGGCACATGGTCGGCAACGGCTTTTTCGGCTGCGGCCTGAAGGTTGAAATCAAGTGTGGTGGTGATCTTGAGGCCTCCTTTCTCGATCATGTCTTTTCCATATTTGTCCTCGAGCATTTGACGGACATACGTGACAAAATGGGGCGCCTTCATTTCCTCGCGAAAGGGTTTGAACACTTTGGTTTTGGCCTCCTCGACGGCGCTGTTCATCTCCGCCTCTGTGATCATGCCCAAATCTTTCATGCGACCCAAAACGAAATCGGCCCGGCCCTTGAGATAGATGCTGCGTTGGGCATCTCCCTCCCCGAAAACATAGGTTTTCCCGATAAGCCCTTTGTTGATGAAATTGGGGTTGGCATCCACCAGATCCTGCTCGCTTTTCAGGTTCATTTTGAGGATATCATCGCTGCTGATGTTGAGGGTGGGATAGAGATTGTCCCCATAGGGGCTGAAATAGCTGGGAGCCTTGGGGATGGAGGCGAGAATTGCCCCTTCGGCCAGGGTCAGGTCTTTGGAGGGTTTGCCAAAAAAGGTTTGGGAGGCGCGCTCGATGCCATAGATGCTGGAGCCGTAAGGAATACGATTCAAATACATCTCCAGAATCTCGTCTTTTGAATATTTGCTTTCCAGCTTGAGGGAAAGCAGAATCTCCTTTAGTTTCCGAGTGTAGGTGTGTTCGGGGGAAAGAAAGGCGTTTTTTATGAATTGCTGGGTAATGGTGGATCCTCCACGGGGCGTGGGGCAAAGGTGCGCCTCGTGGCAGACGGCCATGAGCAGAGAAATATAATCCACTGCGCCATGCTGGTAAAAGCGGTCGTCCTCAATCGCCAGAACGGCCGAAATGGCTTGGGGTGAGATGGATTTGATCGAAACGTTCTCGCGGTTTTCCTCGCCATGGATGGTGTAGAGGAGGTTTCCGTTCCGGTCGAAAATGGAGCTGGATTGGGCCGCAGAAAGATTCTCGATATTGTTGATGTCCGGCAGGGTTGGATAAATGATCAACATCACATAAAGAAGCGCCAAAAGGATGGCTCCTCCAATGGCAAAAGCAACGAACCTAAGCCATTTGATGATTTTGTGATAGGTATCCAGCCCAAGCTTTTCCTTCAGCAGTGGGTGGATATTCTTCAGGCGAAGCCAATACTTTGAAAGGTGTTTCCTCATCGATATGGATTATATACCTCATTTCGGGACTGGGGTCTGGGGGCTCGGGACTCGCAAGGCACGCGTTCATTGGTCTAGCCCCTAGTCCCTATTCCCTAGCCCCCTCAGTTTTGGGCATCTCCTTTGGCTTCTCGACAATCAATTTACGGATGTTTTCCTCCAACGCCGAGGGCCAGTTGAAGCCGAGCTGCTTCATGTCGATCTTCAGTTTGTCTCCGCTGATCAGCCACTTCGGGTTGTATTTGAGGAGATTCACGATCGGCTCCGCGGTCATGGTGTTGGAAACCTGGAGCACAACCTGCTTGCCGGCGCTGCCCAACGTCACCGCTTTCACCATCACGATTCCAGCCATCTTGGCCAAGATCTTGATCTCGAGGATCTTGAACAGGTTGCTCACTTGCTTGTGGAAGGCGCCGTATTCGGCGACCAGATCGTCCCTGAACTCGCCCAAAAGTTGCAAATTGTCGACTGAAGAAAGTTTCTGATAAACGTTGATCTTGTCCTTGGTGTCCGGGATGTATTTATCGGGAATATACGCTTCCAGCGGCAACTCGATGGCCACATCGATCTTCTTCTCTTCCTCGGTAATGCTCCTGCCGGCCTTCAGCTCCTCGATCGTCTTGTTCAGCATACGGAGGAAATGGTTCACGCCCACCACATGAATGGAGCCGTGTTGGCTAACACCAAGAATGTCGCCCGCGCCACGGATCTCAAGGTCGCGCATGGCAATCTGGAAGCCTGAGCCAAGCTCCGACGCATCCACGATGGCGCGGAGGCGTTTCTTGGCATCCAAACGCAATTGGCGGGCTTGGTAGAGGAAATAGGCGAAAGCCTGCGTCTTGCTTCGGCCAATGCGTCCGCGGAGCTGGTAAAGTTGGGCCAACCCGAAATTCTCAGCATCATCCACGATCAAAGTGTTGGCGTTGGGCAAATCGATCCCGTTCTCGATGATAGTGGAGGAAACGAGCACATCGAACTTTTTTTCCTTGAAGGCCACAATCCGCTCCTCCAAATCCGAAGGACTCAGCTGGCCGTGCGCCACGACAAATCGGACGGAAGGCATGAGTTTTCGCAATTTCTCCGCGATGCTTTCAATGGTCTCGACCCGATTGTGCAAAAAGTAGACTTGTCCCTGGCGCGCCACCTCCTTCGTGATCGAATCAATGATCAAATTGTCGCCATACCGCCTAACCTCGGTAATGATGGGCAAACGTCCTGGCGGAGGTGTGGTGATGACCGAGATATCGCGTAGCTTGTTGAGCGAAAGATTCATCGTCCGCGGGATCGGCGTGGCGGTAAGGGTCAGAATGTCGATTTTGGTGCGGAGTTTTTTGAAAACCTCTTTCTGTTTCACCCCGAAGCGTTGCTCCTCGTCGATGATCACCAAGCCCAAGTCCAAAAACTTCACATCTGGCTGGAACAGGCGATGGGTGCCGATGATGATGTTGATTTCACCCTTACGAAGCTTCTCCAAAATGACGGTTTGCTCTTTGGCGGTGCGGAACCGGCTCAGCATCTCGATTTTGAGGTTGAACCCGGCCGCGCGTTTCACGAAAGTTTTGTAATGTTGGTCGGCCAAAATGGTGATGGGCGAAAGGAAGGCGACTTGCTTGCCTGATTGCACGGCCTTGAATGCCGCACGCATAGCGACCTCGGTCTTGCCGAAACCCACATCGCCGCAAACGAGGCGATCCATGGGCCTTCCGCTTTCCATGTCGGCCTTCACGTCCAAAATGGCCTTCATCTGTCCTGGGGTCTCTTCATAAGGAAATGATTCCTCGAACAGGCGCTGGTCCTCGTTGTCTTGATTGTAGACGGTTCCCTTGGCCTGGGCGCGTTTAGCATAAAGCTCCAACAGCTCCTTGGCGATCTTCTGGGTCTCCTTTTTGACCTTCATGCTCACATTTTTCCATTCCACGGAACCCAAGCGGCTCAAATTAGGCTCGTTTTCCTCGCCTCCGACATACTTACTGATCTTGTCAGCTTGGTCGATAGGGATGAACAGGCGGTCGTTCTCGGCATAGGCGATTTCGAGATACTCGCGGTTGATATCATCAATAGCCTTGGTGACGACTCCCAAAAAGCGGCCGATACCGTGGTCCAGGTGGACGATCAGGTCTCCGACCCGGAGCCCGGTCAAGAAATCGAGATTGATCTTTTCCCCGAGCTTGCTGCGGACGGATTTTTTGAGATTGAATATTTCCTTGTCCGTGAGCAATTGGATCTTGAGCTCGGGATTTTGGAACGAGGAAGGGACGTTTTCAAGTTCCCCGGCATCGATGATGTTGATTCGGGCATCCGCCTTTCCCTTGGTGGTATAAGCGATATTTTCCTCATCGAAAATCGAGGTCAGCTCTTTCGTTCGTTTGGTCAGAATGTTGATCCTCCACTCGCGCTGGGCCTTGTCCCTAAGGTCGTTGAGCAGGTCGAAAACGTTGTAATATTTGAGAACCGAAAGATAGCGGAGATGAAAATAGGGTTCGTCGTTCCGCGGAAACGAGGTGAAAACGAGTTTTTTTGCAGGATTGGTCTCAATGTCCTTCATGAGCTCTTCATCCTGTTCATCGATGTCATCCACTACAATCAGGTCCTGAGCCTTAAAATAATCTAAAGGGCAGGAACTTTTCGTGGTAATGGTAATTGGAAGGAAATCAACCTTGTCTAATTCCTCACCCAGCTGTTTTGTCTCTTGGTTATAGGTCCAGATCCCAGCGACCTTGTCATAATCGACTTCGATTTTTATGAGATGATCCGAATTTGGGGGATACACATTCACCACTCCGCCCGAGCGCCGATATTCTCCTTTTTTCAGGGCCACGTCGGTACAGGGTTGGTAGCCGATCTGGATCAGTCGGTTGAAGAACTCCACGGTGCGGATGTCTTGGTTTTTGACCAGCAAAATTCCCTGCTCTTCCAGCTCTTGGTAGGTGGGAAGACTGACGTTGACGTCCTTGTGGTTGAGAAGATAGATGCGTGCCTTCTTGTCATTCAGGGCCAAAACCGTCTCCGCCATCCTGTAATCGCTAATATTTTCCTCCAAAAGGTGATCCAAGCCGACAATGGGCAAATCGGTCCAGAACGGAAGATTGTTCTTGAGCTCATAAATATCCTTGTTGTCGTTGACCAGCCAGAGGATATTCCGGACTTTGGACTGGTGAAGGTAATCGCTCACGACATATCCCTTTGCGCTGATGTTGCCCACACCCGAAATAACCAACGGTTGGTTGGGTTGGGAAGCGGTGAAAATGTCTTGGTGGCCCCGCTTGGGGAAGGTGGAATAGATGTTCACGGATCGGCGGTCAACTTCCAATGATCAGCACCGAACAATTGGCTAAAAATTTAGCCAAAGGCAGGTGTCCGGACATTGTGTTTTAAGAATGAATTATAAATTAATATTTTGTCTCTCAATAGCCATCACTTGAGACTCACGCTTGAGACTAAATTTTTAGAGGCATAATGATATGGATGTAGTCCTCCTTGTTGACGGGCTGAAAAACGGCGGGATTGGTCTTTTCGCCCAGCTTCAGGGTCACCTCGCTCGTTTCCAGGTTGCCGAGAACATCAAGCATGAATTGGGAGTTGAGGGCAATCTCGTTGTCTTCCCCGTCGATCTTGGCTTTCAGTTCGACTTCGCCAACGCCCACCTGGGTCACGTCGGTCGTGATCATGATTCCCTCTTTGCTGAGCTTCAAAAGGATCTTGTTGTTGTTCTCCTTGGCAAATAGGTTGATCCGTTTGAGCGCCAGGGAAAGTTCGGAGATGTTGAGATTGGTCGATGTCTTGGTGGTTTTGGGGATCACCTGTTGGTAGTTCGGGAATTGGCCCTCGATCAGGCGGGAGGTGATTTTGGTCTTATTCAAGCTGAAGAAAACCTGATTTTTGGAGACAATGACTTCGATATCCCCGCCTTCCTTAAGCAAGGAAAGGATGGCTCCGAGCTCCAAAATGGTTTTGACGGGAATGATGCAGGAAATATCCCCAGTCGAATTTTTGATATTCAGGGTCTTTTCGGCCAAACGGTAGCTGTCGGTCGCGACCATCTTGAGCTTGTCTTTGCTAGTATTGAAAAACACGCCGGTCAGAATGGGCCGTGTGGAACTCATGGATGCCGCGAACGCGACCTGTTTGATCGCGAATTCGAGATCTTTGGCCGAAACGGTGAATCCGCCTTCCTTTTCGACCACAGGAATAGTTGGGAATTCGGTGGCCGCGATACCCTTGATTTTGGTTTTCGAGTCGGAGGTTTTGACCAAAACACTATCGCCGTTTTCCAGTGTAATATCGACTTTTTCGTCTTTCAAATAGTTGATGTAGCTGGTGAGCAGCTTTGAGGGAATGGTGATCTCGCCCTCGTTCTTGATATCAGCCTCGATCCAATAGCTAATGGCGATCTCGAGGTTGGTGGCGGTAAAATAAAGCTTCTTGCCCTCGGCTTTGACCAACACATTATTCAAAACCGGAAGGGTATTGTTTACCCCCACGGCTCGATTGGTGATGCTCAAGGCGCTAGAGAGATCCTTTTGAGTGCAGATTAAACGCATTGTCTAGGGTCTAAAAAATAAGACAAACAGTTCTTGGATTTGTTTCGGTTTCTTTTTTACCTGTCCATTTTATATTTTTGGCACCTGGGTTGCAAATGAATTTGATAAGAAAGTTTTTAAATATAAATATTTCGTCATCATCAAGGGGGGTTGACTAACATCTAATAATTGAATGGGCTAATAGATAATCGCTTTTTTGTTTGATTGAAGCCAATAAGTCGGAGTTTGTAAATTAGGGGTCTTGTGTCAGGAATGATCGACTTTGTGTCTAATGGTTTGGGTTAGTTGAACTAAAAAATGGACAACAAGGTCGATTTTTTAAATTGTTGGCTCTTTGGTTTTTTTGATAATTATTTTAAGGAAATCGGGTTTTTGTTTAAAATAAGCCAACGAAATTGAATAAAAAATATGGACAACCTTTGTGGACAAAAAAGTTCAGAAGATGTGCAAAACTTTAGGATGGAATGTTGATAAGTCATTTACAGTTGGGGTGTTGGGTGTCGGTTCTGTTTTTGGCTTGTTTTAGCCAAAAAGATAACCAGGTTGTTCAAAAGTCTGATAACTTTTGGATTGGGCGGTGGCTGTTATGAACATTGGGCTGTGGATTTCGGGCCGAATGTTCAATTACGTTCATTTTTGACAGGTTGTGCACATTTTTAGAGAAGGGCGGCATACACAACATACCGTTTGGCGATACCGTTTGGCGGCCAGCAGGTGTAGAGCGCCATTTCCTCATATCCATAATCCGTCATCACAGAGGACATGTCTTCCGCGGGGCGGATCTCTTTTTTGTTGATCTGGTAGGCGTAACCCTTCTCGTGATAGTTCAGATAAATCATTTCCCCGGGCTGGAGCTGGTCGATCTTTGTCAAAATCGTTTTATAGGGGGATTTATCCCAGTTGTAGCCGGAGGAATGCCCGAAAAGCACCATCTTGTGGCCTGAGCCTGGCGGGGAAAGATAATGCCCCAGCCCCGCGTGCAAAACCTCAAGAGAGCCTTTGGAGTCGAAAGGGTTGGCGAAGGAAACCGAAAGGTTGATGATGTTCAGGGCGGGGATGGTGATGGTGTATTCCTCAGAGTAAGGCTTCTTGTTTTCGACAAAAGAATCCTTTCCTGATTCCCGAATGGTTTTGAGGCGATAAAGGGTCTCGGCGAATTCCCCACGGGTCATGCCTTGGGCCGGATCGTAGAACTTATCCCGGTTGATCAGGTTGTGGTTGTACGCATATTGAAAATAGCGGGCAAACCAGTCGCCAGGGCTTACCAAAAGAAGCGGGTGTTCCACAAAGCGCGCGCGGGTCGCATCCGCCCCATAGGTTTCCAAGATCATTTTGAGGCCCTCGGCCATGTTGATGGAGTTCCCGGGTCGGAATAAACCATCTGGATAGCCTTTCACGATCCCGTTTTGGGCGGCCAGGGTGACGTAAGGCGCAAACCATTCCGTGTTTCCCACATCGGGGAAGGGCGAAGAGGTGGAATTGGATAAAAGGCCGTATTGGGTGTCGTTGATCGTGGTTCCAGGCTTGATAGTTGCCATCAGGATTTTGGCAGCCTCGGCTCGGGTGATGGCCTTGTCGGGCTGGAAGCTTCCATCCGGATTGCCGCTGATGACGCCAAGGTCCGTGAGCGCATTGATACCCTCGGAATATTTGTATTGGTCCGAAACATCATAAAAAGACTTGGCCGAAGCCAGTTGCAAGGGGGCCAAAACCAGAGAGAGAATCAGGCCGATAATTGTGGTAGAACGCACAAAGGTCATTTGGGTCATTTTACATGAATCCAAGCGTGCTTAAGTGTATATTATATTATAATTGAATAATTTGTCAATCCTTTCCGGGGGGTTGGGCTCACAGCTGGATATTGAGGCTCGCTTTGTCTTTTTGTCGGTCGTTTTTGGGTGTAGGATCTATTCCAATTTAAATTCAACCTAACCCATCTGATCATGCCGAACAAAGAAACCCCAACCCCAGTCGATTTGCCCAGGCCGGAAAACGGCCAAGAGGGCGCCTCAATGAATCGTAAGGATGCCTTCGGCATGATCACGGCGGACTTGAAGTTGGTGAAGGATCTGGATCTCCAAAAAGTGGTGATGCTCGCGCAATTTCTTCATTCGGTTGTCGAAAACAAAGGGGCGGCTGTCGATGAGGACGGGGTTTGCCTTATCAAAGAGTCCTCCGCCGCGGTTTTTGAAAAAAAAGACCCAAACCTCGTTCATGCGTTGATCGAGGTGCATCGCGCCGTTGCTAGGGCCGTCTTTAATATTAGGCGAGAGTCGATTTTGGATAGGAAGACCGGAAAATAGGGCCGGTTATCCCATGTTATTGACATAGTCAATTATCAATTGTAAGATAATCTTCAAT
Source organism: Candidatus Peregrinibacteria bacterium (assembly GCA_003154375.1). Taxonomy (GTDB): domain Bacteria; phylum Patescibacteriota; class Gracilibacteria; order UM-FILTER-43-11; family UM-FILTER-43-11; genus FEN-1329. Next base: position 16,413 of record PMDG01000080.1, read on the forward strand.
TTATAAATTCTATGTCTGAAAAATCCTCATCTCGTCGCATATCTTCATCTGAGTTCAGAAACCGTCTCGGATATTGGTTAGACGAGGCGGTCGAGGGGAAGATGGTGGTTGTCACAAGGCGGGGAAAATCGGAGGTTTCTTTGGAGGCCATTCAAAAGAACCTGCCCCTCAATAGCCTTCCGGAAAGGCGAATCAAAGAATTTTATGCTCTCGTGGATAGGCTGGAGCCTGAAGAGGTGGACCTATTGATCCTTGTCGTGAGGGGAATATTGGAAAGTAGGCTGGAAGGTAGTAATGTGAGGAAATAGGTTTTACTTGACATAATATAAATTTTGGGTTTATATTATAAACCAGTAAAAACCATCAACATGGTGACTAAAGTCCCAGGCGGCAATCCAATACCTCATGCGGATAAACCCCATGATGGTTTTTTTTCATATCCATAATTTCAGGAAAAGGGTGGGCGGCTTGTCGAAATAGCACAGAAATCATTTAACCCCAATTTCTATGCCAATAGAACAAACTGAGCACCATGAGGATCGCGAACTTTTAGAGCCTCACACGCTAGACGAGCTGTGTGAGCATTTTAACTTGGGCAGTCTGATAGAAAATAGGCCACTGACAGGCGGCAGGATGAATCAGGTGACATGCCTCACCACCACAAAGGGTAGATACGTGCTCAAACAATACAGAGAAAGGCTTCAATACAAAAAAGAGGAACACCTAGCCAGAATAGTCTTGGAGGCCCAGTTCCTTGATTTTCTCAAGCAAAAAGGCTTTCAATGCGGTTCGGTTTATAGTCCTGAGGTGTTTGTCTTTGAGGGCAAACACTCGCTGATATATGATTTCGTGGAAGGGAAACCACTGGAAAAAAACGACACAAATCTTTTGAGGCTCGCCAAGCAGACCGCCCTTTTTCATCAGCTCTCTTCCGAATATCAGGTCCCCAAGGGCTTATCCACAGAGGAGACGATCGATGATGACTTGATCAAGTCCTCATTACAGGCGATAGGGCTGGCACCTGAAAAGATTGAGTCATTGCTTGGGCGGATGGCCCAATTGAATATTGAGCAATCTGGCCTGAGGGCGCCGGACAAGCGTTTGCCAGAATTTTTGATTCATGGGGATTTGAATCCTGAGAACATATTAACGGCAGGCGAGGATTTGAATTTCATCGATTTTGAGAGCCTGAATCTGACATCTCCATTGCGGGAAATCGCGAGAATTATTGAGCTCTGGTGTTTGGATAAGGAAAAAAGGATTCAGATGGGTAAGGTAAATTCATTTTTAGCCGAATATGAGAAATACCGACCCCTGCAGAAAATGGAGCGTGAATTGTTGAGCTTCTACTTTGAATTCGAAATGTTCGCTCGGCTGGTGCGGAGGTCAATCACCTGCCTCGGAATAATGGATCCTAACAATGGGGCATTTTCATACGCAAAGAAAACCGTTAAAAAAATCGATCTATTCCAAGAGGACAGGGCTAAGTTTGAAGAAGCGCTGAATCCAGACCGCGGAAACGAGAAGAAATAGGCTTATGACAATTTAAAATTATCAATCAGATAATGCCTTGTAGACCGCCGTCCAGCCTTCGTAGTCGTAGTTACTACGGCGGAGTAGGCCGGCGGACTAAGTGGTATTATTTCAACTTCTTCATGTTCCCCTCGCGCGCTTCCACATTCGCCTTTTTGGTGTTGGGCGTGATTTTCAGCTTTTGGTCCAAAAGCACGATCTTGTCCTTCGGAATGTCCTGCGAGACTAGCACATTCCCCCCGATGAACACGTTTTGACCGATCTTCACGCCCGGATTGGTCGAAGTGTTGATCCCGAAGCGTGCGCCAGCGCCCACCACCACGCCCAGCTTGTTCATGCCGCTGTTGTGGCGGACTTCCTTGATGTTCACATGGATATCCTCCTCGTCGAATCTCAAATTGCCGATCACGGTGCCGGCGCCAAACGAGACATTGTGGTCGATAATGCTATCCCCCACGAACGTCTTGTGGGTCCACACGTTGTGGTTCAGATAACTGCGGGCCACCTCGGTGGCGAATCCGACTACGCAATTGCGCCCAAGCATGCTCTCGCGCACCAGCGTGTTGTTGCCGATCACGCAACCCTCGCTAATGTACGCAGGGCCTTGGATGATGGCATTTTCGAACACCTTGACCCTCGGTCCGATATAAACGTTCCCGCGGACAATCGCCGATTTGCTGACTTGAGCGGACTTGTCGACCTTGGGCTCCATGCGGCTTAGGAAGAAATCCATCATCTTGAGCACATGCCATGGATATTTGATGGCCTGCCATTCGCCGTGGTAGCGGAACACGCTCATTTTTGCCTCACCCTTCTTGATGTATTGGTCCAATGCCTTCTCGTATTTCTCGTCTTTCTTGCCAGTTACCTTTTTCAAGTAGCCCAAAAACTCCGGGAAATTGTTGAAAACATGCAAAACGATATTCACGATGTCGCTGGGTTGCTTTCCCTCCTCGGGCTTTTCCACGATATCGGTCAGGAACCCTTTTTTGTCCGCCACCAAATACCCCCCTGGGAAATATTTGAGCATCTTTTTGCCAACGACTAGGCCTTCCTGGGAATCCTTGGCGGCTTCGACTACTTTTTCGAATGTCCCCTCCTCCAACATGTCGTTGGCGTTGAGGATCAATATGTTCTTGTGCTTGAGTAGTTTCGAGGCGGTCAGCACTGCGCCGCACATTCCTTCAATATCTTCCTGTTTCACCGCGGCCACGTTGTTGAATTTTTTGGCAATTTGTTTCAAGGCCTCCAGATTTTCTTCGTTGCCCACAACCACGATATCGCGCAGTTTGGCCTTTTTTAGGGCAGCAATCTGGTGTTCCACAAGCGACTTACCGCAAAATTCCAGCAGGTTCTTGTCCTGAATGGGTTCAAGGCGCGAGCTGAATCCCGCGGCCAAAAGGATGACTTGCATAGTTTTAATGTTAGTTTTTTTCCTCTTTCCTTCTCCAGACGGAGAAGGTCCTCCGATCTTTACTCGGAGGGGATGAGGCTTTAATGGACTTATTTTACCATAATCTGTTTTTGGACAAGAAATTGGGGTGAAATTTATCGCACATAACCCGTAGGCTCGACGACGTCGTCGAGCCTACGAGGGTAATTGGGTTGAATATGTTCATCATTGACAATTAAACAAATTGCAATACAATTATTAACCTGTCAATCCTCCCCTTTCGGGTGTGGGTTGGCTTATGCCCTCAGTAGCCTTAGCGAAGGAGGGCCTGATCTTTTCCATCATTTGCGAATAACCCTTGGCTCCGGCTTAAAAATTTTGATTATAGTCATTTGAGTCTCGAATTTCAAATTTCAAATTTCAATGTTTTTGAGCTGTGGCCAATGGGTGGTTACGGCATAGTAAAACGAGGTTCCGCGACTCACGTCGGGGGCCCATGACACGGAGGTGTTGTCTTGGCTAAGGCAACGCTATCTCAGGCACGGGAAGTGCTGAATTTGATCGACCGCGATAAGGTCGAACGCGACAAGGTGCAGGCCATTATCGATAGTGGTCTGCTGGGCAAGTTGCTGGCCGCCGACCCCTCGCTGATCGACCGCGACGCTTTCTACGCCGCGCTGTCGTCCGGGATGGGCGTGTCGAAGCCCTTCAGGCTGACCATCATTCCGATCGTCTTCAAGCAGGACTACAACCGACCGCTTGTCTATGCCCGAGACGCGATGAAGCTCAACGGCTTCGTTGATGAAAGGGTCACTGACACTTGGTTCCGGCCCGAGCCCCGCAACGCCGATCGGGAATTTGTGCTCGTGTGCTTCGGCTCCATCATCAAGGACCACCCGGATCCCCGGAGGTCCGAGCTCCTGCGGGAGTTGGATAAGCTCAATCTCGAGCCTGAAGGGGCCATGGAACTCTGCCTCGTCGGCACGGACAAGCGAACCCGCGATCTCCAGCGGGAGTTCCTCATCGTGGCCCGCCGCCAGATTTGGCAGGACCAGGACGGCGAAAGTTTTTGTCCTTGTCTCGGCCAGAATGACGGCAAGCGGGACTTGCGCCTCGTCCCCGCTCATACCAATTATCACGGCCAGTGTCGTTTCCTCTGCTCTCGCAAGTGATGTTTGAAGCCCTTCGTTGATGGACCGAACCGTTCGTCCCATGAGCCATCGGCTTCCGCCCCCTTCCGTTCCATCGGTAGGGGGTTTTCTATGTCGCAATGGTTCCTATTGTTTTTTCATCCAGAGTGAGCAGCGCGAAACGTGGGATCTCCCAAAGGCTATCCACGATGGAAAATGGGAGGTTCTTCACTGCGCTCCGCTTCGTTCTGAATGAAAAGGATTAATGAACCTTTTCGTAAAATCACAATTCTCAATTCAGAAATCTCCACCAGAGGTGGATCCGCCTTTGGCGGAAAAAATTTAAAATTCGAATGTGATTGTCCCCTCCTGATCCGTCCGCCGCACCTCCAGCCCTTTCACCCGCTCCAGCGTCTCTGGGTTCGGATGTCCATATTTGTTTCCCGCTCCTACCGATGCGACCACGGTTTTGGGCGAAACCGCCTTCAGGAACCAGTCCGAGGTCGCGAATTTGCTGCCATGGTGCCCCAATTTCAAAATGTCCGCGGAGACGTCTTCGCCTGCGACCAAAACCTGCGACTCCTCAGGAAACTCAGCGTCACCATTCAATAGGGCGATCGAATGGATTTTGTCACCGTCTTTTTGAACCAGCCGAAGCATGGTTGAGGTGTTGTTTTTGTCGCTCGGCATCAGGCCGACCAGATTCTGGCCCTTCAGCGGGTAAAGCACGTCCAAAAACAAGTCTGGGCCGATCTGTATATCCCGATCATCGTTCGCAAACTCGATTTGGGCCCCAGTCGCTTTGGCCTGTGCCAAAAACTCGCGGTACATGGAATCATCGGAGGCCACGCCAGTCATCAGGATCCTATCAATTTTGTATTTCTGCATCACGTCCAAAATTCCCGCGAAATGGTCTCGGTCTGGGTGGGAAAGGACGAAAAGGTCGATCTCTTTGTCGAAAAAGTCCATCGCTTTTCCAAGCTCGTCTACCACTGCGCTTCCCGGCCCTGCATCGATCAATATTTGGTGCGATTCGGGAGTCTTGATCAAAATGGCATCACCCTGTCCAACATCCAAAAACCGGATTGAGGGTCGCTGAACGGTTTGGAACGCCTGAAAAGCCGCCAAAACCAGGGCGCTGAGACCGATTATGATGAACCACGCCCAGTTTGTCCGATCGAGCTTAAATCTCATACCTTGTACTGGGGGGGTGGGTTGGGCTTGGGAGATGTAAGATCAGGCTGAAATGCTAGGTAGACCATCAATTCTTCTCTGGAAAGTTCGACGTATTTAAGAATTTCAGCCCCTTTGAAGGGGTTATAGTCGGGACCTTTGTAGGGCTCTTTCGGTCCGATTTCAGATGCGATATCGGTTCCATATAAGGGCTTGGAAGGATCAATATTATTTTTCATAGGTCTCAGTCTCAGGTTGTATGAGTTGTATAGTAATGATTTTCATATTTCTGTCAAATTCAGGCCTTGTCTTTCCCTTCTTTTGACGTAAAATACCCTACTTAATAAGGTCCATAGCCATGAACGAAATCGAAACCCGCCTCACAACCCCCCCTCTTCCAATCACCGATCTTTTCACGGATCTCGACAACAACGTTTGGGATTGGGTCGGCATGCAGGCCCCGGGCATTGAGGCAATGGCGGGCCTCCTATCCCGCCGTTTGGATACCTCTATCGAAGAAATCAGGGCTTCCATGGGCCGGGTCTACGGCATGGCGGGTTGCATGGATTTCAAGGAGCTGGTCCAGTTCATGGATGTGGTCCTGGACAAGGTGGTCGTGAAAACGATCCAAGGATACGAGGATCCTTTGGCGGGCGCGATTCAGGCGGCATTGGAGCTGACAAGCCTGGTGCAGGCCACACACAAGAAGTTCACCTCGGTCCGCGAAAAGAATTTCAGGCTTTTTCCACACATCCCGGAGGTGTTTAAGGCGTTGCATGAAAGACATGTGAACATCCACGCTGTCACGGACGCCCCAGTGCACAAGGCCATCAGCCGAATCAAAATGATGGGGTTGGAACACTACGTGAAGACCATGTTCGCCCAGCCAAGGCTGAGGTTTAATTCCAAGCTTCATTTCAAGGACAACGGCAAGAACGAAAAATACGCCTATATTCACAAAATTTTGGCCCAAATCGCCGACAATATCCCCGAGCATTACGAGCCCGAGCTCGTGAACATGGGTCACTATGATGTCCCGTTCAAGGTGGTCGAATTGCCCAACCACAAGAAGCCGAATATTGAATTGGCCGGCTTGATCAACACCACGCGCGAAAAAATCGCCGAATCCGCTGCCACATGGGGCGACAGCTCCAAGTCCGACATGGGATTGGCGGCCAACAATGGATGTGTCGGCTTTTTTTCCGAATATGGGAATATCTCACCTGAAAACGCAAAGATTCTAGATTTGTACGGGAATCCAAAAGGGCCGAGCCGAAACATGGATTCAGACGAACCTGTCATCAAGGGGATCCGCGAGAAGATGGGTGATCGGCTAATTCGGATCCAAGACCCAATCCAAATACTGGACCATTTGGGAATTCCACGGCCTTAAATTTAATTTCTGTTTACCTCTGAATGCAAAATCAGAAATCTGACCTGCCCGCCGGCAGGCAGGAATGCTAAATTTTTATCATTATGCCCAAAATCCAGAAAATCCAGCAAGACATAAAAATGATCGGTTTCGACAACGATAACACCCTTACGAACCAACTCGAACCTCAGGTGGTTGCCCTGGAAGAGATGACAACGGAGCTGGAGGATCTGAGTGGGAAATCGACAAAGGAAATAAGGGGATCGATTGCCCGTGTTTTTGAGAAACATGGAACCACTGATTATCATCGGGTGGTGCAGGAAATGGACTGCTTCTCAAGCATGAGCGAGCAGGTGAGAGACGAACTGGTCGAAATTGGAAAAAGCATCTTCAAAAAAGTCAGGGATCAACACAGGCCGTCTTACGAGGGAATCCCCGATGTTCTCAAGGCTCTGGATGAGGCTGGCATCAAAAGCTTCGTTTTCAGCAACGCCCCCATCTATCAAGTGTTGCGCCGCATTAAAAGGACCCAGTTGGGTCATCATTTCAAATTGGTCCTTGGGCTCAGGGATGAGATTGCCGAGGTGTTTCCAAAACTCGTGAAGGTCCAAAAGGCATTAGGCCAATTCAGCGGAAAATATGAATGGAGAGTGGTCGAAACACCCAAGCCCAAAGCGAATCTGGCCGAGATGTTGGGGGTAACCCAAGAATTTGTCCGAGACCATGTGGCGTTTGTGGGGGATAGTTATTCGAGCGACATGGGGCTTGCTGCCCACAACGGCTGTGTCGGTTTTCACGCCCTTTACGGGAGCGTGGATCCTTGGATCAGGCACAAGCTAAGGCGGTTTTCCACCGATGCGATGGAGGCCCAATACCAGGAAAATGGTGAAAGCAAAAAGGCCATCGCCGAGAAGGGTGTGATCTATGAGTTGAACCGCCCCAGCGATCTCCTAAGATATCTGGGGATCGTGAAATCGAAATAATTTATAGTCGAAAAAACCCTCCTTGGCGCCAGGCCTGGGAGGGTTTTTAATGGGCAACTTTATAGGTTAGTTATTACAGGATGTCCTGCTTCTTGCGTTTGAGGAGGCGTTTGGCGGCTCCAAGGCTCCCGAGGATCAAAAGTCCGAGGGCGGGACCGGTCTGGGGCAGGCGGATGGATTTAACCACGCCAGTGCTCTCGTTTCCGGAAGCGTCTTTTGTGGTGATCTTGAAGGCGTATTCCTTGCCCCCGTCCAAGCTCGCCACTTCAGTCTTGGCGACTGTGGGGCCGAGCGATTTGCCGGCATCGTAATTTTTGCCCTTGTCCATACTCATGTACAGGATCTGGTCGACCAGATCCTTGGCCGTGTTGAGGCTGGGGGTCCAGCTCATCATGACCACGAATTTTTCCAATTCCGCCTTGAAGGAAAGCAGAAGCTTGGTAATGTTCTCGGGCGGGGTGGTGTCTTTGGCTGGGACCAAGGCAATGGCCTTGTAGCCATCCACCAAGGTGCCGGCGCAGTTTTTGGTGTCCAAGGCCTTGTTGAAATCGGCCATGGTGGCATAGGTACCCTTGGCGACCGTGCAATCCATGGAGGCGTTGGCGAACAGGACGTTTGGATGCTTGTTAGCGGTGTATTTCACTTTGCAGTTGGCATCCACAACACCAGTCACCTCGATCTTGTATTCGGTGGTGGCTGCATCATCGGTCTGGGTCACGCTGGCCAAAGTGCAGTCGGCCATATGGGTGAGCAGGCAGTTCAAATCCTTGGCGCAATCCACAGCCGTGGGGGCAGCGGTGGCGACTGGGGTTGCTGTGGCTGTGGGGGCTGCGTGTGCGGCCACAACGGGTGCGACTGCGGATCCGAGGAACAAGCCCTGGTCCGTGGCGCCACTCACAATCGGGTTGCCTGCCAAATCCTTGATGGCAACGCCAGCTGTCACAATGTAGTTCATGCTGGCTTTTTGGTCGGAAGTCTCCAGAAGAACTGTTTTTTTAGTCGTATCGGTCGAATCCAAAACCGCACTCTTCACGGTCAGTTCATTGGCAGGATTGATCTGTTCCACGATGCCGAATGAGGCTTCTGGGGAAACGAGTGGCAACTGCACCGTTTCGCTGAAGACAATTTTCACATGATTCTTGTCTGCGGCAGAAACACTGGTCACGGTGGGGGCGATGGTGTCCGCGCCTCCTGGAACAGGAGCGGCGGCCTCGGCCTTGGTGGTGGCGCTGGCTTCCAAACTGTATTCCGCGCTTTCCTTATTATCAGTGCTGATCGCAGTCAGTGCGAAATAGTATTTGGTGTTGGATTTGAGGGCAGTCACCACGAACGAAGTATCATTATTCGGGGTGTCCATTTGTTTTTCGTAATCGCCTGAACCCGCCTCAAGCACGGAAACGGTACCATAATAGATGCGGTAGTTTTTTACCGCGGTGCCTTCCGCATCCTTGGAGGCCTTCCAATTGAGCCCGATGGACGTTGTATCCACGGCAGAAGCCTTCACGCCGGAAACGTTTTCCGGGATCCCTGCGGCCAATGCCACAGTGGAACCGAAGGCCAAGGCGCTGATTATGGAAATGAGGATTTTTTTCGTGTTCATAAGAGTGATTTAATTTGTTTTTGTTAGATATTTTCTCGTCCAACTTAATAGGTCAGAACGAGATTAAATCATACTATTATAGCAAATAACGGAAGAAAGCGCAAGGCCCCAGAAGTCGAAAACGCCAAATACACCGACAGACATCCAGACCTAATAAGCCAATGGGTTATTCCCCTAGCAGCTTCTTCTTTAGCTCGGAATTGTTTTTTGAAGCCAATTCCAGTGCCATTGTTAGTTTATAACTTTCAGCGGTAGGGAGACCAATTTTTTCAAAGAGGGTGGCCAGTGGGGGGTTTAGGATTGGTCCAATTAGTCTTTGGAAGGCCAGATCAACATCTTCATGCTTGAGCTGAGGATCGGCAGCGGCCTGAAGGTAGGTTTTTAGGTTGTCCCCCCCAAAACAATTTTCCATCCTATCCTCGTCAACGACAAAAACCAACTCGGAAAGCGCAAGTCCATGCTTTTCGAATAATCGGATGGCTATTTTTGCTCTGACGGTGGATCCGAATTTCCAATCGACATCTCGAAGCAGGTCGTGGATTTGGGTTTTGAAAATAAGCAGGGTGTCAGCCAGTGGCCGTAGGCCATTGTATGGGCTATTGCCTGGACGCTTAAAGGTTTTGTGCACCCCCCTCAATGTTGTCGTAATATCTTTGAGTCGTTCATCTGCCGCCCTGAACTCGGGTCTGGATTCGATCTCCACATCCCCCTGGAGCAAGGTTTCCCTACGGAGCTTTTCGGCTTCAATGGTCTTGCGAAGCTCGGCAAGAGATTCCTGGGCATTAAGGATCTCTTGTTGTAGGGTGGCCAATGGTTTTTCGGTCTCCTCCGTCTTTTTCGTTAGTTCCGAACGCAAAATGTCTTTTTCGTGTGACAAGGCCAAAACCCGCTGACGCAATTCCCTTTCGGCTTCGGAGCCGGATTGGAATAGAGCGTGCCAAGCTCGCACAAAACGGTTTTCTCGAGACTCAGTGGCCTGCTCTTCTAGCGCTTTGACGACCAAAGGGTCTTCGATCAAAGTCTGATCGTGGGTTGCGGCCCACACTTTGACCAACACGCTCAGGGCAATGGCATTCTCGGGACTCTCCTCGTTCTGCTTTAGCTGTTCAATAGCCCATTCGGGATTTTTGATCATGATTTCGAGTCTCTTCCGGGCACCCTCTATCAGCTCGGCCTCGGTAGAAACCAATTTTGTTTCCAGTCGTTTTTGGATAGCATGTGGAAGAGTGTCGACCATCGAATCTTCGTCCGCGATTCGATCGGGTTGGGTAGGGGTTGGGGGGATAAGGGTCTTTATGGTCATGGGGATGGTTTAGCATATATATTTAACATTTAATTTATATAATGTCAACAATTATGACTTAATCGCCACAACGGTGAGTGATCTGGGTTGAGGGTAGCCTCAGGGTCGTTATTGGTGTCCAGCCAGTTTGAGGTATGATGGTTTCGTAACCAAAGCCCATGAAAACAAAAATTTACAAACCGTCCGCCGCATTTCTAAAGCAGGCCAACATCAAAAATCCTGAGGTCGAATACAAAAAGGCCGCCAAGGATTATTTGGGCTATTGGGAGTCTGCCGCCAAAGAACTGGTCTGGTCCAAGCCCTGGAAAAAGGTGCTGGATGATTCCAAGCCTCCTTTTTACAAATGGTTTGTGGGGGCCAAAGGCAACATTGTCCTCAATGCCATCGACCGCCACCTGAAAAACGGCAATAAGAACAAGGTCGCCATCCTCTGGGAAAGCGATTCGGGCCAGCACAAGAAATTCACTTACGCCGAGCTTGATCATGCCGTCTCACGCTTGGCCAATGGTCTCAAAAGCCTGGGAATCAAAAAGGGCGACCGCGTGGCCATTTACCTCCAAAACATCCCCGAGGCCGCTATCTCCATGCTCGCCTGCGCCAAGATCGGCGCAATCCACGGCATCGTTTACGCTGGGTTTGCCGCCCAATCGCTTCGCGAATGGATCGAGCTGACCGAGCCCAAGCTCTTGATCACGCAGGATGCGGGTTTTCGGCGCGGGAAGCGCTATCCCATGAAACCCACGGCCGACGAGGCGGTGAAGGGGCTAGCGCTTCCCGCGCCGAAAACCCGCATCCTGCGTGATCAAGAGCTTGGGCTCGGTCAGCTCGATCCATTCGCGAAGCGATTGGGCGGCAAACCCAGCGTAAACGATGCCGTGGATTGCGCCGATCTTGGCGCAGGCGAGCA
>PMDG01000007.1 GCA_003154375.1 Candidatus Peregrinibacteria bacterium
GCGATGATGCAGAAGTTCCGAATATTGTCCATTTTCTGAATTTTTAAACCGAAAAACTGAAAATTTGTAAATAAACTGGAGAATTTTTAATGTTTAAACATTTGAATTTAAAAATTATTTTTCAGTTTATAAAATTTTCAGTTTAAAAATTGGGGGGCAGTGGGCAAAAAGAGTGTATCGGAAAACGGGTTGGCATTCAACCGATTGGCGAATGGGTGACATCATCGAATCTTCGGGCGGAATATGGTATATTTCAGGTATCAATTTAAAAACAAACATGGCCAAAGTGTCCAGAATCGATAAACCCTTCTACCAGCTCACTGTTAAAGAGTCGGTTCTTCGGCTAGGCACGGATGCGAAAGAGGGGCTTGCTGAGCGAGAGGCGGAGCGTCGGTTGGCGCTGTATGGCGAAAACATGCTCAGTGAGGGGAGGCGTCGTTCTTTGCTCTTCCGTTTTTTTGATCAATTCAAGGATTTCCTGATCATCGTTCTCATCGTGGCCGCATTGCTGTCCTATTACCTTAAGGATTTCCAGGGTGGGACGGTCCTGATGGCGATAGTGGTCATCAACGCGATCATTGGCTTTTACCAGGAATACAAGGCCGAGAGGATTTTGGAAGGGCTCAAGCAGGTCATCCGGGCGCATGCCACCGTCATCCGCGATGGCCAGAGGCGTGAGATTCCCCAAGAGCAGTTGGTCCCCGGCGACCTGATCTATTTGGAGGAGGGAAGCTCGATCCCGGCCGATGTGCGCCTCGTAGAGGCGGTGAATTTCAGCACCAACGATTTTATCCTCACTGGGGAATCCATGCCCCAGCACAAGCGGGCCGATTTGGTTTTCGACAAGGAGCTGACCCTCACTGACCAGGACAATTTGGTCTTTTTAGGAGTAACCGTGGCCACGGGAAACGCGACTGGCGTGGTGTTCGCCACAGGTATGAAAACCGCGATCGGCCAGATCGCGCGCACGAGCGAATCCATCGATCGCGACCTCTCGCCACTCCAGATCGAAATGAACCATGTGGCCGTCATGCTCACCAAAATCGCCGGCGTGATCGCCCTGGTTGTATTTGGAATCAATTAGCTATTGAGCTTGAGGACCAATGAGACTTTGTCGGGGGCTATCCAGCTCAGCTTTTTATTCGCCATCAGCATCGCGGCCGCCTGTGTGCCCCAAGGGCTTCCGGCACAGATTTCTGTGGCGTTGAGCCTTGGCGTCGGACGCATGGCCAAACGGAATGCCGTGGTCCGTAAGCTTTCGGCGGTCGAGACTCTTGGCGCCACCACGGTGATCGGGTCGGACAAAACAGGAACCATCACCAAGAACGAGATGACCATTACCCATGGGTATATGGATGGGCGCGTTTTTGAGGTGGGAGGTGAGGGTTATAATCCGAAAGGTTCGATTCTTGAAGAGGGAAAGAGGGTCTCTGGGGGAGGGTTGGATACTTTGAAATGTTTTTTGCTGGATGGCTTTCTCGCCTCGAAGGGCCGTGTGAATCCGCCCGACCATTCGCATGGCAATTGGTATGCCATTGGCGATCCGACCGAGGCCGCATTCACTCCGCTTGCCATCAAGGCGGGGCTCGATCCGACCCGATTGGAAAAGGAGTACCCGCTCTTCATGGAGTTGCCTTTTGACAGCGACCGAAAGCGTATGGTCATCATCCGTCGGCACAAAGGCAAAATGATCGGATATATGAAAGGGGGGCTGGAAAGTGTTCTGGCCGTATGCACTCATGTGAATCGGAAATGCGAGGCGGTTCCGATGACCGCGGCTGAAAAGAAGAGGTTGATGGAAAAGGGGGACGAATTCGCGGCCCAGGCCCTGCGGGTGATCGCTTTGGCTTATCGTGATTTCCCCAAAGGCGCCAATCGCTTCTCCGTGAAGGAATCGGAGCGGGATTTCGTGTTCGCCGGATTCGTGACCATGCTCGACCCTCCCCGTTTCGGGGTCAAAGAGGCGTTCAGCGATGCCTACGACGCGCACTTGCGTATCCTCATGATCACGGGCGACAACGCCCTCACGGCCAGCGCGATCGCGAAACGAATCGGGATGCGTTCGGAAAATGGGGAAGTCCCCATTTTCACGGGCGACCAGATGCGCCAGATGTCCGACGCGCAATTGAAACGGGTCCTCAAATCCCAATCGATCATTTTTTCCCGCGTTTCCCCGCACGACAAATACAGGATCGTGGTTTTGCTCAAGCAGATGGGCGAGGTGGTGGCGGTCACCGGTGACGGCGTGAACGATACCTTGAGCCTCAAGAAGGCCGACATCGGTGTGGCCATGGGCAAGGTGGGCTCCGAGGTGGCCAAGCAGGCCTCCGAGATTGTTTTGCTGGACGACAATTTCAGGACCATTGTTTACGCGATCCGCGAAGGGCGGACCATTTTTCACAACCTGAGAAAGAACATCCTCGCGAACATCGTAGCCAACAATGGCGAGCTCACTTGTGTCCTTTTGGGTTTTGTGGGCATGGCGTTCGGATTGCCCGCGCCCATCACCGCGGTCCAGATCCTTTCGGTAGACATGCTGGCGGAGATTATGCCATTGGCCGCGCTCACGTTTGACCCGGGCGAGGAAGGGTTGATGAAAGAGTCCCCTCGAAATCTCAATGAGCATGTCCTGAACTGGAAAAGTCTCCGGGGTCTCGTGTTCTATGGTTTCTGGATCGGTGCCATGGCCTTTTTCTCTTTTGTGATGGTCCACAAGGTCGAGGGGGCCTCGCTCGCCTCTGGCCGGGCCGCCGCCTATCTTGGCATTGTGTTCGGGCAGTTCATGAATATCCTTTCCGCGCGTACCGAGAAATCTTTTTTCAGTCGTTACTTGTTCACGAATCCCCAATTGTGGATTTCCTTTGCCATATCCCTCGCACTGATCTCGGTCATCATTTATGTGAAATCTGTTTCGGCTTGGTTTGGATTTGAGGCGGTGTCCTTGCCACATCTGATCTACCCAGCCATGGGCGGGCTGTTGATTCTGGTGTTGCACGAAGGGGAAAAATTGATCAAAAAATTCGTAACTCGTAATTCGCCTGTGCTGAGCGAAGCCGAAGTATAACTCGTAATTTTGAATTCGGTTATTTGGCTTTGCCCGCGCTTTCAGCTAAAATCAGTTCAGCCATAATCCACCATTATGCAAAACAACAACCAAGAGGTCATCAACATCCAAAAGTACTTTCTCCTGGGGATGTTGCTGTTGCTGATTGTGATTTTGGCCATTGCCGTTTCCGCGTTTTTCAGCACTTTGGTGATCGCGGCGATTCTGGTCACCGCCGTGTTCCCATTGCATCGCCTACTAACCAAAAAGATCCACATTCCTGCTACCTTTTCGGCTCTTCTTTCGCTCATCTTGGTGGCTGTGGTCATTCTGGGCCCCTTTACGATCTTTTTCTTCTTTATCGCAGGCCAGGCCACCGACGCGGTCGCCAATTTTAGCGACAAGATCAATTCGCTACCAAAGTTCGATATGATCCCTGCGATGCTCAAGAACGGTTTAGTGGATCAGTGGATCGCCAAGGCGGGGAGCTATGTTCCCATCACCACCGCCGAGGTCATGACCACGGCCAAGGATTTTGTGACTTCCATCGGCTCGTTCATTCTTGGCAACGCCACTAATATCTTGAAAAACCTCACCGTGTTCTTCCTTCAAACCATCGTTTTCCTATTCGCCATGTTTTATTTCCTCAAGGATGGCGAGCGTTTCATCGCCTACATCAATTCGTTGATGCCGATGTCAGAAACGTACCGCAAGGAATTGTTCAGCAAGCTTTCCCACCTCAGCTACGGCATCATTTACGGCCTTTTCGGTTCCGCCATCGCCCAGGGGCTTATGGCCGGCCTTGGTTTCTACATTGTGGGCATCAACAACGCGGCCTTTTGGGGATCCATCGCGGCCCTCTTTTCAGTAGTCCCTTATATTGGAACCGCGATCATCTGGGTCCCAGTGACCCTCTACCTTTTGTTCACGGGCCACTGGATCGCGGCCTTGTTCCTGTTCGCGTGGAGCATGGTTATCGTCAGCACGGTGGATAACATGGTCAAACCCTACCTTATCGGCTCCTCGGCTACCCTACACCCTTTCGCGGTGCTTATTGTGCTCTTTGGCAGCACATTCGCCTTTGGGCTAAAGGGTCTTATTTTTGGGCCTTTCATTCTCACGCTCACGCTGGCCTTCCTGCACATCTACGAGTTGGAATTCAAGGGCGCGCTGGATGGGGGAGGCGAGAAGGCGCATGCGAAAAAATAATGACGAATTTCGAATATCGAATGTCGAAAGAATATCGAATTCATTAATTTCGAATAGGTTCAATTATTCGAAATTGGAACATTGCAAAATTATTTCGAAATTCGGTATTCGTCATTCGAAATTTTTTCAGTCTGCTTGAAGCAGCACCAAGCTGCACGCCGCGATCGCCGCGGTTTCTGTCCTCAGAATACGAGTCCCCATTGTGAACGGCTTGGCGCCTTTGGCGATAGCCTCGTCGATCTCCTTTTGGTCGAATCCGCCCTCGGGACCAATGAAGATTCGGGCAATCTTGTTTTTGCGGATCTCGGGCAGATAGTCCGAAAGCGTCTTTTTGCCCTCCGACTCATAGGCCACATAAGAGTTTTCAGCCTCTACCGCCTCATCGAAATTGACCGCATGATGGATGAGTGGCACCTTGATCCGTCCGCTTTGTTCCGTAGCCTCGATGGCGATCAAATTTCGTCGATCAAACTTGCTGAGGTGTTGCCGTTCCGTGCGCCTCGTGATCATGGGGTAAATGTGGCTCACGCCCAGTTCCGTGGCCTTTTGGATGACGAGCTCCAAAAGCGCGGGCTTTTTCGGAATGGCCTGGTACAAATGGACTTCGATCTCGGGTTCCGTGTTCCGTTTCAGCTCCTCGATCACATTGGCCACGATGTGTTTCCGATCCATCTCAACCAGTTCGACCGAGAATTCCTTCCCGTCGTCCCCGAAAACGCTGAACTGGCTCCCCGTCCGCATGCGGAGCACCTTAGAACATTGGAAAACCACACGAGGATCAGTGATCTCGAGAAGGGTTTTGCGGATGTCCGGCGATGGGATGTAGAAACGATGCATAATTACAATCGGTGACCCAATTGGTGGCCCAGTGGGTGACCCAATCGTAGAAAGAAATATTAAATAAATTTATCCCCTATCGGGTCACCGCGCAAAACGCCGGCCGCCCATCGGGCCCCCGACATGGAATTAGGATTCAGTTCCCTCGCCTTCACTCTTTCCCTCAAAAATTTCTCTCGGTTTGGCACCATTTGACGGTCCTATGACCCCATTCTCCTCCAAAATGTCCAAGAGCCGCGCGGCACGGGCGTAGCCTACGCTCAATCGTCGTTGAAGCAATGACGCGGAAGCCTTGCCTGTTTCCAAAATGATGGCCTTGGCCTCGTTATACATGTTGTCCTGCCCCATGCCCTCGTTGCTGGTGCCCACCATGCCAGTATCCACACCGCCCATGGTCGAGGATTGGGCCGGGGCCGTGATGGCCTCATCGTAATCGGGCTCAGCTGTCAATTTAATCTTATTCGTCACCCGCTCCACCTCTTTGCTGCTCACGTACACTCCCTGCACGCGGATAGCGCGACCGATGTTGCCTGGCATGTAAAGCATGTCGCCCATGC
>PMDG01000031.1 GCA_003154375.1 Candidatus Peregrinibacteria bacterium
CCGCCAAGGCCACTTTGGTGACGCGGAGGATCAAGGGTGTCACCAAGAAGCAATACAAGATCGGTGTGACCGTCTCGAACAAGAGCAAAGGCGATGCAGTTGAGGATATCTATTTCTCGGTCGCTGACAACGCCCCGGTTGTGGCTGTGAAAGGTGGACTCAAGGCTGGCATGAGCAAAAAAGTCTTTGTTTACACCGACACTACCGACAAGGGCAAATCGCTTCTTTTCACGGTCGACCCAGGCAACATGGTCGACGAGTCGAACGAGGACAACNNGCACCAAGGGCTTTTGCCCAGACAACTGAGCCTTGTTTAAATCCGCCCTCATATGTCATGCCGAACACGTGCATGGATAGGATTGAAAACGGGGTGCGAACGGAACGTTTTAGCTTTACCTGCAAAGATGGCTTTATGAGGTCTGCTTCCGCTTGCATTCGTCCCGATACCTATAAAGCCAATATTAATACTTTCAATAATGAAAACGGAACTGTGGTTCTGAATTTCACTTCCATGAATAACTTGTATGACCAGGAATACTACTATGCCGAGTGCACCCTAAAGGGCTCGACCAACAGCGTTGATAAACGCTCGTCCTATAGCTCGACTCCTGTGGTCACCGTGGCAAATTTAGCGCCCCTGACCACCTACCGATGCGCGAGTTCCTTGGCCTATCTTTGGCCGAATGGCAATGTGATGAGCCAGGGCGCCTTTGGTAATGCGGTGGAATTCACCACGGCGAATGCCCAACCTTCTGGCAATTCTGTGATCGTAGACCAATATGGAAACACGAATTCAATCCTGCTCCAGGTGGGCGACTTGAATCTTGTCAGCCCACAACAGTATTTTGCCAATTGCTATGTGCTGGGGAACGAAGGGGATTATGGAGTCGCTTACGTGACTCAACCCGTATCGGACTTAGTCAATAAAATCGTGAATGTGCCTGTGAACGGCCTGAAAACCGGGACCACCTATCGTTGCCAAGCTGGTGTGGCAACCCCTTCAAACGGCGGATACACCATTAGCAGACCGAGCAATTTTGTGAATGTCGCCACGCTTGGAAATACGACTTCAGTCCCTCCTTCCGTTCAGCTCGCCTCCAGTCCAGCAGCCACCCCCTTTGCAGGATCCGAATTCAGTTTTATCAATATCCATGTTGGAGACACTGTCGATTTCACGCGGACCGTGAAAGGCTCCGGGATTGCCAACAGCGCATGGAATTGGAACTTTGATAAAACAAAACTTTCCTGCGCTGGCTATCCCGATTTCGACAGTGATTTGTTTCGGTGCAAGGCTATTGCCAGTGGTGAATCGACCGTTAGCATCACTTTTACATTTCACTTAAAAGACGGTACCCAATCCACCCAGGAATCAAACCTTATCACTGTGAAGACCGCTGCCTCATCATGCCTTTCCCCCTATGTGATGTATATGGGGAGTTGCGTCGATTCCATTCCCGCCTGCAAAACCCCTATCCCGAATTCGACAAGCTGTATCGATAAAATCGTGAATGGCAAATATGTGGAACATTATAATTTTAGTTGTTTATCTGGATACGCCAAGTCTGGCGATCGGTGCGTGAGTGGCCAATCCTTTCAAAAATACACTGTTACCTCCGACAAGGGGAATGGGGTAGTCTATTTGAATGCTGGCGATAAGATTACGTTCAAATCCGAAATTGGTGAGAATATCGCAGGCTACGTCAGCAGCCTAAACACCGATGTGGTTATCAATGGGAAGGGATACCTGTTCGATTCCCATAATTCTGTAAGCCAAATTTCAGGTATTTTGTATTGTACCCATTACTACCTTGGATCCTTTGCCGTCGTGGATTGCACCGTATTGAAAACTGCCAAACCTTCAGATTCCTCTGAGGTCGGGGTATTCACCACGCAAGATTGTGGAACCAATGGTGTCTGCAAGAATCCGCTATCGAATACCATCACCGTGAAGGTCATTGATTCCTCGGCTGACAATGAGGCCATCGGTGAGCAGGAAATCAGCGAGAACCAACCCGACCTCATCATCTCCGTCGCAAAGGGCACCTTGGTGAAACGGTTCTTCAAAGGTGGGGTCACCAAAAAACAGTATAAGATCGGTGTCACGGTCAAGAACATAGGCGACGGCGACGCGGACGGTCCTTTCTATGTCTCGTACTCTAATAGCACCCAAGGCACGCCCGTCCTTGTGACCAACGGCACGCTGGGGGTCGACAAGACGAAGAAGGTTTTTGTCTACGTTGATGCTTCCGAAAAAGGCAAGAAGTTCACTTTTACCGTTGATCCTGGCAATAGCGTCGACGAGTCGAACGAGGAAAACAACACGGATACGAGGATTGTGGGAAAATAGTTGATCTTTGCGTTTTGCGATCATAGGGGTAAACTATTGCACTTAATAATATTTTTACCCCTATGTTTAAAAAATATCTGATCGGATCCGTTGCCGTCGGTTTCGTTTTTTGTTTGATGCCGATGGGCGCCAATGCCGATGGGCCCACATTGTTAAATATCACCTCCGACAAGGGGGTTGGCGTTGTAACGCTGAAAGCCGGCGAGACTATCAAGTTCACGGCCACCATCGGCCAGAACAAGTCGGGTTGGACCGGATCCGAGGATCTGGATATTCTGGGTGCCAACACGTCGGCCCTTCTTTGCAACCAGACCACCTACACGGCAACGCAGGCGAGCAGGGTATGCAAGGCGACCGCGACTGTCGTGGAAACCGCCGATTCCGAGATGGCCGTTTACGTCAGGGCCGATAACATCATCCAACGATCGAATGTCATCCTTGTGAGGGTGGGTGAAGTGTCTAAGGTTTCCGAGAAATCGATCGGCGCCACATTGACCAGCAAAGCGATGACCATCGTGGGGCAACCCGACTTGACGATCAAGGTGGCCAAGGCTGTTTTGGTGACACGGAAGATCAGTGGATTCACGAAGACTCAGTACAAGATCGGCGTGACCCTGAAAAACGTGGGCGAAGGCGATGCGGACGCTCCTCTCTATTTCTCGTTCTCCAATAGCTCCAAAGGCGGCATTGCCCTACCGACGAATAGCGTTTTGGTGAAGACTGGCATGATAAGGAAAGTATTCGTCTATGTCGATTCCGCCTACAAGGGCAAGAAGTTATTCTTCACGGCTGATCCTGGAAATAAGGTCGATGAGTCTAACGAGACCAACAACAAGGCGACAATGGTTGTGGGAGAATAATTTATATCCCTAAAAGGCCGCCCTAGATTCCCGCCTGCGCGGGAATGACAAGTGAGGGGCGGCCTTTTATTATGTAACAGTTTTTTGGCTTACGCAAGCCACCCTGATTGATAAATCAGGCGTTTTGAGCTATAATATTCGGATTTATTTTAATAAGGGATCCGATGGGGAAAATGAATTTCAAACTCGTTTGGCTTTCAAAAGGCATTGCGGTCGCGCTTGCGGCGCTTCAGTTTTTGAGCCTTGTCCCAAGTGCCCAAGCCGACATCGCCATGGAGAGCGACCACAAGATGCTGATGGTCTCGGCCTACTATTCACCACTTCCGGCCCAACGGTTCTATATGCGAGGCAGTTACGAGGCCGATAAAAAGCTTAACGGTAACGGAACCAACGGGGCCGATGGCACCCAGGTTTATGTGGGAATGCTGGCCGCCCCAAGGTCTTACCCATTCGGAACCCAAGTCGTGGTCCCGGGGTTGGGCGTGGGTGTTGTGCATGACCGTGGAGGCGCCATCATGGCCAAACGCGGCTATGATCGTATTGATGTGTGGATGGGTTCTGGCGAGGAAGGACTGGCCCGCGCCCTCAACTGGGGAATGCGCTTGGTCGAAGGTGAGGTCGTTTTTTCCGAAGACGTAGTCGAATCCACCTTGGATTTCACCTGGCTGCCTGCCGAGCTTCCTAAAGACACCTTAAATCGCCTGATGGCGCGCACCATGCTGAACCCCTCGGTGTTCAGCGCCCCCATCACGAAGGCTTCCCCCAAGGCGAACATAAGCGACCTCCAAGAAGCGCTCCGTATGTTCGGTTATTACCATGGTGAGGTGAGCGGTGAATACAATGCCGACACACGCCAAGCCGTGACCGTTTTCCAGATCTCGGAAGGGATTCTCCAAAACGAAAAGGCCATCGGCGCCGGGAATCTCGGCCCCAAAACGTTAGCGACTCTCAAATCCAAGATCGAGAACTTCAATTCCACAGTCCTCAAGGAACAAAGTCGACTCAAGGACAACCTTTCGGAACTTTCCGTCGGCCTCGGCAAGAAGGACAACGGCGACAAAGTCTACCGCATGCAACAGATGATGTGGGAGCTCGGTTATTACAAAGGCGAACTGAACGGAAAATACGATTCTGCCACCATGGATGCCGTGTTCAAGTTCCAGAAGGACAACGGGATCGTCCAAAGCGACCGTGAACAAGGCGCCGGTTTTTACGGCAAGAAGACCCACGAGGCATTGGTGGCCGCTGTGGACCAAAAAATTGAAAAATTGATGAAATATCCGTCTGAGATGCAGGTGTGGGTGCCTTCCGAAGTCGATTTGCCCACCGTCAGCACCCTGAGTTTTGCAGAGACAGCCCTTCCGCACTCGACACTCGGTTTCGACCTCAAGATCGTTGCGGCAAAAGCCTCCATATCCTCTTCGAAAGCCTTCGCCAAGGATTTGGCATTGGGTGATAAGGGCGAAGATGTGAAGCTATTGCAAACGGTACTGATCCAACAGAAATTGCTGGCCAAAGGATTGGATTCGGGCACGTTTGGCGAAAAGACCGAAAAGGCCCTGATCCAGCTTCAGCTGAAAAAGGGTATAATCCAAAACACCCAACAGACGGGCGCTGGCGTTGCAGGTCCAAAGACCCGCAAATTGCTTAATTCATTGATCTAACCCCAATGATCGAGAAATCCGAACCTAATTACCGAAAGCTTATAGAGATGGAAATCAATGACCTTGGGATTCAAGGCGAAACCAAGTCAAAGCTTTTAGCCGAACGTGAAGAGATTTTGAAAATGGCACTTGAATCCAGAGATGAAAATGATTTCATCGCTAAACTGATTCATGGAGTCTCGAAGTCAAATCTGAGCGACTTCAAATATGATCACGTTATGGATTATCTGATCAAACGAGCCAAGGTCAGCAAGCAGTCCGCCTTGGCCGATTTCCGCTCAAGGGTCCGAAAGACCGTAGACGAAACGGAGGTCGCAGCCATCGAATATCGGAATACCACCCATGGCTCCATGATCGCAATCAAAGCCGATGCCTTGAATGGGAAGCCTTTCTTTACAGTTCAGGAAATCACCACGGATGTCGCTGCCAATCCAGACCAGGCTATGTCTTGGGTGGAAGATCAGGTCGGATCCGGCTACCAGTTTGTTTTCATCCTTAGCAAAGAGGGTTGGAAATTACTCGGCACCGATTCGGGTCTTCCGTTTTCCGAAGCCCAAATCAGCTCGTTTTTTTCACAAGATCTTCTCAGCAGCCTTTGGGTTTCCCACCAGCCCATGGTCCAGCGCCAGAGGCGCGATTTCAATACGCTTAAGTCAAAAGGCCTGAATTAAATTCGGATCGACTACGGATAGGCTTTCTATCGGTCGGTCATCTTTTTTCGGTATATAATGGCGCCATGACGATCAAGGAAGCCATCCTTTGGGGTTACGAACAGCTGACGCCCACGTCGGACAGCCCTCGCGTGGATGCGGAATTGCTTTTGGCCCATGTTCTCAAACAATCGACCACGTTCCTTTTCACCCATGACAAGGAACTTCTGGACCCTTATTCCTTTTTTCCGATCTATTGGTGGTCATTTAAGCGTTTGATCCACAAGCGGAAGCAGGGGATTCCGGTCGCCTATTTGGTGGGACACAAAGAATTTTACATGTTTGATTTCAAGGTTAACCGTTCGGTTTTGGTGCCACGGCCAGACACGGAAACGTTGGTGGAGTGTGTGATCGAATACATCCAGGGATTCAGGAATCAGGACTCAGGATTCAGCCCGCTTTTGATTGATGTCGGCACGGGGTCTGGGTGCATTCCGATTTCGATCCTCAAAAACGTTCCTGAAATCCACGCGGTCGCAATCGACGTCTCGCGGTCAGCCCTGAGGGTGGCCAGTTCCAATGTCAAAAAGCATCATCTGCAAAACCGTATCGAATTGTTTCGCTCCAACCTTTTCGATTCAATCGATATGGATCAGTTTTTGGGTCATGAGGTGATTTTGACGGCCAATTTGCCGTACCTACCGGACAAGATGGAGGTGAAGCCCGAGCTGACGTTTGAGCCCTCTATTTCGTTGTATGGCGGAAACGATGGGATGGACGTATATCGGCGACTGATGAATCAAATTGAAATGTTGCGCCCCAAGGCCATCTTTTTGGAACTTTATGAATGGCAGATCGGCCTCATCCAATCCCAGTTCCCAGGCTATGAACTCAAGTACACCAAAACCATGAGCGGGGATGCGCGATGCTTGATGTTGGAGCGGAAGTCGAATTAGGAATCAGGATTCAGAATTCAGGAATCAGCCAGAATTTTGTTTTTTTGTGTTTTCAAATGCCATTGACGGCTTATTATTTTGGGTTGAAATCATACCCTAGAGACTTCCGTTTTACCTCTGATTCTGCTATAATATAAAGATTTAAAAATAATAACAAAACCGTGAATTCGAAACGAATCCTCATTTCCCTGGTTGCCCTGATGGCTCTTTTCCAGAGCTCGATCGCCCCTGTGGCCTTCGCCTTGGAGCCCTTGGCAGTTCAGGCCTACGCCACCGACACCGTGGCAGGGTATCCGTCCGCGCTCAGGACTTCCCTGATCTCTCCGAACCAGGATGTCCGTTTCGTGGTCGAGAAGCCGGATGGCACAGTGATCCAGATTCCCGCCCAGGCGGATTTGGAGGGGGTGGCCAAGACCGATTTTTTCGGATTCCAGACCAAACAGGCAGGCAAATACAAGGCTGCGGTCGTTTATCCCGGTTCCGCCCAGTCTTCTCCTCAGACCACCTTCACCGTGTATCCCGACCAAGTCTCCACGACCCAATCGACCGTGAAAAGCATCCAGCAGATGGTGGGGGCCGGTAGCGACACCACTTTTGTGGTCGTGACTTTGTACGACCAATATCGAAATCCCATCGCCAACCATTCCGTGAAACTGATTTCCAGCCGATCCGAGGATCTCATCGTCAATTTGCAGAATGGCGTCACCGACCAGAACGGACGCGCGAATTTCAAAGTCTCCTCTCCGGATCCCGGTGTATCGGTCTTCACGGCCATGGACTCGACCGTGAACCAGATCCTCGCCAGCCGCGAGGAGGTCGTCTTCTTCCAGCCCACGATCGACGCCAAGCCCAGCTTGCTCGGCGGACTTTTAAACGCTGATATCGGCGGAGACTCGGAACCCCTCGCTGGACCGGTCACCCATTTCGACATCACAGGGTTGCCTGCCCAGGCCAAGGTCGGCCAAGAGCTTTCTTTCACGGTCATAGCCAAAGATCAGGCTGGCGTTGACGCCAAGGCCTACACGGGCACGATCCTTATTTCCACTCCCGATGACGAGAACGCCCTACCAAAGGGTGGTGAGTACACTTTCAAGGACACGGATCAGGGCAAGTTCACGTTCAGCCTTTACTTGGCCTTCACCAAGCTCGGCAAGCAGACCGTTCAGGTGATGGACAAGGCAAAGTTCGCGATCGAAGGCGAAACAACCATTGAGATCGTTCCAAAAGAGGGAGCAGTCCCAGGTCCCACCTCCCCAACTTTGATCATTAAATCCCCGGCGGATGGGTCCCAGCTTGCGAATAGCACCGTGAGCCTTTCCGGCCAAGGGAAACCGAATATTAATCTGAAAGTGTTTTTGGATGATGCGAAAATCGGTGAGACCGCGACCGATAGCGATGGTTTTTTCAATTTTGATGCCAAGGATCTCGAAAGCGCAGCACACACGTTTTACGTGATGAACAGCGAGAGTGGTGAAGTCAGTGCGCCGATTTCCGTGACTATCGATACCATCGCGCCAGTGGCCAATTCATTCGAGATGACCCCCGAGGGAACCGTGCTCCCCGGCGAACAACTTTCGGTCACGGTCGGTTCCGAACCCAAGTTGGATAGCGCCAAGGTCCGCATCCAAGGATCTGACGTTGCGCTCAAGGAATCCGCTTCCCAGCCTGGCCAATACGAAGGAACCTTTGCGGCCCCAGATGCCGATGGCACCTATGCCGTGGATGTGATCCTTGTGGATGCCCTTGGAAACAAGGCCGAGCTTTTGAACAAAGGAACCGTGGTCGTGCTCAAGCCTGCTCCGGTCTATCCGCCCAAGGTGGAAGGCCTTGAGGCCACTCCGGGCGACAAGGTGCTCCAATTGAAATGGACGCCGGCCATCCCCACTGGAAATCCAATCCAGAAATACCGCATTGCCTACGGCACAAGCCTGACCCAGCTGGACAAGACCGTCGACACCACGGATGCCAACGTCACTTGGGAACTCCGTGACCTTGCCAACGACACGCAGGTTTTCGTGAACATCAAAGCCGTGGATAGCGCAGGCCTTGTTAGTGTCGATCCCAGCGTTACCATTGCCGCGACTCCCGTGGCTCCGGCGCCTGTTGAGCCAGAACCTGTGCCGGTCGTGACCCCTCCGATTCAGGCAACCCCGTACGACGGAGCCGTCAACCTCACTTGGATCCCGTTTACCGGCGTCCAGGCGTTCCATTACAAGATATTCATCGGCACGGTTTCAGGCCAGTACACCGATTCGATCACCACGGTCGACAACACCACAAACCTTACGGTGACCGACCTTATCAACAACCTTCCATACGTTTTCGCGGTGGCAGCACTCGACATAAGCGGCAACGTCATTTCGCCGCTTTCCTCAGAAGTTTCCGCAACCCCTTCCGGAGCAGGCTTCCATGCAGCCGCCCCTACAAACTTACCGATCGATTTTGGATACGGAACAGGAACGATCACCCAGCCGATCGGCCAAACGACCTATCCCTCCGCGCCCGCCCAGCAAACCGGCAATCTCGGCAAAGTGCCCTCAACCAGCCAAACCGGACCCGAGGCGATCTGGGTGGTGCTTGCCTCTGTCGTTTTCGCGTATTTCCTGTATCACCACAAACGAAGGATTCTCAATAACTAATAAGTCTCAAGCGCGAGTCACAAGTCTCAAGGGTTGTTTGAAATTTCACCCCCTTGAGACTCGCACATGAGACTTGAGACTATTTGAATTATGTTCAAACGCGCCTGGTTTCATCTCGTCAAGGATTACAAAGACATCCCCCTTGGGGTGAAACTCTTGGTGCTTGTCATTTTTCTCCGAGCCTTCGGATGGGGATTCGCCGACCCTTTTTTCTCGCTCTATTTGAACCAGTTCACCACTGATTACGCCTTGATCGGCACCCTTTCCTCGATTGTCGCCATTACCGCGCTTCTCGCGATCATCCCGCTCATGAGAATCACGGACAAGATCCGTGAGACCGTGCTCATCCAGGACGGCGAAGTCCTTTATTTTTTGGTGGTTGTCAGCTATGTCCTCGCTGGCTATTTCCTTAATTTCCCTTTGCTCATCTTTGCCCTTGCCCTGAACGGTGTTGCGCAGACGTTTGTGGTCGTCGGCGTCGAGGCCTACATCCGCAAGGCGGACGGGGGAGGGAAGTCCGGCCCTTTTGGTTTCTACGTGGCCATGGACTATTTGGGGTGGATCCTCGGGATGCTCATCGCGGCCTTTGCCATTGTGTATTACGGCCTGAATTCGATGTTCCTGTTCATTCTGCCCAGCATTTTTTTGGCTTTCCTAATTTTGCCTCGAATCCATGAGGAAGGTCTCAAATCCCTCATCGCCGGACTCCGAAGCTACTTCCACACCCGCCAGGATTTTGTCGACCTTTTCAGAGATTTCAAAGCCCTCAATCCCAAAACTGCCTTTTTCCTGGCTTTGGCCTTTTTTGACGGCGTGATTCGCATGTTCGCATACATTTTCATCCCGCTTTTCGCCGTAAGCCTCAATTTGGACCTTAAGGCCATCGCCCTTCTTAGCGTGGTGATGTACCTTCCCTATATTTTCAGCTATTTTTTCTCGGAACTCTCCGACACCTTCAGCAAGATGAAGATCATCGCGTTTGGGCTCTTTATCGGCTCCCTGTCCTTCGTCTTGCTCCATTTTGTGGTCAGCCAATGGTGGGTCCTCTTTTTCGCGGCCCTCATTTCGCTATCCATGGCGATCATTCGCCCGGCCTACAATGGTGCCCTGACCCGTCTCACCCCTCGCTCAAAACTTGGGGAGATCACGGGCATCTACAATTTCGTTGATCGCATCGGTCGTATCGTTGGACCGATCCTTACAGGCATCATCGCCGACCATTACGGACTCAAAATCACCTTTCTCGTGATCGCGTTTTCGGCTCTGGCGCTAGGGCTTCTTTCCCTTTCGCTTCGAGGTTATGACATCCCGGATGCGTATGAGGTTGTGTAATTAAAATAGGACTATTGCGACAATTAAGATTTTTAGGACTTTTAAGACGATTGAGATATCGATATAATCATTTTAGAGCGTCACCACTTGAGCACTTACGGACTTAAACATTTGAGCACTAAAAATAAATGAAAAAACCTAAAATATTCAGCATCGGAGGGGCGACGTTCGATATGTTCATCAAGCCCCATGACCAGTCGATCATGAACCTTCGCACCCCGGATAGCAGCAAAGAGTGGCTAGGCTTGGAATACGGAGGGAAAATCAAGATCGATGAGGTCCACGAGACCTTCGGCGGAGGCGCCACAAATACTTCGGTGGCCTTTTCCCGCATGGGGTTCGAGGCCTATTTTGTGGGAATGGTCGGCACCGAGTATGGCGATCGTGTTCTTGAGAATTTGCGCAAGAACGGGGTTGATGCGGAATTCGCGTCCCGTACCCAAAAGGACAAAACCTCGTTTTCAGCCATTCTCAGCTCTTTCGAAGGCGAGAGGACCGTGCTGGCCTATCCGGGCGCCAACCAGTTTTTCAAATCCAAGGATCTGCCCCTTGAGGCGCTGGCGACCGCGGATTGGATTTTTTTGAACCATCTGACAGACAAAGACAGCCAAATCCCGTGGGACTTGGTGAAACTCCTCAAGAAACACCCCAAAATCAAATTGGCCTGGAATCCTGGCCAAGAGCAGTGCAAACAGGGGATTCACCACTGGAAGCCTCTTTTGGACCACGTTGAGGTCCTATTTCTGAACAAAGAGGAGGCCACTTGCTTTGCCAAAACTCCTTTCCTTCCCGCGGGCATCAAGCACGAGAATCCCAAATTCCACTGTTATGTCCCGAATTCCCATTTGCCCCCTTATGCAGACGATTTGGGCACTGTGTTTTGCCAATTCCTCAGGACTGGCGTGAAAAACGTGGTGGTCACCGATGGAAAGAACGGTTCCCAGGCGTGCGACCGGAAAAGCGTCTATTTCTGCCCTGTGGTCACTCACAAAATTGTGGATACCTTGGGGGCCGGCGACGGCTTCGCCAGCGGTTTTACGAGCGCACAGGTCCTTGGTCTCAGCTTGAAAGATTCCCTCCGATATGGTACACTTAATGCGAATGGTGTGATCAGCTTTTTTGGGGCCCAACGTGGGCTTCTCACCCGAAAGGCGATGGAGGCGGCATTCACTAAGAGCGAATTGGAGGTGACTTCTGCTCGATTGTGACAATTGACATGTGACATTTGACAATTGACGTCTGACTACTGACGACTGACAAATTACAAGTCACAAGTCCCGCAAATCCCGCTCATCTCGCAGTTCCCGCAAATCCCTGACAGTTAAAGGCCAAAATAAAAACAAAAAAACTTACTCTCATAACAAAAACAAAAATGACCGACGTTAAGAAATTGGTTCGCATCAAAGAGCTATTGGACAATGCCGAGTCCGCTTTGAAGGTGGCCCAGCAACTCATGTCCGATGCCATGGGCCTCAATGAAGGCGACAAGGTCGGGGTTTCCGTTTACAGGGAAAAGGCAGCCACCATGACCGCACCCGTCCCCACTTCTTCCGGCACTGGCAAAGTGATCGAGGGCGTGTTCAATGGCCAGGGTATGGTCGACAAAAAAGGGAATAGCTTCCCCGTCCCCGCCAACTATGCAAGCAAATCCAAACTGATTCCCGGGGATGTGCTCAAATTAACCGTCACCGAGGAAGGCCGCTTCCTGTACAAGCAAATCGGCCCCGTGGAGCGCAAGACCGTGGTCGGCCCCCTCGTGTACAACGAGGGCCATTATCAGGTTTTAGGCAACGGCAAGGCCTACAATGTGCTTTTGGCTTCTGTTACTTACTTCCGTGCTGAAGTAGGCGACGAGATCACCCTGATCATCCCCATGGGCGAAGAGTCCGATTGGGGCGCCATCGAGGCCGTCTTGCCCAAATTCGATGAAGTCGAAAAGCCCCACGAGGATGCACCTGTGGCTTCGGAGAAGAAACCCCGCAAGGCTAAGAAAGAAGTCAATCTTGAGGAGGAACTCGATATTTGAGATTTTAGGTCTGAGATATGAGATTTGAAGGCGCGATTCCATAATCGCGCCTTTTTTGAGGTTTTCGGGTTTGCCAAGGCACTATTTTTGCGGTAAAGTTTTGTCTGTAAAAATCAAAAATCAATGCGGTTCCTGCAAATCGTTGCCATCATCGCCCTGTGGATCCTCATCATTGCCGTGCTTATTTGGCGTATTCGGGCCCGTAAGAACCTGGAACGGTCCCTCAACATGGTTTTTTTGCAGATTTCGGTTCCGATCAAGGATTCGAAAGAGGATCGCGAACGCGACAGCGAGCAGTTTTCCACTGGCAAAACCTTCAAGGACACGCTGGATGTGATGACGCTTCTTTATGAATCCCTCCATTCCATCTACAGCTCCGATTTTGTGAACAAGATCACGGGTCAGGACTTTTTTTCCTGCGAGTATGTGGTGCTTAACGGCCTGATGCGATTCTTCATGGTGGTGCCACGGCATCTCCAGTCCCTGGTGGAAAAGCAGGTGACGGCCCAGTATTCCGATATCTTCATCGAGCAGGTGGATGATTTCAGCATTTTCCGCGAGGGCTACCACAGCGCCGGCACCTATGTGCGTCTGGCCAAGCCCTACATGTACCCCATTCGCACTTACCACTACCTCGGATCGGATCCTTTCAACAACCTCGCCAACTCCATGTCGAAAATCGAGCGGGACGAGGGGGTAGCCTTGCAGGTGATGCTACGGCCCATGCCGAACGGTTGGCAGGACAAAGGCCGAGAGAAGGCCGGTGAACTCTTTCAGGGCAAGAAAAAGAAGAAGGGGATCCTACACGCCCTCAATGTGTTTTCTTGGATCGGCACTTTGATTAGAATCCTCATCCAAGGGGCTGAACATGAGAAGTTCAACGAGGGGGGCGCGGAGGACAAAGCCACCCAGCGCACCACCCCGCTCATGGACGAGCAGATCAAGCTGATGGAAACCAAAAACATCAAGGTCGGCTTCGGGACGATCATCCGTATCGTCTCNNCGAGACCGTGATCCGCATCGTATCCTCGGCCAAAAGCCAGTTTAGGGCCAACCAGATCGCCAAGGAGCTCACGAATGCCTTTGTTCAGTACAATGCCCCGAACATGAACGCCTTCACTCGGACCAAGCATTTCAGCCTGAAGGGCTTGCTCAAAGGCTTTGTGCTCAGGGATATCAAGCGGGACTGGATCGCNNCTTTTGTACCCTCAGATGACCCTTCTTTGCTCTGAGGAGGTTGCCTCGATTTTCCATTTTCCGAACATCAAATATAACAAGGCGCCTGTCATCAAATGGCAGGATTTCAAGATCGCCCCGGCCCCCAGCAATATGCCCATGGAAGGGCTCCTCTTGGGCATCAACAATTTCCGTGGCGTAAAGACCGAGGTGCGGATCAAGCGCGATGACCGCCGTCGCCACTTCTACCTCATTGGAAAATCAGGCTCGGGTAAGACCGTCGAGCTATTTAATATGCTCAAGCAGGACGTGCAGGCGGGCGAGGGTGCCTGCCTGATCGATCCGCATGGCGACTTTGCGGAGAAGATTTTGGCCCACATTCCCCGAAAACGCGCCGATGACGTGATTTTCTTTGACCCCGGCGACCTTGAACGACCCATGGGCCTCAATATTCTGGAGGCTTACACCAAGGAGCAGAAGGAGTTCATGAGCCAGGAGGCGC
>PMDG01000001.1 GCA_003154375.1 Candidatus Peregrinibacteria bacterium
TTGATATTGTTGTTGAGGCTTACTCCGTTAGCATTGGTGCTGTTCACATTCACCGCGCCGGATCCGGCTGCGATGGTGAAAGGCCCGTTGCCCGTGGTCAAAGTCTTGTTCGCATCGGTGGCGTATACGCCCTCAAAATCCTGGGATCCACCGCCCGCCGTGTCCACATTGGACCAAGTGGCCGCGCCCGCGCCCCCAACGACTGTGCAGTACATGAGCGTGTTGGTGCCGGTGTTCATGATCAATTCACCCAAGTTGGCGCAAGCTGCCAACGCATTCGGGTTTGCGCTTTCGCGGATGCGGAATGCGCTTGTGCCCGATAGGTTCACCGTGCCGGTCGAGGTCAATCCGGTGAAACCGGAGGCTACGCCCGCGGCATTGATGTCCCAGGTGCTGGAGTTGATGGCAACGTTGTTGAATCCTCCGCCCAGGCTGACGGTTCCTGTTGAGGTTCCCGTACCGATGTTGGTGGGACCATTTATATTGTTGTTCAAATTGATGCCACCTGTGGCGCTGTCGGTGATTGCTCCAGAGCCGGCCGCGATTCCGAAGTTGCCGTTGGAAGTGGTCAGGACCTTATCGGCATCGTTCGCATAGGTGCCTTCAAAATCCACGGTTCCACCGGTGGTATCCACATTGGTCCAGGTGGCCACGCCCGCGGCCCCAACGCCAGTGCATCGCATGAGCTGACCGTTGGCTGTGTTCATGACCAACTCATTGATTGATGCGCAAGCCCCATTCACATTCGGATTGTTGACTTCCCGGATCCGCAAACCGTTGGTTCCGGACAAATTGACGGTACCCGTCGAGGTTATTCCAGTAAGTCCGGAGGCCACGCCCGCTGTGCTGATATTCCAGCTGGAGGAGGCGATTCCCACCGTGCTGGTGCCGTTGCCAATGCCCACAGGTCCGTTCACAGCTGTGTTCAAGTTCACTCCACTTTGGCCATTCAAAGCCACGCTGCTCGTTCCAGCATTTACGGTGAAGGTCTGGTTGCCCGTGGTCAGCGTTTTGTCGGCATCCTTGGCAAAGATCGATTCGAAGTCCTGGGGGCCTGCGGTGTTCCACGTGTTGAGCGCCGTGCAGGCCTGAAGCGTGCCGGAAGTGGTGTTCAAAAACAGCTGGCCCACGGCACAGGTTCCAGGATTGACTAGGCCTGAGGGAACGGATTGGGAAGGAGAGGTCCAAACCGCCACGCCCGCGACTCCGGTGGTGGTGCAAATCTTGATGTCTTTGGCGGTCGTGTCCACGATCACCTCGTTCAACGTTGCGCAGGCCGCAAGCGTGTTTGGGCTGGAGCTTTCGCGCAATCGGTTTCCAGTCGCACCGGAAAGATTCACAGAGCCGTTCGAGGTCAGCGTGGTGCCGGCGTCGAAGGTCAGGGTTCCCGATGTGTAGTTGTCGCTGGTATCGCTGCGCAAGATCGAGGGCGCATCAATGTTGTCGATGGTATCCGCGTTTTGGGCGAAGGCTTGGTTTTCAATGGGCTTGCGATCGATCGCATCCGCCAAAGTGCCTTGGGGATCCAGGATTTCGTAGGTGGTATCCAAGGCGCCAGTCACCTTCACTTCAACCTGCAAATTCTTGTGGGTGGCGGCATTGAAACTCGGGAACGGGGTCGTATCACCCAAGTTCATGTTGAACAATCCGTAGTCTGTGGCACCAATGGTCACCGCATGCGTCTCTTGCCAACCGGCGTATCCGGCCGAACCCACGTTGATGGCACCGCCACCCGTGGTGTCGCCTGCGACCCAGTCCGAGGTGTTCCAAATGCTGAAACGGAAGGTGTAGTTTCCAGTCAGAGGAACATTTGTGGCGTTCAAAAGACGGCCCTGGTAGTTGATGGTCGTTGGGGTCGTGACCGCCGCGAGCACACCAGAAGTTGTATTCAGAAATGCGATCCCAAGAGTGAAAAAACTCAGGAGAAGGCGTGCCAATGGCTTTTTGGTTTTGTTTCCCATCAAAAAAGTTATCTTAGTATTATAGCATATTTACTCTCAAAAACCAATACCCAAGGCCTTGCTAAAACCATAAATTATGGTGGTTAATTTCTGCCCTTGAAAGCACGCTGAACGCGATGGGGGGTGAATCCAAATTGACAGATTTCGATGGAATGACGTTACCCTCCCCTTTTTTCAAACAAAAAACCGGTGGGCAAGAAAGGTTATCTTGCCCACCGGGCGTTAAGGTTTTTATGCCTTATTTTTGGGATCGTTTCGCGGTTTTCCGTTTTTTTGGCAATGGAGTTGGATCAATGATGCGCGTATTGAACCCGTTTTTCGATTGGACGACCGGCCTCTTGTCAGAAGGGGATAGGGGCGACACCTTTTGGGTCGCGGATCGCTGTCGATTCAGCCACAATTTCAGATTGAGAATCAGGCTGCATAGGAGCACGAACCACCATGGCCACCAGCTCGTTATGCCAATTAAGGTCGGCGCCGCGGGCCTCAATGTTTCCGCGTTTGGGGTGCATGCCACAGGTTTGCAAACCCCGCATGACCCCACTGGGATGAGCTCATTGAAGCTGTAAACCCTTTCCCTCATCACATTTCCGTCCAGATCCTGGACGTTGATTTTCACACGGACAGGGGCGTCCGGAAGGAAATCCTTTGAGGGGTCGATGGTGATGACATATTTGGCAGGGCTCCCATCGTAGGTGAATTTCGAGTCTCCATTTTTAGCATAGGTGTCATCGT
>PMDG01000052.1 GCA_003154375.1 Candidatus Peregrinibacteria bacterium
CGAGCGCGACATCACCGAGCGCAGGAAGAACGACGAGGAGATGAAGGCCTCGGAATTGCGTTTCCGCCGCCTTTTCGAGGCAGGACGGGATGGCAACCTGATTTTGGACTACGACACGGGAAAGGTGATCGACGTGAACCCCTTCATGATCGACCTATTGGGCTTTCCGAAAAAATGGTTCGTGGGCAAGCAGCTTTGGGAGCTGGGCGCCTTCAGGGACATCGCCCAGAGCAAGGCCAACTTCCTCAGGCTGAAACGGAAGCGATTCGTGCGCTACGAGAATCTGCCGATGGAGACCGCCGATGGTCGCAAGATCAGCGTCGAATTCATCAGCAACGTTTTCGGCGTGGGCGACAAGAAAGTCATCCAATGCAACATCCGAGACATGACGGAGCGCATCAAGGCGGAAAACGAATTGAAAAAATCGCATCAGGAACTGGAAAAGCGTGTGGAGGATAGGACTTCGGAGCTGGCCTATAAAAACGCCTTCCTGAACATGGAATTGGAAAATTCCATCGACGGAACATTGATTGTCGATCCTCAGGGAAAGGTGCTTTCCACAAGCCCGCGCTATGCGGAGATGTGGAATATTCCCGAGTCTCTGCTTCGCACCAAGGATGACAAAAAAATGCTTGATTTCGTTTCGAACCAAATGCAGGATCCCGATGAATTTGCCAATGAAGTGAAACGTCTTTATTTGCATAAAGACGAAAAAGGCAGAGCCCTCATTAAATTCAAGGACGGTCGAGTCTTTGACCGCAACACTTCGCCTTTGGTGGGCGAAAACGGGAGACATTATGGACGCCTTTGGTCATTCCGCGATGTGTCCGCCGAGGCCGCGGTGGATCGTGCCAAGAACGAGCTTGTCGCTCTGGCCTCGCATCAGCTCCGTACTCCGCTTACGGGCACCAAATGGCTCATCCAGATGGTCCTGAAGCGAGGCAATCTCAATCCATGGCAAACCGATTTTCTTCAGGATGCCCTGAAGTCCAACGAGCGCATGATCAAATTGGTCAGCGACCTCCTGAACATTTCACGCCTTGAAGCGGGGGTCATTGGATTTGTTCCCCACAAAACCGAAGTGGCTCGTTTTTTGGATACTATAGTCAAAGAAATCGAAATGGAAAACCGCGAAAAGGGCCTGAAAATCGTTTTCAGACGGCCACTCCACGGCATGACTGCGATGTTGGATGCAAATCTTATCCGACAGGTGCTTATCAATTTGCTTTCGAATGCCGTCAAATATTCCCCTAACGGGAAATCGGTCATCCTATCAGCGCGGATTTCCAAAAATAACTTGGAAATCAGCATCAGAGATCATGGAATCGGGATTTCAAATGCGGACCAGAAAAAACTTTTCACCAAATTTTTCCGTGCCGAGGATGCGTCACGCATCGATACCAAGGGGTCCGGCCTAGGTCTTTATATCCTCAAAAAAATCCTGGATGTTTGCCATGGCCAAATCACCTGCCAATCCTCGGCTGGCAAAGGTTCAACGTTCACGATTAGCCTGCCTTTGCGCGGTTTTGGAAAGATAGAAGGGGGAAAAGAACTCATTCCCCATGAGATAAGCTGATTTTTTAAATGCAACAGTGCAACAGTGCAACAGTGCTACAATGTTAAAGGACAAAGCTGAAAGCCAAGCTATAATCTAATGCTTTAATACAATGGTTGCTAAATCAAAAATGATCTTGATCGCCGAGGACGATCCATTCCTCATCAAAGTAATGGGAACTCTTTTGGAAGATGAGGGCCTAACAGTGGATCGCGCCCATGATGGGGAAGAGGCCATCAAAAAATTGCAGACCGGGAAATACTCCCTTGTTCTTTTGGATCTGATTATGCCTGGAAAGACCGGTTTTGAGGTTTTGGAAGAAGCCAAGAAGATGAAGATCAAGACCCCCATCCTTGTTTTCAGCAATCTTTCCCAGGAGGAAGACAAACAAAGGGTGAAGGCTTTGGGTGCCAAAGGGTATTACGTGAAATCCGACATTTCCGTTGGCGAAGTGGCGGCGGCGGTGAAGAAGTATGTCTAATAGAAGAATGATGTGACATTACTCTTCCCCGCCTAAGTTAGGCGGGGCGCAGGGGCGGTATGTTGAATAACGCAGAGGTGACGTCACTGTGCTATTCAACATACCCCTTCCCCTGCGGGGACTCCCCCTAACTTTGGGGGAGACTGTACGGAGGTGCCAGGTGCTACCCCTAACTTAATGGGAGACTCGCTCAACGACAGACGTAAACCCCTAGCTCAGGTTTTTTTTAGATTTAAATAAGGTTAATTCTTGCATTAATTCAAATATTATGGTATTATATTTAGATTAAACAAACGCCATGTTTGAAAATCTAAAATTCTATCTTGTTCACCGAAAACGAAAAATCCTGTTGATTCTGGGAGCTGTTTTTTTCGTCGGAATCCTGATTTTTTACGTGCCTGCCATGATGGAGAATCTGCTTTCCGTTTGCGGCAACAACAAGATTGAAGGAAAGGAGCAATGCGACGATGGAAACCTGATCAACGGCGACGGGTGCTCTTCCACCTGCCAGACCACGTGCGGCGATGGGATTCGGGCAGGGTCGGAGTTATGCGACGAGGGTCCCAGAAACGGTACGCCGGGCGACGGGTGCTCTTCCACCTGCCAGACCACGTGCGGGGATGGAATTATTGCCGGATTCGAACAATGCGACGACGGAAACCTGACCAACGGCGACGGGTGTTCTTCCAAGTGCATCAAGGGGCCGGTCACCATTCCAATTCAATCCAAATCTACGCTTAAACCCTCCGCGTCCGCCAGCACCCCAACTACTTCTACGCAGAACCCGAACCCTGCAGGTGTTTCAACTTGCGGTGATGGCATTGTCGACAAGAAAATCGGGGAAGTATGCGAACCGGATAAATTGGGGGAAAATTGTCCCTATGGCCAAATCAAGCCCTGCAAAGTCTGCACGGATTGCAAAACGCTTGCTCCTGGTATCAACAACTTTTGCGGAGATGCCAAAGTGGACCCTTTGAACGGCGAAGAATGCGATTTTGGCAAACATTGCGCAGACCAGACGGTCTGCGCGACCGATGAAGAGTGCAAAGGAATCGGGACCGGGCTTTGTTTGTCGCCATTCAATGACGGTTGCTCCGACCAATGCAAAAACGAGGTTACAGCCCCACCGCAACCAGCAGCCGTTTCCTCTGGAGCATGGTCTATTTCGGTGGTGAAGCCGACATCGGATTCTGTAAGGGTCTTGGCGCCTGGAATCAGCAGGCAAAAGATAGTGAGTTACCTTTTGACCGCTCAGCAAGAACGATTTACCTTGAACACGTTAACGATCATTAATGACCTGTCAGGAGCCTTTGACGCTAAAGAGAACGCACCCGCGGTCAAAGAGGTGACGGTTGAATGCTCAAGCGCGAAAAGCGGGATGGTGCGGGCGACTGGCCCTCTCGACAAGGGCGCCCTCGTTCTCTCCAATTTCAACTGCAATGTGCGTAGTAACGCGCCTGCCACCTTGGATATTTACGTCACCCTTTTGCCACAGCTGCCGGCTGGCCCTTCCCTTTACGGCCAAACTATCCGTCTGGGTATCCAGGATCCCGGTAGTGCGCCAAATGTCACGATTTTCGATGCGGTTGGTGCCATTTCGAAGGCTCACGCCAACCCTCAATGGGTCAACGCAGAATCCGTTGAGCCTTTAATGATCCGAAAATCGGCTCCGACGTTCGCCAGCGTCACCGACTTAAGCACGGCACTTTCCATTGGCTTAAATGACCTCTACAGCCTCACAGTTACAGCCTCAAAGAGCGGCCCGGTCAGCTTGGCTGGTTTGACCTTCCAGGTGTCGGTAAGCCAGCCAGCCTCCACCACACTGAGCGAATTCAGACTTTTCAGGGTGGATTCCCTTTTGAAGCGGAGCGAGGTTTTGGCCAACCTTTTCAGCGAAAGGGGAAATATTGGCGTCGACAGCAATAACTCTTTCACAGGCGGGCTGGTGGGCGTCTCGTTCAATACCGAGGAGATCATCCCCGCGGGGGAGAGCCAAACCTATACCCTAAAGGCAATGGTAACCGGTTCCGTGAAATCTGGCTCAGGCGTGACAACCCAGCCCTTGGGCGACAGCACTCTTTTGGCGCCTCCGAACTCCTGTGGCGCCACTCCGAGCATGGGCAAGCTATACGACACGAACGGATCCGCCCTATTTGGTTTGGACGGCGAATTTTCTTTCGCCAACCGGCCCAAAGCCCGCGTGATTTGGTCTGATCAGTCCGCCGCAACCCATACTTACCCGACCGTAGACCATGGGATCGTAACGGCTGGATCCGGCTCTTGCGATTGGACCAACGGATGGGGTTTGGGGCTTGAGAACCTCGAGCCGCACATCTTGATCCAATAGGCCAGCCTAGCCTTATTTTCCAGAGGGCGTTTTTTGGCGTGGGCTTGTCAGTGATGAATATGCGCGTGATGTCACCCATCCCCGCCTAAGTTAGGCGGGGCGCAGGGGCGGTATGCTGGANNACTCCTCCTAACTTAGGAGGAGACTCGCTCGTTGATGGGTCTCATGGCTTAGGGGGTGTGGTATAATATCGTTCATTTTTTGCATTCCAATGAAAACGACCCATATTTTTAATTCTTTCAAGCACAAGGAGAGACGAAAACAACTTAGGGGCAACATGCCGCCAGCAGAATTGGATCTTTGGCAGCATTTGAAGCTTAGGTCTTTGTGTGGTCTTAAATTTCGCAGGCAATATGGGATTGGCCCATTTGTTGTCGATTTTTTTTGTGCGGAATTGAGCTTGGCAATAGAACTGGATGGAGATTCCCATTTTGGCCGCGAAGTTGAAGATTATGACCGAAGGCGCCAGGATTTTATCGAAAGAAAGGGGATCAATTTTCTTCGTTTTTTGAATTCCCAAGTTTTTGAAAATATTGGAGGTGTTTTGGAGACCATTAGACACAAGGCGAAAGAGCTGAAAGGAGAATCATGATCTATTTCATGAGGTTGAGGGAATCCCGTCACTCGTCCCCGCCTAAGTTAGGCGGGGCGCAGGGGCGGTATGCTGGACATGACGGTAACGTCACCTCTGCCCTGTCCAGCATACCGCCTCGGCCTACGGCCACTCCTCCTAACTTAGGAGGAGACTGGCTCACGACGGTTGACAAGGGGCTCCCCCTAACCCATTCGGCAAACTCAAGGCAGGCTTGGGAAGAGACTGGCTCGGGATAGGTAGCCCACCCTTTTGTCAGTATTTGACTCTTGTTTTTAGAGTGAAAAAATGCTATAATATATAGAATTATTTAAGAGAGAATCGTATGGCGAAAAAGACCAACAAAAATACATTCACCAAACACTCGTTGGCAGAGATTCCGCCTGTTCAGCAGGATGAGCCTCTAATCCCCAAGATTTCAGAACAAAATTCTGTGGCAAAATCCAAACAACCGAATCCATTCGAGAGGCACAGCATTTTCGAGGCACCCTTGCAGTCGACCGAACAACCTCCCAGCACCAAACTCAAGACTCCAGAGCTAAAGGTGCCCGCTGTCACGGAATTGGGCAACCCACTCCAAACACACAGTCTTTCCGAGATTCCCATGGTATCGGCCGAGATTCAATCAGGCATCCAGCCCAATCCCGTCGATGAGGATTGGACGATCCACAATATCCTTCGGCCGCATACGGGTTTTGGCGATGAGACGAATACCAAGATCCTCAATTACCTTGTCCATTTGGATCTGCTGTCCGCCGATAAGGAGAAAAAAATTCGCGACTCTTCCAGCGACCAAAATTTTGATTTAGTCGATTTCCTTTTGAAAAACAAATTCATGACCGAGTTGGAAATCGGACAGTCTTTGGCCGCATTTTTTAATAAGCCCTTTGTCTCATTCCGTGGTGTCAATATTCCCGCTGCCACTCTTTTGCTTATTCCCAAAGAGGTGAGCCTAAGGAGCGGGGTGGTCGCCTATGAGGAGACCAAAGACGTCCTGAAGGTCGCCATGGCGAACCCCAACGATAAATATTCGATCGACTTGCTTGCCAAGAAGATCGGCAAGAAGATCGATGTCCATTACACTACCCTTTCGCAAGTGGAGCAGGCGGCCAAGCTTTACCCATCCGAGTTCGAGACTCAGCTCAAGGATTTCATTACCCCTGGGCGCGCTTTACCCCTGGACCAATTGGCCCAGATGTTCGATTCCCTGGTTCTTTTCGCTTTCCAGCGTGGCGCTTCCGATGTGCACATCGAACCTTTCGAAAATGAAGTCCGTATCCGATTCCGCGTGGATGGCGTATTGCATATTATTGCCACACTTCCCAAAGGAGCCATGGAGACGGTCGTGAACCACATCAAGGTGCTGGCGCATTTGAGAATCGACACCCACAGCGCCTCTCAGGATGGTCGGTTCAAGATGGCCTATGAGAAGACCACGATCAACTTCCGCGTCTCGATCATGCCCACGTACCATGGTGAAAAAGTGGTACTTCGTCTGCTCACGTCGGAAATGCAGGAATGGACCTTGGCCGATTTGGGCTACCAGGCTGGCGACCAAGATATCCTTGAAAAAGGCATCGCCAAAAGCAATGGGATGATCCTGATCACTGGACCCACTGGCAGTGGCAAGACAACCACGCTTTATGCCCTTTTGAAGGCTTTGAATGGCGAGGGAATCAATCTTTCGACTATCGAAGATCCGATCGAATACGGGTTGCCTGGGATCGTCCAGATCCAGGTGAATCCGCTCACCAACATCACTTATGCAGAGGGGCTCAAATCCCTCATGCGCCAAGACCCTGACGTTTTGATGATCGGCGAAATCCGCGATTTCGACACGGGCAAAATCGCCGTGAACGCCGCGCTCACCGGGCATCTTGTGCTTTCAACCCTTCACACCAATAACGCCAGCTTGGCTCCGCTACGCCTCCTTCAAATGGGCGTGGATCCCTACTTGGTGGTTACCACGGTGAACCTGATCGTGGCGCAGCGTTTGGCTCGGAAGATTTGCAACGGATGCATGTCCAGCTACACCTTGGGGGCCAAGGAGTTGGAGGATATCCAGAAGCGTATAGGCTTGAGCGAATCCCAGACTGCCCTTTTCAAGAAATATTTTTGCAAAAAGAAAGGTGACAAGGCCCGTCTGTACAAAGGTGCCGGATGCGACTTGTGCGGGGGGAGCGGTTACCGTGGACGAACCGTTATCGCAGAAACCCTAAAGCTCAAAGACAATATCCGCGAGCTGATCCTGCATAGTCGTCCGGAATCCGAGATCGAGGCGGCTGCGGTTCAGAATGGCATGGCTCCGCTTTTTGAGGACGGACTCAAAAAAGTGATACAGGGAGTGACGACGCTGGAAGAAGTGTTACGTGTTATAAATCAATAAATTTCTAATGAGGTCCCACTATCTCGAGCCAGTCTCCTCCTAAGTTAGGAGGAGTGGCCGTAGGCAGAGGCGGTATGCTGGATAGAAAGAAGTTACGTCACTGTTCCATCCAGCATACCGCCCCTGCGCCCCGCCTAACTTAGGCGGGGAAGAGTTAAAACCCCGATTCGTATGAAAAGCATGGAGATCATCATCGGCGGCGTTTCCACTCGGGAGCTTTTGCTCCTGATTCGGCAATTATATGCCGCTATTCATGCGGGCTATGATGTGACCCAAGCCTTGGAAATCGCTTCTTTTCAGGCCCATGGGCGTCTCGGGCAGATTTTGAGCGATGTACAGAAGTCCGTGGCGGGAGGCTCTTATCTTTACGAGGCTTTTGAGAAGCATAAAAAATATTTCTCCCCCCTTTTCCTGAGCCTGATCAAGACCGGCGAATTCTCCGGCACCTTGGCCGATAACTTGAAACGCCTGCTGACCATTGTTGAGAAGGAGCAGCGATTTCGCCAAAAGCTTAGGTCTGCCATGATCTATCCGACGTTTGTGCTGTTTGCGGTGACCTTTCTCGGACTTTCCATTTCCATTTTCGTTTTGCCAACCTTGCTGCCCCTGTTCACAAGCCTGAATGTGGAGTTGCCCATTTCCACAAAGATTTTGATGTGGTTTGCCCAGGTTTTCAAAGACCATGGGGCTACGATTTTCTTTGCTTTCATCGGCATCGTTGTTTACCTTTTTTGGCTTTCCCGGCAGAAAATAGCCAAGCCCTATACCCATTGGCTTGCCCTTTACTTCCCGTTTTTCGGCCCCTTAAACAAAAAGCTTATCCTAGCCCGCTTCGGGGATAG
This sequence comes from Candidatus Peregrinibacteria bacterium, assembly GCA_003154375.1. GTDB lineage: Bacteria > Patescibacteriota > Gracilibacteria > UM-FILTER-43-11 > UM-FILTER-43-11 > FEN-1329. The sequence continues at coordinate 8,204 of PMDG01000052.1, forward strand.
TTTGGGCTCTTTGATGCGAAGCGGGGTCCCCATCGATACCAGCCTCCAGATCATGGTCGACGTGATCGAAAATTACTATTATCAGAATGCGATCCGCTCCATGATCCATTCTTTGGAAAAAGGTCGGACCCTTTCTTATGTTTTGGAACAGAACCCGGATCTTTTCGAAGGAATTTTCGTCAAACTTATTTCCTTGGGCGAAATCACAGGAAGCCTAGCCGATGTGTGTGAAAACGTTTCCGATTATTACAACGACGAGGTAGATGAGACGATGAAGAATATCTCGGTCACCTTGGAGCCTGCCCTTCTTCTGATCGTGGGCGGACTTGTGCTTTTCGTGGCGCTTGCGATTCTCGGCCCGATTTACAAACTCACGGGCAGTATTCGATAAAGCCCCAAGTGCTTCAGCGCTACAGACCTACGGTGCTACAGTACGTAACCCAAAACCTGAAGACTTAAATACTTTAAAAATTTCCTTAGGCCATTGTCCGTCTAATTTTCCCCAAAAATATGTCCACCCTTTCAAACAGAATCCCCATCAGACCACGCATCCTTATTGCGGAAGACGACCCCTTCCTCATCAAGATCCTGAAGCAATTCATGGAGGATGAAATGCTTGAAGTCGATATGGCGAGGAACGGACAGGAAGCCATAGACCTTCTTCATAAAAAAAAGTATAATTTGGCTTTGCTCGATGTGAATATGCCACTCAAGAACGGTTTTGACGTGTTGAGGGAAATCAGCACTCTGAAGGATCCGCCGCCTGCCATCATGTTCTCCAATTTTGACAGGCCTGAATCCAAAGACGAAGCGTTGGCGTTGGGCGCCAAGGATTATTTTGTTAAACACAAAATGGATATCGACGATTTACGGCGCGTTGTTCGGACCTATATCAAAGAGGATCCCCATCCGACCGTTGTCCATCCCCTAGTCGGTAAGCCCAAAACCCATTATCCGACCTCGGAGAGGTAATAACTTATTTTAATGAGTTTGTGCAATCACCCCAATCATCGGAACCGCTGTAATCATGGGTTCACTTTCGTGGAGATGGCTATTGTGATCGCCATTTTTTCCGTTTTGTTCGGAACCGTGACGGTCGCCCTTGGGAATTTTTTGACCAATCAGGCTTTGAGTACCGATGGCGATAACATTGTGCAAACTCTCCGTGAGGCCCACGTGCGCGCCGTGGCCTCAGAGCAGGATTCCAGCTGGGGCGTCTATTTCGACACCGCCTCAAAGCCTGAGCGCGCGACTTTGTTCAAAGGAGCCGGATATGCCGATCGTGAACCTGTTTTTGACCAAGTCACTGACCTCCATTCGAGCACTGAATTTGGGCCTTTGCTCCTAAATGGAGGCGGGAATGCGGTTGTCTTTTCGAAACGAAGCGGAATGACAACCAACGACGGCCTTTTCAGCCTTGTCCACCAAGACCAAGCGTTTACAGTGACCATCAATCCGCTGGGCCTGACAGACTTCACGCCTCTGGCATCTTAATTTAAAATGATGATTTGGTTCCTCAAAAACTACGGATCCCGAGGTTTTACGCTCATGGAACTCATGGTCGCCATTGCGATTTTTGCCACCATCGCCGCGGGTGTGGCTGTGCCCATCATCAGCAGCCATCTTTCGAGCTTGGGCGACCGGCAAGCGTTTCAGGCTAGCACGATGCTCACCGAATCTTGGGAGGCGGTCCGATCCATCCGCAACCGTGATTGGGCCGAGCTGCTTGAGGGCGATCATGGACTAAGCCTTGTGGGCGGGCAATGGGTTATGACTGGTAATTCCGATATCGAGGACGGGATCACCCGCGTTGTGACGCTTGCAACTTCCGAGCGCGATACCCAAGGCAACTTGGTGGATGTTGGTGGCGCCAACGACCCGGATACAAAAAAAGTCACGCTCAGCCTTTCTTGGCAACCGCCCTATTCCAGCCTTCGCACCATTGTTGCAGAAAGCCTGCTCACGAATCATAAAAATCCAGGGGCATGGCCTATCCCAATACCCCCCGTGCCAATTCCTTAAAAAAATTGTAAAACTGAAAATTTTATAAACTGTAAAATAAATCTTAAATCTTAATTTCAAAACATGTTTATAAAATTAAAAATTAGTAGGTTTATTTAAAAAATTTGCAGTTTTTCAGTTTAAAAATTCAATGATCAAACCCCTAACCAATCATCGGCGCAAAGCAGGACTCACGTTGGTTGAGATGACCCTCTATATCGCCATTTTTTCATTGTTTATGAGTTTTGCCTTGGGATTTTTTTGGCAGATGCAGCAGGCGCGGATCCGATCCGATATCGGGCGCGAGGGGAAGGAAAACGCATCCCAGGCCCTAGAGCTTTTGAAGAGCCAAATCCGCAATGCCGACGGTTTGGATTCACCTGGTTCCCAGCTTGGTCAAAATTTAAGCGTGCTCTCGTTAGCCAAACCTGATGGCACAGCGTTATTCGAAACTTACCAAAAACCTATTGAGGTCGGCGGAACCCCTCTTAGAATCCAAAAGCTGAGGCTCGCCTTGCCCAACCAGCCTGCCGAGGACATCACCTCGGACCACGTGAACATCACTCGTTTCGAGGTCGCCGACGTAGGAGGAGGAGATCCCACTGCGCTCCAGATTCGATTGTCCCTTGCGAGCGTCAACCCAGGTTCCGACACCCTTTACGATTCCACCTTAGATACAACTGCCACCATTGCCCTTAGAACTGAAAAACCATAATTAAATTCACCGTACAGACGCAATATTTTGCGTCTGTACGCCTAAAAACCCCCCCTGAACATTAAATGACAAAAATTGTTTCAAATAAACGCGGCGCGATCGGAATTCTGTCTGCCCTGGTGATGGGGTTTGCTCTGGTGATGGCGGCCCTTTCCCTGGTGCTCACCGGCATTTCATCCCGAGCCAATGCCTTCACCCTTTCTCAGTCGGAGAATGTGCTTATTTCGACCGAGGGGTGCGCTGAAGAGGCGCTTGTGCAATTGAGCCGAAATCATGATTATTCCGGCGCAGCCCTTACGATCAGTGGAGTCTCTTGTGTTGCCGCGGTTCAGGGCAACGGGGACGTCCGAGATGTAACAATTACGGGTTCGCGCGGAACCATCACCCACAATCTTTTGATTCGAGTATCCTTTTTGCCAAGTTTTCATATCACACAATGGTCGGACTGAAGGACGAAATTAAGATTATTACGATGATGAGGATGATTACGATGATCGGGATAAAAAACGAAAATTGCCTTGGCAATCGGTTTCTTAATAATCCCAATAATCGTAAAGCTCACAATAATCCTAACAGGTTGGGCTTTACCCTCGTTGAGCTGATTATCGTGATCGCCATCATCGCCATCCTGGCGGCGGCGATCTTCGTGGCCATCGACCCGGCCCGGCGCCTGCACGAAGCGCGCAATTCCCGAAGGATGACCGACATAGCCTCCATTTTGGATGCCATGAAAACCTATCAGGCGGATAATGGTGGCAATCTTTATGCCACGATCGCAGCGGTCCTCCCCGGGAATTATTATCAAATTGGCACTTCTGGCGACAGTTGCGATAGCGATTGCGCCGGCCAGACGACAGATCAGGTTTGCGTCGATATTTCCGGTGTTGGCAGCAACTATCTTGCGCTGATTCCTCAGGATCCCAAGACTGGGACTCTTGAGAGAACCCGTTATGCCATAAGTCCTGATATGAATGGCGCCTTACTTTTAATAGCCTGCGATGCGGAGGGGGAAGGTCCTGGGGGGACTGGAACGCCACCGCTATTGCAGATTACACGATAACCTTTCCAAAATTTTGAATTAAGAATTATAAATTACAAATTAAATGTCACATTCTTATAATTAATCGGAATGCAACTGATTCGGAAAAATATCACAGGCTTCACCCTTGTCGAACTGATTATCGTGATCGCCATCATCGCCATCCTGGCTGCGGCGATCTTTGTGGCCATCGATCCGGCCCGTCGCCTACACGAGGCGCGAAATGCAAGGCGGCAAAGCGATGTGGCCACCATTGTCGAGGCCCTCAAACAGTATCAGGTTGACCACGGCGGGGACCATTATGTGCAAGTTGCGGATGCTCAGGAGGATGTCTATTACATCATTGGCCAAGCGGCCTTGGTGTGCGAATCAAGTTGCACTGCGATTGCTGACGCGGCTGTCGGTTGCCTTGATTTGCGGGACATGGGCACCAATTACCTAAGCCAGGTTCCGATGGATCCCAAGATCGGCACCCCAGAACGAACTTGGTATTATTTGATGAAGGATTCCAATGGCGCCATCACGGTGGGTGCCTGCGAGCCCGAGGGGGAGGGGCCAGGGGGAATGGGAGTTCCCCCCAAGATCGAGGCAACACGGTAACCAAATAACTAATGGTAGACCTAATCGTTGGCCTGATGGTTGATCTAATGGTGGCTTAAAATTAATTACCAAACGATGAGGCCCACAATTAGGTCCACAATAAGCCCCCCATTAGAAATTATTGCTACACTCTAGACAATGACGTACAATAAACACGTTTAACGTTCAATCCACAGGAAATGGGATATTATAAATCAAAAATCACAAAGGGATTCACCCTTATCGAGCTGATCATCGTGATCGCCATCATCGCCATTCTGGCGGCAGCGATCTTCGTGGCCATCGATCCGGCCCGGCGCCTGCATGAGAGCCGAAATGCTCGCAGAAGTTCGGATGTGGCCACAATTTTGGAAGCGATCAAAACCTACCAGGCGGACCATGGGGGAGCCCATTATTTGTCTATCCAGAATTTGACTGACGGCACCTACTATCAAATCGGGACCGATGGCAGCAGTTGCGCTATTTCCTGCGGATTGGAAAATACGGACGGATCCTGCGTGAATTTGTACGGCATGGGATCCAATTATTTGGCCGATGTGCCCCGAGATCCTAGCAAAGGCACCAATCTCCAGACCGGCTACGCGATGACCCGAGACCTTAATGGCGCCATTGTCGTACAGGCCTGCTATCCTGAAGGCGAGGGGCCAGGGGGAATGGGGGTCGCGCCGGATATCAAAGTCACACGGTAGCCAAGTCGTGGATGGTTAACTTGTATTTGCCTTGCGGGTTTTTGCGCTTGCCTAATGGCCAATCGCGACCCAGTTGAACGTATCGGCGTTGTAGGTTGCGGCCGCCGTGATTGTGAATTGGGTCGTTGAGACGGCAGAAATATAGGGCCAAAGTGTGTTGTTGGTGAAATTCGAGGTGGTTGTTGGCGTTATGACCACCTTGGGCGCCACGCTAAATGTCGTCGCAAAATTGGTGGTGACCGTACCGCCGGCCAAGGCGGCCGTGGTGCCAGAATCCATCGCAAAGGCGTTTGCGTTTCCACGTCCCATGGGAACCCATGTGTTTGCCACGCGGCAATATTTCACTGTAGCCGTCGCGGTGTCGAAATACGTTTGGCCCACATTGCAGGTACCAGGGTCTGCTGCGGCCTGAGGCATACGGAAAGAGGTGGCTCCGGTAAACACGATGTTGCCGGTCGAAGTGATTCCGGTCAAGCCCGAGGCCAAACCTGCGCCGGATATGTCCCATGTGCTCGAGTCGACGGCCACCTGGTCCGCGTTCCCGCCAATCGAGACCGTGCCCGTGGTGGTGCCCGTCCCGATGCTGGTGGTGTTGACCCCTGAGTTGGCGTTCAGCGAGATCGTTCCATTGGCGGAAGTGATTCCTGTCAGGCCCGAGGCCACGCCCGCGCCCGTGATGTCCCATGTGCTCGAGTCGACGGCCACCTGATCGGCATTGCCGCCGATCGCCACCGTGCCCGACGTGGTTCCCGTGCCGATGCTGGTGGTGTTGACCCCTGAGTTGGCATTGAGCGAGATCGTCCCATTTGCCGAAGTAATCCCAGTGAATCCAGAGGCCACGCCCGCGGTGGAAATGTCCCACGTGGTGGAATCGACCGCGACCGTGCCCGCGTTGTTCCCGATGGCCGTGGCGCCCGCGCCAGTAATATTCAAGCCTCCATTTGTAAGAGTGAAGGCGACCGGGACCGCGCCGGCCGTGGTGATGGTCGCGCCGTTGCCATAAGCCGTCTGGAGAGATGTAGCCCCACCCGTAGTATCGCAATCCTTCCATGCCGCATTCTCGAAGCAGCGGAATTTATTGTCGAACGTGTTGTAGTACATGTAGCCTTCCGTTCCGCCCGCGGGGTCGCCCGTGGTGGATTTCACATCCAAGGCCAAGTAGTCTGGCGTGGTGGTTCCAGCGCCGCCTGTTCCGATTTGGACATTGGCGGTTCCGGTGCCAGCAGGTTGAATATTTATATTTCCAGCCGTTGTGGAAACGGTAGAAGCAGCGCCACCCGCGAGCGTGAAGGCCGCGCCGCTGGTGATCCCGACAGCGCCCGCCAAGGAGTTGCCTACATTCACCGCGCCCGTGGAAGTCCCCGTGTTGATGTTGGTGGGCTGGTTGTTGCCGGCATTCACATTCACCGCGCCTGATCCGGAAAGGATGTTCGTGGTGCTGGTGGTGTTGTTGGACCCCAGTCCAACTGTTTTGGCCCCCGCCCCGGTGCCGACCGATAAGGTTTGCGTCCCGGTGCCAGTGCCCATGCTCACGTTTCCGGCGCTGTTGCCCGTGGCGATGTTCACGGCGCCAGTCGACGTGCCCGTGGCGATGTTCACGGCGAAGCTGGAGGAATCGTTCAAGTTGATGGCCGCTCCGCTTGCACTCATGCCTCCGGTGAAACTGACCGTGCCGGACGAGGCGAGTCCCGTCAGACCCGATGCCGCTCCTGCCGAACTTATGTCCCACGAGGTTGAGTCGATTGCGACGGTGCCCGCGTTGTTCCCGATGGCCGTGGCGCCCGCGCCCGTCACGTTGAATCCGCCCGAGGTGAGCGTGAAAGCGACCGGGACCGCGCCGGCCGTGGTGATGGTGGCGCCGTTGCCATAAGCCGTCTGGAGAGATGTAGCCCCACCCGTAGTATCGCAATCCTTCCATGCCGCATTCTCAAAACATCGGAACTTATTGTCGAAGGTGTTGTAGTACATGTAGCCTTCCGTTCCGCCCGCGGGGTCGCCCGTGGTGGATTTCACATCCAAGGCCAAGTAGTCTGGCGTGGTGGTTCCAGCGCCGCCTGTTCCGACTTGCACGTTACCTGTTCCCGTTCCCGCGGCCTGCAGGTTAAGGTTTCCCGTGGTGGTCGACAGGGTCGATGCCGCTCCTGCCGTGAGCGTGAAAGCCGCACCACTCGTGATCCCGACAGCGCCCGCCAAGGAGTTGCCGATGCTCACCGCCCCCGTGGAGGTGCCGGTGTTGATGTTGGTGGTGAAATTGGAGCTGGCGTTTAGATCCACCGTTGCGCCTGTCGAGCTCAACCCTGCGGTTGCGGTGACATTACCTGTGTTGGTGTCCGCAGGCACAAAGTCGTCGGCTTTGGCACCTGACCAGGTTAAGCCCAATGAAAGGGTTAGGGCGATGGATATGAGTTTGCGCGCGTTCATAGGTTTGAATTAAATCGTTAGAGACGCAATATTTTGCGTCTGTACGCTAATGAAAATGATTATTGTATTTTTTTACCGGTGTAACGAATCCGGATTTTTTGGATATTCACATCGCCCGCGTACGTGTCGGCCACCTTGGTTGGGTCGCGGGTGATTTTCACATTGACCATTCGGTTTGCGGCCAAGTTGGCGCTCGCAATGCCAAAGGTTGTGATGACCAATTGATCCAAAACAGCAGGAGTCGCAACCGTGGACGAAAGCGCTGTATAACTTCCTGCCGCAACCACGGTTCCCGTGGCCAAAGCGGCATAGCTGCAATCCAACACCACATTTCCTGCAGCCGCGGTCGAGGGCGACCAGAACACATCCAAGCTGATATTCGTGTTGGCTTGCCAGTCCTCCGGAACGGGGAACGCCCAGCTGTCTGAACTGCTGTTGGTGCCATCAAATAAAATGACGGCTGAATTTCCGCCCGAAATCGAGCCTTGCGTGGCCGAAACCTCGACTCCCGCGCCGATGTTGAGCCATTTGTATTTTTCGCCGATGGCGTCCACGGCGTGCCACACGGCCGCCCCCACCGCATCATTCACCGATATGAAGCTCACTTTTGTCGTAGTATTAACCCAAATGGTCCCGATGTAATATCCGAGAGTCCGGTCATCGTTCACTGTCGGGTTTGAGTCTTCGCGGTGCATAATGCCTATTCTTGTGCTCGACCCCGCATCTGTGATTCGTGTTGTCACATTGTTGTAACGGTTTCCCGTAATTATGTTCCTTTCCTGAAGCGCAGACTGGAGATCGAAACCCGTGGTCCACGGATTCGCGACTCCATCGATGTCGTTGTCCGCGAACAGGTTGTCATCCGCATTGCCTCGGACCACGAAGGCTTCGGTCCCGCCCGCATTGGACGACCCCTTGATGGTGTTGTTTTGGAAGGTGTTGCGATGCACTCCCGTGTTCGTGGCATTGCCGATCTGGAAACCGGTCCCAAAACCCACGCCCCCATTTCCCGCGCCATCGATGATGTTGTTGCTGAACACACAATCTTTCGTTTCCTTTAAGGTTCCTGGCGCGAAGGATTCGATTCCAATGGCCACCGTGGTGGTTCCCAGGGTTCCGCTGAACACATTGCCGTCCATTTTCGAATTGCTGGTGTTGCCCAGGTAGATTCCATACGCACCACCTCCGATGGCGCCCATTCGGCTTGCCCGGTTGTTGGTGAGGGCGCTGTTGGTGACCCCAACAAACACATAGGCCGTTTCCCGAACGTAATCCACCGAATTTCCTTCCACATACGCATCTGTAACTCCGCTGTTGTATCCGAATACACCCGCAATGCTGGGGTCCGAAGTCACATGGATCCCGTCTGTGAAATAGTTGGATCCGCCATTGCCGAATACTCGGCTGTTGATGATGCGCGGACGAACCAGTTGCTGAGTGGTGCTATCAAGCATCTGGATTCCCATGCGAGCGGTTCCCGCGCTCCCGGATTGGCCGGCGATCTTCTGGACCGTCACATTGTCGATCCGATGGTCAGAACCGCCTGTAAAACGGATACCGTGGATGTCGTCACCCACGGTGGTGTCACCGCTGACGGTCACCTTGAAATTTTTAAGACTCACCTGATTGACCGGGGCCGTGCCGTTGGCCGCTCCCACTTGGATGGCCGCGGTGGTCACTGTGGCTCCCGCGAAACCGGAGGCCGCCACGACCGAATCGTCGCCATAACCGCTGATCTGGATGTTGTTTTGGGTGATCAGCAAGGGTGAGGAGATCGGATGCGTCCCGGGAAGCAAAGTGAGAGATCCTCCACTTGAAAGGCTGTTCACCGCCCCTTGCAAATTCATGCCGGGATACACATAGATCGTGTTGCTCGGAACCGTGGAAATGGTCCCCGTGGTGTACACATTGCCATACCCTGCGATCGTCACGTTCCAGTCTTGCGCCTGAAGCAGGCCGTTTCCACTGGCGCTGGAGACATAGAGGGTTGAGGCGGCATTGAGATCGGCAGCGGCCTTTGTCTTCAGAAGCATGCCATTTCCACCCGTTTCCGCCGAATTGGCGATCTTGATGACGACCGTGGGGGGCGTCCCCGAGCTACTGTCCACTAGGGAGTCCCCCGCATCTTGGATCGAGAAATCGACCCATTGCAGATAAAGCGAGCTGGCGCCGGTTTGCATATCAATCGCTTTCGTGTCTGTGATTGCACCAACGCTGATGGTCAAGTTTGCGAAAGAAGTGTCGAAAGAATTCATTTTTCCGCTTCCCGTTATCGAGATGGTGGTTTTCACCGCATCCTTCCCGATCATGGTGATGTTGGTCAGGTTCACAGGATTGACAACGTTGTGGGTGCCCGCGGAAAGCAACATGATACCGCCGGATCGGGCATTCAGGTAACCTGCAGCGCTTTCGATGCTGGAAAAGTCCAACCCTGGCCCCACGGAGACCACCTTGTCCGCGTTGGCGCTCACGGCCGAGATGTTTTCCCAGATATGGGTCAGCCCATTGTAAACCCAGGGATGCCCGTTCACGGTGTTGTAATAGATTTGTCCGCCGACTGGCGACAAGGGATCCGAAGGTTCCATATCCAGTCCCACATTTTTGACCTGATTCTGCTGAAGGCTTACCGGGTGGTCGACCTCAAAATTTTTGGCCGACATATTCCAATTCAAAAGGCCGTTGTTGGTCGGTGTGACGTCTTTTCCGAATTGCAGCCCTACGTTTCCCCCTGCGGCAATCCCGGTTTGCGCATCGATAACCCATTTTGTCGGCGCCGTGTTTTGAAGAACCAGGTCATTATCGAACACAATCTTGGCATAGGCCGATTCAATACCCAGCGAGAGTATAAAGGTCAGGAGGGCCGCTGATGTGAGGAACTTTTTGAACATTGATTATTGATTTCGTATTGTGGGCCGGCTTCGCGTGGACCGTATTGTGGGCCGAATGGTGGATGCAACGATTCGGACCACTATTCGGTCAACTATTCGGCCCACCATTCGGATTTTTATTGCAACTTCTTCCCTGTATATCTGATCCTGACCATATGAATATTGGCGTTTCCCGTGAAGGTGTCGGAACCTCCTGTCGGGCGGGTTAGGTTGATATCCACCATTTGGTTGGCGGCCAACTTGGCGCTGCTGAGGGCGAAGGTGGTGCTGGAGAGCTGAAGCATTACCCCCGGTGCGGCCACGGTATTTGTGAGAGTCGCAAAGTCGCCTGGCGATGTTCCAACCGTATTTCCAGCCAAGATGCCCGCATAGGCCAGGGTCATCACCAGATTGCCCGTGTTGGTATTGGACGGAGACCAGAACACATCCACATTGATGTTTGTTCCCGCCTGCCAGTCGTCTGGCACCGAGAAGGACCACCGACTGGAGCTGGTATTCGCATTGTCGAATTGGATCACGGGCGAGTTGGTGGTGGCCACCGTTCCTGTGGTCGCGGAGGTGCGAACCCCGCCCGCAATGTCCACCCATAGGTATTTGTCACCGTTCACGGTCGTTGCGGCATCCAGCGGGTTCCAAACCGCCGCACCCACGGTATCGTTTACCAGTATGAAACTGGTTTGCGCTGTGGTGTTGACCCAAATGGTTCCAATGGTCAGGCCCTTGCTTCGGTCGTCGGTCACGGCCGGATTCACCGTCGCCTCGTGATGGGCCACCTCCTTGCGTGTGTTGGTTCCGTTGTCCGTGATCAGCGTGGTCACATTGGTGTAACGGTTCATTTGGATGATGTTCCGGTTCTGAGAGGCGGATTCCAGATAAATGCCCGTGCCCCATGCATTCGTGCCACCCGAAAGGTCATTGTTGGCCAACGAGTTGTCATTGGCAGTTCCTCGGATGTCGATCGCAACGGTGGTTCCTGTCGCAGAGCCTAGGACTGAGTTGTTCTGGATGGAATTTTTGCTCACCGTTGTGCTTGCGGCGTTGCCGATCAAGATGCCCGTTGTGAAACCGAGTCCGCCATTGGCGGTGCCATCGATCGTGTTGGCGGTGAAAATCGAATCCGTGGTCTGTTTCACCTGATTGTCGGGCTCAATGCCAATACCGATCTCAGTCGCCCTTTGCGAATTGCTGAGCGCGTTGGCATTCATGTTCAAGTTGGATCCGTTGCTGACATAAATGCCATAGCTCAGAGCGGCCACACCCATGCGGGATCCGCGGTTGTGGTAAATGGAACTGCTATCCATGCCCACAAGCTTGTAGGCGCTCTCTCCCACATAATCCACGGTGTTGCCATCGATCAAGGCGTTCTGCGTGCCTTTGGTGCCGCCGAACACGGAATTGTCCAAGACAACCTCGATGCCGTTGGTGAAGTAGTTTGCCCCCCCGTTGCCCATCACACGGTTGTTCTTGAGGATCACCCGGCTCAAAACGGCTGCTTGGGAATTCAAAATCTGGATTCCATCCTTCGTGACGGCCGCGCCCGAGGTTTTTTGAATGGTCACGTTGTTCATCTGGTTGTCCGCCCCTCCGGCGATTCGGATGCCATGGATGTTGTTCGCCCCCACCTGCAATTGAAAATCTTTCAGGATCACCTGGTTGTTGGGGGCCGAACCGTTTTCGGCACCCACCTGGATGGCGGCTGTGGTCCCTGTGATCCCGCTGAATCCACTGGCGGAAATGATCGAGGAATCGCCGTAACCCGTGATCACGATGTTGTCGTGGGTGATGAGCAAGGGTGCGGTGATGTTGTGCGTTCCAGGGAGCAGGGTGATGTATCCGCCTGTTGTCAGACTATTAATAGCACCTTGTATATTCATACCTGGATACACGTAAATGGTGTTGCTCGGGATAGTCGAAATAACTCCGCTGGTGAGCACGTTGCCTGCGCCCGCGATGGTCACATCCCAATCCGAAATCTGTAACAGGTTGTTGCCGCTGGAACTGGACACGAACACGTTGGACGCTGCATTCAGATTGCTCAATACCTTGGTTTTCAAAATTGTCCCGGATCCTGCGGTCTGGTTGCAGTTCACCAGTTTGACCGTCACTGTCGGGGGGGTGCCCGCGGAGCTGCCGATCAGGGAATCGCCCGCATTCAGAATACCGATATCGACCCATTCGAAGAACAGTGAACTGGCGCCCACTTGCGTATCGATGGCGTAGTTGACGCTTATTGTGTTCACCTGGATTTTCAGATTTTTGTAGGCGGTGTCGAACGAATTTAATTTTCCAGACCCCGAAACCGTAATGGTGGTCTTGGAGGCGTCTTTGCCGATAAGGGTAATATTGGAAAGGTTCACCGCCGTGGTCACCGCATGGTTCTCGGCCGAGAGCAGGATGATTCCGCCATTTAGTGTATTTAAGTAGGTGGCCGCCGCCGCAATGGTCGTGTAGTCGTATCCCGAAGACCCAACGGTCACCACTTTGGTCTGAGTCACACTGAGGGCCGTCACATCCTCCCATTGGGGGGTTCCGGTCGAATTCCAAACATACGTGTTTCCGTCTAGGCTGTCATAATAGACTTGCCCACCCACCGGTGAAGATGGGGGAGTGCCCGAGCGGGTGTCGAGCACCAGGTTTTTCAACTGGTTCTTTCCCATGTCCAAGGAATGGTCCAGCCCGAATTGGTGGTTCGTGACGTCCCAGGTGACCGTGCCGTTGTTGGTCGGCGTGAGATCATTGCCGAATTGGAGCTGCAAGTTGCCCGTCGTCATGTTTAGGGCATCGATCGTCCATTTGCTGGCTCCGTTGTTCTGGAGCAGATATTCGTTGTCGAATACGATTCTCGCGTACGCGGGCGCGTACCCTGAGTAAAGGGATATTGCCGCGACCCCGCAAAGGATCATTTTTCCGATGATGTTTCTGAATCGGAGGTTCATTTATTGCTTATGAGCGCAGACCTCCCCCCGATAAATTCAGGAGGAGGGTGCGCCAATAAGGTTTAGTTCGTGTAACCGAGGTTCACCGTACCAACATCAGTAGAGCCAGTGCTCTTGGCCTGCAGGTTGAGCTGGATCTCGATGATCTTGCCCGCCGCAAGCGCTGTCCCGCCTGTGCAACCCGTATTGATGTTTGCCGCGGTCATGGTGGCCACATCCCAGGTGTTGGCCGTTCCACTCACGGTTTTGTCAATCGTGGTTGAGCAGGTCTGATTGTCTGTGTCGTTGCGGAACGTGACCCCAATCAGGTTGTCCGCCACGCCAGTGGTCAATGTCCTTAGTCTCACCGTCAAATCATTGCCAGTAGCAAGGCTCTTGAAATCAGCCGGCAATTTGTAGCGGAAGCGCAGGTCGATGTTTTGGAGCGAAGCTCTTGTGGAGGTCCAACGGTAGTATTGATGGCGATTAACGCTGTCGTAATCGCTCACCAAGGTGCCATTGTTGTTTGCCCCACTCTTATAAACAACCGTATCCGGATACTCAGGTTCCCAGTTCATTTGGGATAGTATTCCGCTGGAGCGAACCCAAGTTCCAGGAGCGCCGACAACGGTACAGACGTAGATGGAGTGCTGAGTGGTGTCCATCACGAGCTCATTCACCGTGGTGCAAGTCGCGGCCGCGGCATTCGCGACTTCGCGGATGCGTTGGCTGGAGGCGCCGGACGTGTTGACNNCCCGAGTTGTTGTTCAGCGAGATGGCGCCGTTGGCAGAAGAGATCCCGGTGAGGCCGGAGGCCACGCCCGCGGTGCTGATATTCCAGTTCTGGGAGGTGATGCCGACCGTGCCGGTGCCGTTGCCCATGGTCACGTTGCCCGTGCCCGTGCCCAGGTTGACCGCGCCAACGCCGTTGACGGTGAATCCGCCGTTCGCCAGGGCGAAGCTGATCGGGGTGCCGCCAGCTGTGGTGATCGTGGCGCCGCCGTTGTAGGCGCTTTGGAGGGAGCTGGTGCTCGCGGCGCTCCAAGTATTGGCCGCCGTGCAGGTAAACAATGTGGACGAGGTGGTGTTGTAGAACATTTGGCCGACAGAACAGGTTGCCGGGTTAGAGGCGCCTGTGCCTGTGGACACATCCGTCCAGACCGCAACGCCAGCTGCCCCTATGGTGGTGCAGACCTTGAGGTCGTGTGCAGTCGTGTCGATGATCACCTCGTTCAGGGTGGTGCAAGCCGCTAGGGTGTTCGGGCTCGAGCTTTCGCGCAGGCGGTCGCTGGATGCGCCGGAGAAGTTGACCGCGCCTGTGGAGGTTAATCCTGTCAGGCCGGAAGCCACGCCAAGACCCGTGATTCCCCAAGTGCTGGAATTGATCGCCACTTGATCCGCGCCTCCACCGATGGTTACCAGCCCAGTTGTGGTGCCAGTACCGATGTTCGTGGTGTTGGTGGTGGAGTTGTTGTTCAAATTGATAGTTCCGCCACTGACCGACTCACCATTTGTGGCTGTAAGTGTTCCCGCAACGCTCAGGGTGGCACCTGAGTTGATGGTCAACGTATTGCCCGTTGTGAGGGCGCTGTTGGCATCGCTGCGGAGGAATTGGCCGGAAGTGAGGCCGCCCAACGTGCTAGCGTCCATATTGACCCATGTGGCCGCCCCGGCGATTCCTGTAACCGTACAAATTTGGATTTGATTGGTGGTGGTGTTCAATATCAATTCCTTTACGGTTGTACAGGCTGCGGATGTGGCCGGATTTGCGCTTTCACGCATGCGGAAAGCTCCCGCACCGGAGAAGTTCACAGTGCCCGTGGAGGTGACTCCAGCGAGGCTGGCGACGCCCGTGGTGTTGATGCTCCAGACGCTGCCGGTGACCGACGTGGTGCCCGTGGCATTACCGATGGCCACATTGCCCGTGCCGGTGCCCACGTTCACGGCTCCCGAAGTGGTTCCGGTGCCGATGTTGGTCACGGCCGTGCCGTTGCTCGCGTTCACATTTAGAACGCCAGCGGTGGAGCCGGAGGCGATCGTGGTGGCGGAGGTGGTGTTGGTGGAACCCAAACTCACCGTCTTCACGCCCGCGCCGTCGCCGAAGCGCAGAGCCTGAGTCGTTGCGCCAGTGCCGATGTTCACGGCGCCGGTCGAAGTGCCAGTGCCGATGTTGGTGGCATAGGCTCCGTTGGAATCATTGATGTTCGTAAGGCCATTCACACTGAAACCGGTGGTGGCATTCGTTCCCAAGTTAATGGTGAAAGCGCCATTGGTGGTGGTCAGGGTCTTGTCCGAATCGGCTGTGTACACCGTTTCGAAATCATTGGCAACGGCTGTTGACCATGTGCCAGGAGTTCCGATCGCAGTACAAATGTAGAGTTTGTTCGTGGTGGTAAGAATGACGATTTCACCCGTCGCCGCACAAGCTGCGGTGGCAATGCTTGCCACTTCGCGGATCCGCGTTCCCGCGGCTCCGGAAAAGTTGACTTGTCCGGTGGCGCTCAAGGCACCTGTGATGGCGACTTTCGTCGCGGTGCCGTCAGCGGCCGTCACCTCGAGGGTGTTGGTGCCGATGTTCCAGTTGATCTTTCCGTTGTTGGCTGGGGTCACATTGGCTCCGAACGTGACGCTGGTGTTGTTGGCACCCGCATCATTGGAACCGATGACCATGTTTTCGGATTCGAAAACACCGACGGTATCATCCTGGAACAGGATGCGCGCGGAAGCCTGGCCCACGAAGCTCGTGAAGACCATGAGCAGGGTAGTGATCCCCGCCAACCGACGCACCCAATTGGATGTTTTGGTGTACATGTTATATAAGGTAAGAAAGAAATAAACTGTTCCATTTGCTTCGGATGGAGAACCGAGGCGAGATCGTATTGGCAGACGACCCCGGGTCTCCCGTCTCAATTTCGAATCCGACTTTCGGGTCGGAACTGGGATGGGAGGATGTTGGTAGTGTGTGGTGTGTTACATAGGCGTAGGGGTTAAAAAATAATTTCGGATTGTGGCTCGTATTGTTGCTCGTATGGTGGAAACCACTATTCGGGCCACAATTCGAGCCACCATTCGGCTTATCTTCCGTTGTAGTTAAGAACAATGTCCGAGATGCGCGCGAAGCCTCCTGTTAGCGAAGACAATTTGAGGTGCAGGGTCACTGTGCCTCCCGCGGTGAATGTTTCGCCGCCGCCAAACGTGATGTTGGCCGTGGTCCAAGCTGTATTGGCCAGGGCGCTTCCGTTAATCAAAACGACTGGCACGTCTGCGGTGTCGGTCATGCTGACATCCACATGGTTGTTGGCGGTCACGCCATCGTTCGTCTTGTAATCCACAGTAAGCGGTAAAGCTGTGAAACTTACAAAATCCATCGGCAATTTGAACGAGATCACCACATCCATGTCCTGCAAAGTCGCCTGCTGGGTGGTCCATTCGTAATAATTCCGCAAGCTGGCTCCTTCATGGTCCACGGCCATGGTGCCCATGTTGTTGCTTCCGTCGGCCTGAAGCACCGATCCGTCGTATTCGACTTTGAAGGATTGTTTCTTTGCATATGCATTCACATTGGACCAAGTGGCCACGCCTGCAATGCCGACCCCAGTGCAGCGCATGAGTTGCTGTGTGGCAGTATCCATGACCAGTTCATTCACCGTGGCGCAAGACGCATTCACATTCGGGTTCGCCACCTCACGGAGGCGTACCCCTTTGGCTCCGGAGAAATTGACCGTGCCAGTCGTGGCGATATTGCCTGACGCATCCACACTCCAGTTTGGCGAGTTCACGAGCACACCGCCCGATCCGCCATTGATTGTGGTGGTGCTGGTGGTGTTCGTGGAACCCAAGGTCACGGTCTTGGCGCCCAAGCCGTCGCCAACATGGATCGTCTGCGCTCCAGTGCCAGTGGCAACGTTCACGGTGCCGGCGGTGTTGCCCGTGGCCACGTTCACCGTGCCAGTTGAAGTACCGGTGTTGATGTTGGTGTCATTGTTTGAGTTGTCGTTTAAGTTGATAGTGCCACCACTCACCGTCTCACCCAGGGCCGCGTTCAGGGTGCCGTTGACCTGNNGTTGGAAAGCCCGCCTACTGTGGCGGCATCGCCTGCGCCGACCCCGATCCATGTAGCCGCGCCGGCCACGCCGGGAACGGTGCAAATATCAATTACCTTGTTGGTCGTGTCCAAGATCAACTCACCGGCCGTTGCGCAAGCCGCGGAAGTTGCGGGATTTGCGCTTTCACGCATCTGGAAGGCACCCGCGCCCGAGAAGTTCACAGTGCCCGTGGAGTTGATTCCGATCAAACCGGTGGCTGCGCCCGCCGTGGAGATGCTCCAAGTGGAGGAGGTGACACCGACCGTGCCCGTGGCATTGCCGATGGTCACGTTGCCCGTGCCCGTGCCCATACTCACCGCGCCGGACGAAGATCCTGTGTTGATGTTCGTGGGTTGGTTATTGCTGGCATTCAAATTCAATCCACCCGAGCCGGATAGCAGAGTGGTGGTCGATGTGGTGTTGTTGGAACCCAAAGTCACAGTCTTAGCGCCCAAGCCGTCGCCGATATGCAGGATCTGCGCGGTCGCGCCGGTGGCGATGTTCACGCCGCCGGTCGAAGTGCCGGT
>PMDG01000014.1 GCA_003154375.1 Candidatus Peregrinibacteria bacterium
ACCTGGGAAAATGAGGGCGCGGCAATGTTCCAGATGGTCACGCACCACATGGTCGTCCTGTCGGCCGAGGAACTCGATGTTGTCCTCGGCGATCGATTTGAGCCAGTCCTTTTGCAGGCCATCACCGATGATCACCAATTTGCGACGGATTTTGTTGAAGGTGCGGATCGCCAATTCGATGTTTTTGAATGGGGTCAGCGCGGAGACGATCAGGAAATAATCCTCATGTTTGGTAGTTGGGGTGAACCGTTTCACATCCACAGGCGGATAAAGTACCTCGGAATCCCTGCGCCAATATTTTTGGATCCGTTTTTGGACATGCTTTGAATTGGCCAAAAGGATGTCGGGCCTGCTGGCCGCTTCGAAATCCCACTGTCGGATCTTGTTGAGCATTTTGGCGACCATGAAACGCTTGATCGCCGAATCATGCTTCACATAATCATGCGTGAAATCCCAAGCGTAGCGCATGGGGGAGTGACAGTAGCAGATGTGCTTTGTGCTCGGGCCGGTCTTAATGCCATGGGCGAAGGCTGAACTGCTTGAAATCACCACATCGTAATGGTGGAAGTCGAACTGCTCGATCGCCTTGGACATCCAAGGCAGGAGGATCCTGTGACTACCGAAAAGGCGATAGGCTGTTTGAAGCTTGCTTGGGTGGATCTTTTTTCCTGCAAACCATTCCTCCGTTTTTTTTGGATTGTGAAGCAGTGTGTAGATCGGCGCCTCGTGAAACTGGTCCGCCAAAACCTTCAGGACCCTTTCGGCTCCGCCAAGTTTGACCAACAGTTCGTGGACGAGGGCGATTTTCAAATTTGAATTGTTATAGTGGTCGGCATAATTGCCACCTTTTGTCATCATGAGTGTAGCAGAGCGCAACGAAGGATCTCCCGACTACTCATAATCTACTAGCCTAATAGCGATTGGGAGATCCTTCGCTTCGTCCCTTCGCTCAGGATGACAAATTGTACGATACCAGTATTCAAGAAATCGGGGGGAAGATGAATTGACTTTAATTAATAAATATGATAAAGTATTCAATAATTCTTTGAACTACCCATTTCTTTCTTCCTCCGCTATGATGTGGAGGTTAAAGATCAACATCAAAATGGTCCTCGTAGCAGTCATCGTCATCATCGCGGGTGCGTACCTCGGATTCCAGTTTCTGAGAGCCCTCAATTTGAGCAAGAATAACAATGCGACCGAGGGGGTCCTTTTGCGAGTCGCCGTTTCCAAGACCAATGAGCGCGGCCCTATCGTGGCCGAGCAGATTTATGCTGCCCTCCATGGGCTTGAGTCCAATTATTCGTTTCGCGATTATATGTTGGGTCACCCCAAGCCCCGCGTGAGTTTGGAGATCGCCTCGGTCCAGAATCTCATCCAGTTTTACATTTGGGCTCCGCGAAAGTTTCGGAATGTGATTGAGAGCCAAATTTATGCGCAGTATCCCGATGTGGAAATCGAAGAGGTGCCAGACTATGCCAAGAACGCCACCAATTTTTTTGAGGTGGTCGCTCCGGTCGCTGGGTCCCAAAAGGGTGAGCCGGGCCTTGTGGCTTTCGAACCCAAGACTTCGGCTTTGGAGGGTCGTCGCTCATCCCAGAAATTCGTCGCTGCCGCGGAACTCACGTTCACCAACCCCTCTCTTTTCCCCGTCAAACGCTACGTGCAGTACGAGGACAAGCTCACAGGCCTAGCCACCGAGACGCTTGCGGGTGTAACCGCGACCCTTTCCAAGCTCAACGCCACGGATGAGCAAGCTTGGATCCAGATCACCATTGAACCTTTGGGCGGATGGTGGAGAAAGCGCGCCCTCAAATGCCTGAAAATGATCAATCAGGGGCTTTACAACAATTTCCCGACTTTGAAGGTTGCGGTCATCAATACCTATATGGTGCGGGGTTTTTGGAATCGACTCATCCGGAGCCCTTTCTATTTTATTTTTTGGATTCTTCGAGGCATCAATTCCGGTGAATTGCCCAAGGTCGACAATTTGAGCCAGCAGACCAGCCGTCTCCATGAGAAAGAAGACCCGATGTTCGCGGCCGTGGACAAAGTTTCCAAATTAATTTTCGATGCCAATGTTCGCATCGTTTATATACCCCGTCATGAGAATTGGGATTTGGCCGACATCAAGATCAACGAAATCGCGGGGAGCTTCCGCCAGTTCAACCAGCCCAATCTCAACGGGTTTGAGGCGGTCCGCATGAAGCAAAGCACTGACCAGATCCTGCGACGTTATCAGCAACGTTTGGTGGTGAATCCCATCCAGATGAACATCGAGGAGCTGGCCACGGTTTACCATATGCCCTCCAAAGACGTGGGAACCCCCAACGTTTTTTGGGTTACTTCGAAAAAATTGGAGCCTCCGCACAATTTGCCCCTGGAAGGCATGGTTCCAGCCAGTGAGCTCACCATTATCGGCGCCTCCAACCACCGTGGGTACAAACAAACCTTTGGATGCAAGACCGTCGATCGCCGCAGACATATCTACATCATCGGAAAGACGGGTATGGGTAAGTCCGTTTTGCTCCAGAACATGATTTTCTCCGATGTGCGTTCTGGTCGTGGCCTCGCGGTTGTGGATCCGCACGGCGATCTGGCCGAATCGGTGATCGATTTCGTTCCCGCCAGCCGCACTAACGATGTGGTGATCCTTGATCCTTCCGACATCTCCCACCCCTTTGCTTTCAACATGCTTGAGAGCGGGAACGATCCCGACCGCCAGAACCTGATTGCCTCCGGCCTTCTGGGCGTTTTCAAAAAAATGTATTCCGAAAGCTGGGGTCCACGCCTTGAGCACATTTTGCGCAACTGCCTTCTCGCTCTGGCCGCGACACCCAACACCTCAATGATGGGCATCATGCGCATCCTGGTAGATGAAGATTATCGAAAGCGCATTGTCTCGAAACTCGAGAATCCCATGGTGCGGAGTTTCTGGATCGATGAGTTCGGCAAGATGCAGGACAAGATGCGGACCGAGGCCATCTCGCCCATCCAGAACAAGGTCGGCCAATTCCTCTCCTCGCCCATGGTCCGCAACATCGTGGGCCAGGTGAAATCCACCGTGAACATCCGTTTCATGATGGACACGGGCAAGATCATCATCGTGAACCTTTCCAAGGGCAAGATCGGCGAGGATAACTCGAGCCTGCTCGGATCCATGCTTATCACCAAGTTTCAGCTGGACGCCATGAGCCGCGCCGACATCCCCGAGGATGAACGCAAGGATTTCTATCTGTACGTCGACGAGTTCCAGAATTTCGCCACAGACGCGTTTGCCACGATCCTATCCGAGGCCCGCAAGTACAAGCTGAACCTGACCATGGCCAACCAGTACATCGCCCAGATGCCCGAGGAGGTGCGCGACGCGGTTTTCGGCAACGTCGGCTCCATTTTGACCTTCCAAGTCGGCTTCGATGACGCGGAATATTTCAGCAACCAGTTCTCCGAAGAGGTATTGCCGAACGATATCGTATCGCTCCCCAAATACACCGCCTACACCAAGCTGATGATCGATGGCATGCCGAGCAAAACCTTCTCGCTCTCCACATTCCCGCCACCACATCTTGAAGCCGAGGAAGGGCGTCGCGAGAAGATCATTCGGCTTTCCCGCGAACGGTATTGCACCCCGCGCGAAGTGGTGGAGGACAAGATCAGGCGTTGGGCCGAATCCGCCCAAGAGGATGTCAAAATTTTTAAGAAGCCCGAGACGAAGCCGAAATTGGAGCCTGTGAAACCGACTTCCGTTTTGCCGACCGCACAAGCACCCAAGCCCGTTGGACCTGTGGCCGAAAAGCCGAAGGCCATCATCCTGCCTGTTCCAAAGGCTGAGGCTCCGAAGAAGGAAGTCCATCCCCCAAAATCTGCCCCGATCAAAAAAGAGCCGGCCTCCGGGAAGCCCCATGGCGTGCACCCGAAGCCTTTGCATAAGCCGAAGAAGGGCTGATCGGATTGGTTCGACTTCTCAATTTCCAATCAACACCCTTTCGATCTGGCTGCGGCCGAAGACCAGATTGTTTTTGCCATGGAACATCAAGATCCGATAGACAGGGTCCGCGATCTCCCTCATCTCGAAAATCGGCTCCCCTTTGCAATCCACCTGAAAGCGGATTACGAAGATTTTTTTAGCTGATCCTTCTCCGACCGAGAATCCAAATGACACATTGTGCGGGTCGTTTTGGTATTGAGGGGGCAGATCGGAAACCAGCTTAAGATCCCATTCATTTATTGTGTGGTCGAAATGGGCTTTCAGCTCCTCAGCCAAAAGTTTTCGGGCTCGGCTTATATGATCTATCTTTGGACTGCGAGATGGGCTCTGATGAATTTCGTTTGGGAGAGATTTAAGCATGGGATACTTTATAAAAAATAAATATCATTTTCCAAGGGCAATTGGAAATTGAGGCATATTTAAACATATATTTAAAATTNNGAGGCGCCGGCTTTATCGGATCCCACTTCGTGCGGCATATTTTGGGTCAACATCCCGATTACCAGGTGATCAACTTGGACAAGCTCACGTATGCGGGGAATTTGGAAAATGTGGCCGATATCGCCACCCATCCCAATTATCGTTTCGTGAAAGGGGATATCGCGGATCGTGAATTGGTGAACCGGCTGGCCTCCGAAACCGACATCATCGTCAATTTTGCCGCA
>PMDG01000049.1 GCA_003154375.1 Candidatus Peregrinibacteria bacterium
CCCGCGCCCAGGAGATTTGCACAGGCGGGACGCAGCTCGTCGCCGGATGCGGCTGCCTGACCCCTCCGATCCACGCCAACGATGAGAGCTGCGGCAGCCCTGTGAGCGGCAAATACGATTCCTGCAACAACTGCGTCTGCAAATCCCCGACCCCCAACAACTGCTCCGGCACCTGCCAGGCGAACGCCGCGCCCTCCAACGGGGTTTGCGAGGCCGGCCAGACCTACAATGCGTGCTCTGGCTGCACCCCCAATGTCGTCTTGAATCCGACCGCCGTGCAGTCCGGCGGCATCAAGATCACCGGCGACGCCACCATCAAGAATGTCGCCTACACCTGGCCCGGTTCGAGCGCTACCGGCGTGCTCACGAACAACGGTTCGGGAACCCTGAGCTGGACGCCCGCGGCCTCCCAGTGGATCACCACGGGGTCGGACATCTATTACAACGCGGGCAAGGTGGGCATCGGAAATTCGCCGCCGGCCCATATGCTGGACGTGAGTGGGGATATCAATGCGACCGGTGACGGAAATTATGGGGGCAATTTGACCGTGGTCTCTACGACCAACAACAATTCGTCTGCCCTTGGTGTCACGGGCAATGCCTCACATCAGTATTGCGATAACGTCAAGATATGTTCCGGCCATCCTTGTGGATGCCTTCATTATTCAACCGTGGACAATACTATTTTTTCCGCCAGCACTCCTGCAACTACCCTTTTCACCATGCTCGGCAACGGCAACGTGGGCATCGGGACCGCAAGCCCGGGCGCCTTGCTCGAGATTCGGAAAGACGCCTCTGGAGCCGTCGGCCCGACTTTGCTTCTCCATAACGACAGCGGTGGAAGTGGCGCCGAGTCGCGCATCGACGTAAAGGATTACAACACCACCAACGACCCGAGCTTCCGCATGTCGGTGGCAGACGACGGCAGCTACGGCGCCAGCGTGAATTTCCAGACCAAGACCCCAGGGGCGGATAACCATACCCTATCCAGCAGGCTGTACATCGCGTCTGGCGGTAACGTGGGAATCGGCACTGGTGCCCCCGATGCGAACACCCGCCTGGACGTCTACAAAAGCGGTGGCTCCAACAACTACGCCTCTGCCTTTGAGGCATATAATGCCACCGGTGTGAACGAAGGAGTTTATTCCATTGCCCACGGGGGCAACACTTCGACCTCGAACTATGGCGGGCGTTTCGAGGGCACCGACGGCGACACCGCGGTCGGGATTTACGCCACCGCCTCCAACGCAACCCACAACTACGCCGCCCTATTCCATAACGGAAACGTCGGAATAGGCACGGATACCCCGACCGAGAGACTGGAAGTCAGCGGGAACATCAAAGCGAGTGGCAATATCAGCGCTGGAGGCAATATCAACATAGGTAGTGGTAACGAGATCAAGTTTGCTGACAATGGGCAAATTCGAAGCTCGGATGACAACCACCGTATCCTTTTCCGCAGATCGGAAAACAAGATTGAAATGAGGGAATACGGAGATTTGGTGTTTTCCCCAGGAGCCACTTCCGGCACCGAGACCGCTAAAGTGACCATGAAAGCCAACGGAAACGTGGTGATCGGAAGCGGCAACGCCGGGAACGGGTATGATGAATCCGATGTCCAGATCGGAACCTCGACCACAGCCTCGCATAATGTTTGGCTACGATCCTATTACGACAATGGGGGTGGCGAATTGGGAGGGGGGANNATATACGACCATGGCGGAATCACAGCCTTGGGGACGGTAGGTGCCCAAGGTGGTTTATCTGTTTACGGTGAAATTATGCTGAATACACACCTCATGTGCTATTACAGCTGCAAAGTGATTGGCAGCCAAGTGTTCTGTGACAAGAAAAAGGTCAGTGACGACTCGGTTTACACCGCAAACGTTTATATGGGCTTCACCTCCAGCATCACCGTAGGTGCGTTTGATAAGCTTTATGTGCTTTGCTACTAAAATTTCACTAATAATCAACCAAACTCCATTTTCATGCAGAAAACGTTTTCTCCCTTGGTTGTCGGCTTGCTCGCCTTTGCACTCGGGTTAGCCTTGGGGCTCATTGTGGGTTCGACCTCAAACCAGTCTCCAGCCCCGACGGGTGGCGTCCAAAATCAGAACGGTTCATACGACAAGGGTTATCAGGCCGCCTTGGGAAGCGCAAGGAAACTGTTGGCCAAAAATTTTCCTGCCCTTTTCCAGGATCAGCCCGTTCATGAAGTCAATAGGGCCGTTCTCAAAACCATCGATGGCAAAAAACTTACCGTTGAATTCAAAGCATCAGCATTGGATCCTCTTGGGGATGGGACGATCGTCAAGTCGTTCACCGTCTCCGACGGAACAGTCCTGGAGCGGCACACCCCCAGGCCTATGAACGAATTCGCGACGGAACGTGATCAATACACCCAGGATATCCAGATGTATTTTAAAGAAATGGGTAGTAGCCCAAATCCAACAGGCCTGAAAATGCCCACGCCTCCGCAGCCCTATACTTCAGAAAAAATCAGTATCGCCGACTTGAAACCAGGCGACATTGTCTCCTTTAGCACCTCAGCCGATCTACGCACTTCCGATTCCGCTGTTGCCGACTCGGTTTTTACGGAGGTGGCTCCTGTTCAAACAGCCACTGGAGCCGCGACGAATTCCACGGCTGGCACCCCCGCTCAAAACCTAACTGGGACCGTTCCCCCAGTTGCCAATCCCGTTCCTTCTGCGGCGCCCCAGGCCGCCCCCGTTGCCAAATAATCCGATCGGATATAAGATTCCCACGTTCAATCCACATTATTTTAAATTAAAATCAAATTTTATGGCCAAACCTTCTGTCAAAAAAATCATCCTGATCGTCTGGGTCGTGTTTTCCATCTGCTATGTCGCCTATAACGAATGGAGCCGATTCAGCTTGTATGTCATGCAAAGGTCTTACCAACAAGGGGTCGCGGACGCCGTCGGCAAGGTGATCGACGAATCCAAAACATGCAAGGCGCTTCCCGTAAATGTGGGTGACAGCAAGGCAACCTTGATCAATGTGGATTGCCTCAAACAGCCAGCCGATCAGAACAAGGCGCCCGCCGCGGCTCCTCAGAATTAATTCGGCTTTTGCCTTAATTCCAAACGAAGTCTTGTTGATATCTTTTTTCGATCTGATATCAATAGGATGCCAATAGGAAACTCCAAGGTTTTTATTGTGATTTACAAAAAACTTTTGACACCCAAAGGGGGGACTGCTAAAATCCACCTGCTTATTTTAAACGAATGGCGTTACAATAGGCTGGAAGTATAAATCCTTTATTTAAAATTTTTACTTATTTAATTTTACTCCTATGGCTGAAGGAAAGTTCGACCGCAGCAAAACCCATGTGAACGTGGGTACCATTGGTCACGT
>PMDG01000023.1 GCA_003154375.1 Candidatus Peregrinibacteria bacterium
CCGAGCTGAATATCGCGCTGGGCCAAGGGGCTGACGAGTACGACCAAAATTGCATCGACAACGTGTTTTGCAAAAATGGCATCCAGGATAAAGGAAAATTTGGCCCAAAGGATTTTGAGACCCCCAACTACCTCTTGCCTCTTTCGGCCAAACCGATCTCGAAGGATTTGGACGAAGTCTGCACGGACATTGGTGGATTATGCGATTGGACGACAAGCGGAGAAAATAAATACATAGACCAGTCTTTGGGTGGAAAGGAATACGACCCGAGTGTTAAGCTGGTTGACCCCAATGAAGCTGGGGGCCTCTTCAAAAATAAATATCTTTCGCGGCTGCAGTCGGGACTTCTTTGCTATGACAAACTGGACAACAACTGCAATTACAAACCAGGTGACCCGAAAACAACGGGCCCCGATGAATTTGACGCCAGCTGCAAAGCGGAGATTTGCCACAACAACGGCCAGGATTGCAGTTTCCCGACACCACCCTCGGATGAGGAATTGGCCTCAGGGTACAATGGTAATTTTACCGCATTTCTAAAACATTTCGACGAACTCTGCAGCCTGGGCGGCAGTGAATGTTGTGCCATCCCCAGCATACTGGACGAGCATTGCAAGGATGTCGGTGGACTTTGCAGTCCGGAAGGTCAAATGAGCGACCCGCTGCCAGCTGAGAATTCAAACGTCACCACCTGCAACCGTACCTGTCCGCCCGAATCCACCCTGTGCGTTCCGAACTGCATGTGTTTCGATGGTGTCGACAACGATTGCGGCGGAGGGGAGGCGGGAGGCAACGGAATCGATGGGGCCATCAACAGTGATATATTCCAATTCACTGATCCAAATGCCCCAACCGATAGCAAAAAAGCCGATGCAAACTGCTGTCCAGACAAAGATGTAGATCATTATGCGCCCTTAATCGCAAATTCCTGCGAACCCGTTGGGGCGAAAGATAGCAAAGGCGGCGGGATTGGTTTCATCGATTGCAACGACAACGACCCCAGCATTTACCCTGGCGCGCCCGAAATTTGCGGTGACGGAATTGACAGCAATTGCAGTCTCGCGAACGGAGTACCTGGAGACGATGGGACCGATAATGCCGAACCGTCCTGCTGCGTTGACACGGACGGTGACGGTTTTGGTCAGCAAGACGCGAATCTCCACTACGACAAATCAGCACCGCCCCGTTGCATGGGATCCGAAAACCCGATGATCGGCTTCACCGAAAGAACCCGATACGACTGCAAAGATGTTGTGGGTGAGAATGGGGTACTCCCTGTGGACATCAATCCAGGAATCAGGGAAAACACAAAGGCCCTTTGCACGGATGGGGTCAACAACAGTTGTCGTTATGTTAAGGAAGGTGCGGTGCTGAACACCCTTAGGCCAAGAAAGGACCACATCGATATGTATGCGACTGGGGAAACCAAGGAAGAGGCTGAAGCTGCCCTCTTGGCTGCGAGCGTTGCCAATAAATTTAATCCGGATTGCTGCCCACCGGCCAACAACATTAGCGACTTTTACGGGGTAAATTCAGCGGCTGCGCGTCATCCGGGAATGGAAATATGCGATGACGCGAATAGTTTGCTAGCGAGCGCCAAGGCGCTTGGCCTGGGAAGCGATGAGAACTGCAACGGGCTCGAGGGATATTCTGACCACTACTGCATGGGCAACGATGAAAAGTCTTTCTTCGACAACTTGAGCAACATGGATTATATCACCAATGGGACTCCTCCAGTAAAAATCGCGGGGGGGATGATCCAACTTGATGTTTCTGACCCCGTGGAAGATTCGCCGCTGGTCGGAGATGTTTCTAGCAAGGCTATACCTCTTGCCTCCTCCTGCAACCGAGTCGCCACGGTCCAGTTGATTGCCCACGCGGATCTTCCTCTCCCAATGGCGGCCAATGGAATCACCTACAGCGTATCCAATGATGGGGGCCTGACCTGGAATCAGATTTTCTCCGAATCGCCTGGGATTGCGTTCAGTGGAGGGGGCAAAGACCTTCGCTGGAAAGCGACTCTCGTCAGAAACGATCACACCGACCCAACACCCACGCTGAATGATGTGACACTCATATGGTCATGCAACTAAAACCTATATCAAGAAATTAATGTTTTAAAATTTGGAATTAAAAATTAAAAATTCCCGCAAAGGCGTTTCGCTTCCCATTGCAACCGGGCTGGTAACTCTGCTCATGGTCGCCTCGTTGGCAGCCAATGAGCTGATTATTCGGACCATCCGTTCCGTCCGAAGTGTTGAGGCCTCCAATCGGGCCTATTTCGCGGCGGAAGCGGGAACCGAAGATGCCTTATATGAACTTTCACCCCACCTACCAGGCTATCAGACCCCTCTGATCGACACTCCAAATGCTCGCAAGGATTTATTTGATAGCCCACCCGTCGCCTCACAGCGATGGAAAAACCAATGGGACATCGAAAGTAGAAGTGGAGTAAGCGAATGGCCTGGAAAAATGTTCAAAGACCAAAAGCTGGTCATCAGCCTTTATTCGGATAACAATTATGAGGACAATTTAAATCCAAATGCCATAAGCAATGTGGACAAGGACACCTTGGCATCCAAGATCAATGGGCTTAATCCGCCACCATCGAACTTCAGCATTACATTCTCCATCCTCACCGATGAGGCTGCATCGAACAAAATGAAGATCGATAATGATCAAGATGGCGGAACACCGAACGAAGACGGGCCGGCTGACACGTCGCTTACGTGCCGACAAAATCCCGAGGATGCCGATTGCGATGGAAAGGTGGATGAGGACTCGGACGCGGACCCCGTTATTCTCTGGAAATTATCCGACAACAATGGCAGAAGCCTGATCCCCTTGCCCGGATGTATCAGGGATCCCGGTGCGAAAACCCTTGGATCTGAAAAATCGGAGCTTTGCGAAAGGGATTTCGTGTCCGAAGACGGTTATTTCAAAGCCAAACTCGATTCAGGCTATTCTGGGCGAAACCAGGACGGGGTGGTGCAAAAAATAGACGATTTCATTTCTTCCGCAGGCAATGATGCCCGGATGCAATTCGAATTTCTGATTGTGGCCCCCATGGAATATGTGGATTCGCAAAACAAAAAACAACCCATACAAAGTATCGATTACACGGTGAATTCCGGGGACGCCTCTACCATCATCCCCTATCCCTATTTCATCATCAAATCAGATGGCTATTATGGGACTTACAAACAATCCATAACCACCACAATCACGCCAAAAACCTCCGTGCCGCTGTTCGACTTCACAATCATCCAACAGCAATAGTACGTGTGCGAGTCGCAAGTGCGAAAGAAACCGATGCTGACCTTCTTACGCCCGGGCCTGGGGAGTACGAGCTGGGCGTAACGAAGTCCGAGCGTGTCTTTGGTTTTAAGATTATTTACCAATCAACGCCAAGTTTCGAGATGGCAAGCAGGCGTAGCGAGGAGTTGAAGTGACAAGTAGCCAGCGAGCCGTGCCGAACGGAGCGAGGGCGACAAAGAAGCCCGTGGCGCAGTGAGGATGAATCATGCAGTCCGTGAATACGGACAAGTGATTCATGGCTTGCCCTATTGGGTCTCGTGGGTCCCGCGAAAGGCTCGCGAAGCAGGACGAGTGTTCCGAGGGCGAGACCTTGAGCGGGAAAAGGCGGAAAAACCGAAGCGGTTTTTACGATTATTTGACCACAATATTCACCAATTTGCCTGGCACGTATATTTTTTTGACAATCGTCAGGCCGGAAACGTGTTTTTGGACATTCGGATCGGCCAAGGCCTCCTTGATCGCATCAGGCTCCAATAGGCCCATAGCGACCTGCTTGGAGGAGCGTTTTTTGCCATTCACGGCAAACACAAGCTCGAAAGTGTCATCAATGACCTGCGCGGGGTCGAAGGCGGGCCAAGGCTCGTAGGACAAAGTGGTTTTGTGACCCAATTTTTCCCACATTTCTTCGCTCATATGAGGCGCGAAGGGCGAAAGTATTAGGGAAAAAGTCTCCAAAAACGATTTTGGAAGCGCCTTTTCCTTCATGGCATCGTTGGCCAAAATCATCATCTGGGAAATGGCGGTGTTGAAATGGAGGCTCTCGATGTCCTCCCCCACTTTTTTGATGGTCTTGTGGAGCGCTTTGTTGAGCGCGGGCGGGACCGGTTTGTCATTCACAATGCCTTCCTCGAGCAGGCGCCACACCTTCTGCAAAAATCGGAAACAGCCTTCGATCCCCTTGGTGCTCCAAGGTTTCACGGCATCGAAAGGGCCCATGAACATCTCGTACAGTCGCAACGTGTCGGCTCCGTATTGCCGGATCACGTCATCGGGGTTGATAACATTCCCGCGCGATTTGCTCATCTTCTCGTTGTCCTCGCCCAGAATCATGCCCTGGTTCATCAGCTTCTGGAAAGGCTCCTTGGTGGCCACGAACCCGAGGTCGAACAACACCTTGTGCCAAAAACGGGCATAAAGGAGGTGCAACACCGCATGCTCGGCGCCCCCCACATACAGATCAACGTTCATCCAGTAATCCTGCTCCTTTTTATCCGAAAAGGTTTTGTGGTCGTGAGGACTTAGGTAGCGGAGGTAATACCAGCAGCTCCCCCCCCATTGGGGCATGGTGTTGGTCTCTCGCTTGGCAGGCCCTTTGCAATGGGGACATTTCGTGTTCACCCAGGAATCGATGGCGGCCAACGGCGATTCGCCAGTGCCGGTAGGCTGGTAGTTTTTGACATCGGGAAGTTTCAGGGGCAATTCTTTTTCGGGAACCGGAACCGGACCGCATTTTTCGCAATGGACGATCGGAATCGGCTCGCCCCAATAGCGTTGGCGAGAAAACACCCAATCCTTCATCTTGTAGTGGATGGCAGCGTCCCCCACCCCTTTCTTCTCGAGCCAGCGGATCATGTGGAATTGTGCGTCTTTTTGGTCCATTCCGTCCAAAAACCCCGAGTTGACCATGGATCCGTCCTCGGTGAAAGGGGCTTTTTCGACATCGCCCCCATGCACGACCTCGACGATCGGGAGCTTGAATTTTTTGGCGAATTCCCAGTCACGACCATCGTGGGCGGGCACGGCCATGATGGCACCCGTCCCATAACCCATCAGCACATAGTCCGCGATCCAGATGGGGATCTCTTTTTCGGTCACGGGGTTGATGGCGTACGCGCCGATGAATTGGCCTGTCTTGTCCTTGTTCAGGTCGGTGCGCTCCAAATCGCTCTTCATCAGAGAGAATTCCTTGTATTTCTCGACCTCTTTCAGGTGTTTTTTGTCGGCCAGCTCGTACACAAGCGGATGTTCAGGCGAAAGCACCAAGTAGGTTGCCCCAAACAGGGTGTCGGGCCTTGTGGTGAACACGGTCACGGTCTTTTTGGAACCTTTGACCTTGAATTGGACATTGGCGCCCACACTCTTCCCGACCCAGTTTCGCTGCATCTGTTTGATGGGTTCGGGCCAGTCGAGGCTTTCCAGATCTTCCACTAGACGGTCGGCGTATTCGGTGATCTTGAGCACCCACTGGCGAAGCAATTTTTTGGTAGTTTGGGACCCGCATCGGTCGCATTTCCCATTCACCACCTCCTCATTGGCAAGGCCCGTCTTGCACCCCGGGCACCAATTGATGGGAAGCTCGGATTCGTAGGCCAGCCCCTTCTTGTAAAGCTGGAGGAATATCCATTGGGTCCACTTGTAATAGTCGGGGTCTGTGGTGTTGATCTCGCGATCCCAGTCGTAGCTGAAACCGATCGCCTGGATCTGGCGCTTGAAAGTCGCGATATTTTCCGACGTGACATCGCTGGGATGGCGACCCGTCTTGATGGCGTAGTTTTCGGCAGGAAGACCAAAGGCGTCCCAACCCATAGGATGGAGCACATTGACTCCCTTCATGCGTTTATGGCGGCAAATGATGTCGGTGGCGGTGTAACCCTCGGGATGGCCCACATGCAAGCCTGCCCCGCTGGGGTACGGAAACATATCCAAGACGTAATATTTGGACCGTTTGGGATCGATGATGGACTTGAATGTCTTGTGTTTGGCCCAATACTTCTGCCATTTGGGCTCGATCTTGGAGGGGTCGTACATAGGTGGGATTAAAAGATGATGGAAACAGTATAAACCATTTGCCGTGATTTCGAAAAATCAGGTGCCAATATTTGCATTAAATATAAATTTATGTTATAATATTATGAAATGAATCGGAAAAAGGATCCGAATGGGTTCAAAAATAGCTCGAGATAGTTGCAAAAAATAAATAATATTACAAAATATATGAATAAAAAACCTGAAGAAAACAATCGTGTCTCCGGCGGCTCCATTGAAAAAAAATTCGACCCATCACAAGTCCGAGGATTCGTCAGACAGAGTCTATTCGACGTTCACCGGCACTCATTTTTCCAAGAAAAGCGAAACGAGATCCATCAACGGTTATTAAGAGGATCGGCGGAGGGCTAGTGTGCCGTTGGCGACCGATTCTGGAAAGCTCAAAAAGGAATGGTAAGTGTTGACCAGATCCATGGAGCTCATGCTTCGGTTTAGGGCACTCAGGTGGAACAACAGTCGATTAAAGGTGCCGAAAGGCTCTCCATTCGGGTCACGGGCTGTTCTGAAGTGATTCATTGCAGGCAGGGCCTGACCTGAGATGCCGTCCTGCAGATGCTTAAGATTTATGTAGGCCTGTTGCACGAAGGCATCTGAGATCGCTTTGGGCCTTCGCTCGGTTTCGAGGAGCCTTAGAAAGGAGCCGAGACCTGCGAGTTCCAAAGCGTGTTGGACGTTTTCCTGCNNAGCGATTTAGCTCCCGTATCCATATGCTTCATGAAGTAGTGCAACTCCTGGACAAAGGTTTCGCTCAGGTCCTTCGACGAATCAGCCAGGACATCGTCATGATCCTTCTTGAAAAGCGCCACGAGTGTCCGGGAATAAGTCAGAAGAGTATCGTAATATTTTTTCAAAGGTTCGGAATAACGGTCCCCCATGACTCCCAATGCCTCGCAAGCCTGATGTTCTAAATCCGCTCGTATCAAAAGAGGGTTTTCAAAGTTTAGGACAAGTTTATCAAAATGTTTTACCAGCGACCGAATGTCATTCTTTAATTGTACCGACTCAAGATCCTTCGTTTTTTCCATTAGGGGAGCTTCCTCGATGTGGAAGATTGGCGCTGCGTCATCAGGGGTGTGTGCTTCTTCGGGAGATGCTTCGTCAATGGAAAAGGATTCCACATCGACTGTTGGGGACGTATTTTCATCATCGGACTCCAAAAGGCCCTCAAAGGATGTCTCATCGGCTGCATTCTCAAGGACTTCCTTCGTTAGCCCGCGTCGAAGCGTGATTTCAGGCTTCATATCGGGCACCTTAAAAATACGTCGTCCCTCAGCGGGTAACGGCTGTTCCAGCTTAAGTTCATTGCCGTCGAATTTCCATGCTATTTTTTCCATATTTTTATTTTTGATCTTGCCTAAAAATACCCAAAAACGCTCCGAATGTCAACGGAGGGGGATCCCAGGCTTTAAGACCTATCAGGCCTATTTCTCATCTTTGATTACAACCTCCTCTTTTAGTTCTTCAAGCATATCGTGGACCACATCTTTGCCGCCAAGGCCAAATGCAAGCCCGCCAGCGATCATGAGCATGCCCACAAATCCGACAAACAGCACTTGGATCAGGATCTCGGCAATCTGAAGCTGCGACAAGGCCGCCAAGATGGAAAAGGCGATCACAGTGTATTTGGCAGCAAGCCCGAGCACATTTGCGGTTTTTGCCTTGGCGAAATTCAGGGAAGTGCTGATGACCAATTGCAAAGTCTCGCCGATCTGGATTCCAACCAGCATGATGAATAGGGCAATGATGATCGAGGGAATATAGGAATAGATGGTCGAAAGGAAGTCGGCCACCTGATTGAACTGGGCGATCTTGGTAGCCTCGATAAAAAACAGGAAGATGAAATAGGCTTTGATACCCTGGGCCGCCAATTGGGTGGCTGTCGTCTTGATTTTCCGCTTTTCCAAAAAGCGCT
Source organism: Candidatus Peregrinibacteria bacterium (assembly GCA_003154375.1). Classification (GTDB taxonomy): domain Bacteria; phylum Patescibacteriota; class Gracilibacteria; order UM-FILTER-43-11; family UM-FILTER-43-11; genus FEN-1329. Next base: position 7,997 of record PMDG01000023.1, read on the forward strand.
TTATGCCTAAACGTTCAGAGAGGCGCTCGAATTTAGCCTTTCGCCCCAAAATAATGGTCAGACGGGCCGCAATCTCCGCAAGAACCCATCCAAATAGGAAAACCGACAGCGCCCCGAGGATATAGGGGCTCAGTTGAATCATGGCATTCAATTTGCCTTCCACGGCTGTCACGACGCTGAGGCTAATTTTTTGAAGAATTCCGCCCATAGTCCTGATTCGGATAAATAAGTCATTATATTATACCAAAAAAAGGCCAAAACTTCAAGCCTTGACCCTCTGTCGGATGGTTTGATGGGGCGAACTATGGGGGTCGAACCCATGACCTCCAGAGCCACAATCTGGCGCTCTAACCAACTGAGCTAAGTTCGCCGTGAATGCTGAGGTATTGTAACCCGAAACTGGAAAAAAACAAGAGTGCGGTCGAAATAATCATGGAACGGCATCCTCGCCATTGATCGCATTAAGCAATGCCTCGTAATTCATTTGATCGGAAAAATGCAGGCGAAGGACATCCTTGAATCGGAGACGGCACCAGCCCAAACGGGGTTCGGAAGACCCATTGTCGATAAGCGACTGGCGCACCGAGTCGAGAGTGGAGACAACGACATTGTCTTCCGAGAGCTGTTGAACCAAGGCGAGTGTCATCGCTTTATTGCAAGCGGCGTCATCGACCTTAAGGGTCAGCTGGATCGGCTTTCGATAAAAGGTGAGAAACCGACCGATCAGCTCATCGCCCTGGTCAAGAAGTCCGACCTCGGAAGGATCTAGAAAAAAGGTGAAATCATTGTTCGGGAATTGGAACCCCACTAAAGAAGTGGAATCGAGTCGAATGGGCGGTCGAATGGGCATTGGGAGGGGAAAAAAATTATCTTACCGTGACTAATCCGTCCTTCTCATCCACCTTAACCTCGTGCCCATCCTTCACCTTGCCCTCGACGATAAGCAGGGCCAATGGATTTTCGATGACCTGCTGGATATATCGCTTGAGAGGCCGTGCCCCATATTGGGGATCGAAACCGTTCTTGGCCAAGAGCAATTTGGCCTTTTTGGAGACTTTGATGGTGAGCTTGTGATTGAGCAAACGGCTCTCGAGCTCGGCGACCTGCAAATCCACGATTTGTCCGATCTCCTCGAGAGTCAGGCTCTCGAACAAAATAATCTCATCGATGCGGTTGAGGAATTCGGGCTTGAAGCTGCGGCGCAAGACCTCGTTCACCTCGTTCACCATTTTCCGTCGGGCATCCTCGTAGGCCTGTTTCTTCTTGGCATCGTCCTTTTCCAGTTTGGCCATCATCATATCCTCCGAGGCGGTGTCCACGGCATAGCGTTGGATGATATCGCCAGCCAGATTGGAGGTCATGATGATCAGACAATTCTTAAAGTCGACGGTTCGACCCTTGCTATCGGTCAGGCGACCGTCATCGAGCATCTGGAGCAAAACATTGAACACATCGGGGTGAGCCTTTTCGATCTCGTCGAACAAAAGCACGGAATAAGGCCTTCGACGGACCGCTTCGGTGAGTTGGCCACCCTCTTCGTAGCCGACATATCCTGGCGGGGCACCGATCAAGCGGGCGACCGCATGCTTTTCCATGTATTCGCTCATGTCGATGCGGATGATGGCTTTGTCATCGTTGAACATCAAAGCCGCGAGCGCTTTGGCCAATTCCGTCTTTCCCACTCCGGTGGGCCCCATGAAGATAAAGGAACCGATAGGCCTGTTAGGGTTCGCGATTCCCGCCCGGGCGCGACGCACGGCATTGCTGACCGCCACGATAGCGCCTTTTTGGCCGATTACACGACCCTCGAGAAGGGTTTCCATTTTGGAAAGCTTCTCGGTTTCGGTTTCGAGCATCTTCGAAACGGGAATACCTGTCCAGCGAGAAACGACAGCGGCAATATCTTCCTCGGAAACCTCTAATTTCAAGATTGATATGCCATCCTGTTTTTCCTTGAGCTTGGCATCCGCCACCTTGAGATGTTTTTCCACGTCAGGCATCAAGCCATAACGGATCTCGGCCACGCGCTGAAGATCGCCTTTACGCTCCGCCTGCTCGGCTTCGATCCTCAGCTGATCCAATTTCTCCTTGTGCTCACGCAAATCGTCAACAATCTTCTTCTCCTCCTGCCAGCGAAGCTCGATGACATTCGATTCTTCCTTCAAATTCCCTATTTCACCATTGATCTTGGCCAAACGGTCTTTGGATTCCGGATCTGTCTCCTTTTTCAGGGCTTCCCGCTCGATTTCGAGCTGCATGAGCTTTCGATGAAGCTGATCCAAAGCCACAGGCTTGCTCTGGAGTTCGATTTTGAGGCCTGAAGTAGCTTCATCAACCAAATCGATAGCCTTATCGGGCAGGAAACGGTCGCCGATATACCGGGTGGAAAGATCCACAGCCGCCAAAATGGCTGAATCCGTAATGCGGACGCCATGGTGGAGCTCATACTTCTCCTTGATACCACGCAAGATGGCGATGGTGTCCTCTTTGGATGGCTCCGCCACCTGTACCGGCTGGAACCGTCGCTCCAAAGCAGCATCTTTCTCGATGTATTTGCGGTATTCCTTTAATGTTGTAGCTCCAATGGCATGCAACATTCCACGCGCCAAGGCGGGCTTGAGCAGATTGGAGGCGTCCATGGACCCTTCCGAGGCTCCTGCGCCCACAATGGTGTGGAGCTCATCGATAAACAGGATCACTTTCCCGTTCGAGGAGTCGACTTCCTTTAAAATGGCCTTCAATCGATCTTCGAACTCCCCACGGAATTTGGTGCCTGCGACCAGCGCACCCAAATCGAGCGAGAGCAATTTTCGATCCTTCAGGGATTCAGGCACATCGCCAGACACGATCCGCTGGGCCAACCCCTCCACAATGGCGGTCTTGCCAGTTCCTGGTTCGCCCACAAGCACAGGATTGTTCTTGGTTCTTCGAGACAATATCTGCATGGTGCGGCGGATCTCGTCATCTCGTCCGATCACAGGATCTAACTTGCCTGAACGGGCCAAGGCCGTGTAATCGATCGTGTACTTCTCAAGCGCCTGGTATTTGGTCTCGGGGTCTTGATCCGTGACCCGATGGGACCCGCGCAAGGCTTGCATAGCCTTGAGCACATCGTTGTGTGAGATAGGCAAAAGCTTCGCGACCTTGGTGATGGCGAGAAGCAAATGCTCGGTGGAAACATACTCGTCGGAAAGGGTCTTCGCCTCGGCCTCAGCGGCATTCAAAACCTTGTTCAGCTCGTTGCTGATGACAATCCGCGCGTTGCTGACTGTGGGAAGACGCCCGAGCTCGTCTACCAGCTCTGCTTCCATGGATTCAAGGTTCACCTCGAGCTTCTCGAGAATGGGCCTAACAATCCCCTCTTTCTGGCGGATCAAAGCCAAGAGCAAATGGCCCACTTCGATCTGGGATTGGTTGGAATCCTGGACCATTTGCTGGGCCTCCTGCAAAGCCTCGGTGGATTTGACCGTGAATTTGTTGAGATTCATATGAAACGATTAACGATTTCCGGTTTCCGATCGCCGACTTAAGATGATTTTAACTCAATTTAACGGGAATCGGGAATCGGAAATCGAATTAGCACTCAACATTATAGAGTGCTAATAAATGATCGTCAAATCTAATAATTGAAAAGGCCGCGACTCGTGGTCCCGGCCCTTCCGTTTTTTGTTTTTGTTTACTGAAAAGGTCACCCCCCCTTTGTGATCGACTTCCGCTTGAAAAGATTAGAGAAAGACTTGGTCTCCGACTCAGTCTTGAGCTTTGTCTCGTCCACCTTAACGGTCTCATCCTGGAAGGGAATGATCAATAGACCCTGGGATGTTTCCTTGGCGATATAGACCTTCGTATCGAAACGATCGCGCCACTTCTTGGGAAGCGTGATCTGCCCTCGCCCGAATTCCTTGAGTATGGAAATCATGTATTTACATGAAAAACCGTATTACATACATTACTGTACTTTATGGAATAATCGTTTGCAAGGAAATTGTAGCGCCGAACCTATCGTAACAATAATCGCTTGTAACCAAACCGCCTGAGGTCGGCCTCAATGTCCTTGTACTGTTTGCCACACAGCATTCCCCCAGCGATAAAATCCTCCTGAGTCACCTCGGACAAACAGAAATCGGGCATTTTGAAATGTTTTTTGGCCTTGAGGGAATCGAATTCGACATCCACCAGCACGAGACCGGCCAAATCACCCAGAAAAACATCGATTTCGGCGGTTCTGCCTTGGCACGGATATAGGTAACGTATTTTATGGATCTGTTTTCCATCAAGAGTTGAAAGGGCTTTGAACTCGGCTTCGCTCAAGGGGATCGTATATTCCCGTTGCTGCGAGACGTCACCCTCTTTCAAAGGCACCTTTTTGGTCATTTCCAGATGATCGTCATTCATGCGGACCCTCAACTTGGGATGCGAAGACGTTTTCGGAATATAAAGATCCATGACCTCCTTGGTCGGGAAGGATTTCAAGCCCTCGGGGATCCACTTGGCCAAGTAGGTGAGTTCAAGTTCGATCATTGCGAAAAGGGTTAATCTTGGGAAGAGACTTGAATCCCGTTCTGTTTTAAGAGTCTGGTGAACACCCCATCGCCCTCGATCAGGGTTCCTGTGAAGGTACCATCGTAGACCTTCCCGCAACCGCAGGAGGGCGATTTGGATTTAAGGATAGCTTTGTCGCATTTGGCCAATTGGGCCATTTTTAGGGCTTGCAGAGCCCCCCTTTCCGCTTGAACAGTCAGATCGACTCCGTTCTTATCGATAAAACGTCCTTCGCGTTGCTCGGCAGGCGGACGGGGAACAGGCATCCCTGCCATTTGCTCAGGGCAAACGGCAATGGCCTCCCCCTCCTTCACCATCTGCACCACTTTGGGGCAGAGCTTGGATGACCCGTCGTAACGACACGGCACCCCCGCAAGACACGCACTCACCACAATCATATGGAAATTTAATAATAAAAATTCCAAAACCTCACAAACACCAAACACTATTCTTTCACCTCCACCCAATCCCCGCCAGTCCTTCCGAATACCTCGGGGAAGTACATCTCCGTGGCGGAAGCGGGTAGATGGTGGTAATGGCCTGGTTGGCCGGCCCGCACCAGGAATGAATAGGTGTACACGCCCTTGGGCAAATCATCGGCGAACAGGAGGATGCGGTCATCGCGCATTTCGATATGGTTGAAATGCCACAACGGATTGTCCCACCAATAATTGTAGCCTTTGGGTTGGGTCGTCTCATCCAACTTGGCCTGCAGGCTTGTGTCGGCGGTATCGAGGTTGAAATTGATGGCCTCGAAACCCGCGGGCAACCGTTCCTCCACCACGGCGTAGTGCATGTCGTCGGGGACTATGATCTTGAGCTCGCCACGATAGATTTGGGTCGATTGGAACGAGGTGGTGGGGGTCTTGGATCCGACCTTGTCGAATGGGTAGTAATTCCGATCCACGAAGAATCCCTTTTCCACAGGCTGAACATTCTCGTTGGGCAGGTAATACTTGAGAATCATTTCATAAAGGAGTTGACCCGTGCCATCCTTCTGGAAATCGAGGGTGTTGAGCTGGTCGCCAGAACCCAAATCGGAGAGCTTCAATGAGGAATTGAACACTTCGAAGAGATTTTGTGCGTCCACCTTGCCTTCCATGGCCTTGGATCCGTTCAAACGGACCTGGAATTGGTAGTTGGAATCGAATTCGCCGTGGTTCTTCGCGTATTGGAGGATCGCCATGAGCGTCCATGCCGTCTCTTGGGTGTTCGCCAAAGTTTTGCCGAATTGCGAATGGGTCAGATAATTCACCACATTGGACAAAATCGGATTCTGGGGATCGTCGCGATCCAATGCCATCAGCA
>PMDG01000088.1 GCA_003154375.1 Candidatus Peregrinibacteria bacterium
TTTCCAAAAGCGACAAATTGAACATCTCCGAATCTTGCAAAATCAAAGTCATTTCGTTTTTGACCTCGTCTTCACGTAAGGAGTAGAAGTCTTCCTTCCCGATCGTGTATTGGCCCGACTTGAACGAATACATTCCCATGAGCAACTTGGCGAGGGTGGATTTCCCGCTGCCTGATTGCCCGACCAGCCCGATTTTGGAAAACTTTTGTATCTCNNATTTCTTCCAATTGGCTGGGAATTTCGTGCGGCCGCTTTTCACCTTGTTTGTGGTTTGGTAAATCGGCAGCATCCTAATGATTTGCGATCGGTCCCTGGATACCCGTTCATAGATATCCATCATTCCGCCAGACACTGAAATCAGGCTTTGAAGACTCCCGTAAAAAATAACCAGCATGCCCGCCGAGATGTCGCCCGATACAATACTTTTCCCGATTAAAAAAAGAAAAACGGCATAGCTCAGCCCATTAAGGAACTGGAATACCCTCCATAGATTAATGACCAGATTGGATATTTCGATGTTGTTTCTCTTAAGCTGCTCCTCTTTCACCGCGATGTGCGAAGCGTACCCGCTGCTGGCTCCTAAAGTTTTGAGGGTCAGCAAATTGCTCAATCCCTCAACAAAGGCGCCGCTGGATTTTTCAAGGGAGATATTTTGTTCATGGATTTTCTTTTGGATTCTTACATTGAAATAGATCACATTGGTCAAATAAACCGCAAAATACAGCAAGAAAAAGATAAGAAAATACGGTTTGAGGAAAATAAAGACGGCCACAATGCCCAAAAAAGTGGCAATCGCCTGAAGGATCACATTTTCCATCAGGGTGCTCAGATCGTTGATGGCAGTGACTCCGTTCGAGATTTTTTGGGTCTTTTCACCGACCATTTGCTGGTCATGCCATTCAAGGGAGAAGTCCATCAGCCTTTCAAATCCGGACAGTTTCAAGTCGTATCCGATTTCGCTCCGTAAATTCTCCAGTCTGTTCTTGAGGGTGAGCCTTAAAAAGGACACAATGGCGAAAGAGACCCCAAGAGTAATCACGTAGGCATAAAACGGACTCATCGGGCCATTAGACTTGTAGGTGTCAAAAAAATCAATGATTTTTCCTAGCAACAATGGTGGAATCACAGAATAAAACAGCAACAGCAAAAGGCAGAAGTCGTAAAACAAATACAGCTTCTTACGCTTACCGAGCAAGAAAACATACCCCTTGATCAAACCTCGCCAACCCAAATTATTTTCAGTTTTTTGCATTCATTATTTATGGTCAGCGACCATGAGCGAATGAGGCCTGAAGGGTGACCTGTCACGGTCGAAGACCATGAGCCAAATGAGGCCTTCAAGGCCGAATGAGTCGAATGGTCGGAGTGACAGGACTTGAACCTGCGACCTCGTCGTCCCNNCGTCCCGAACGACGCGCGCTACCAACTGCGCTACACTCCGATAAGATGCGAGAAACGTGGTCTGAGCGGTGCAAGCCCGAGCCCAAGGTGGCAAGGGCGAAGCGGAGCGAAGATGAATTTCGAAAGAATGTGCGGAGCGGATTCCAAGAAATTCAAACGTTTCCCTTCTGGTTGATCTCAACTATGGTTTTAATGGAGCCAGGAGCGGGAATCGAACCCGCGACCTACGCGTTACGAATGCGTCGCTCTACCGACTGAGCTATCCCGGCTAAGGTGCCTCGCCTTTGGCGAGCAGATTTGATTGCTTGTTGCGATTGAAAAGATCGACTACAAAAATTTATAGTAAAAACCTTTACCAATCAATACAAAAGGTTCTATGATTTTTTTGATCGTGTTAAATGTCAACGGTCAAATGCCAGCACTGAGAGAAACCGAAGTGTCAATTGTTATAATATGATCCGCCAATACAGCAAAATCATCGGGACGCACGTGCTCAGCTACGTGGAGGGCGATGCCCTCGCCACGGTCGAGGATCTCATTGTGCACCCCGACACGGGCAAGGTGGAGGGTTTCTGGGTGAAGCCGCTGACATTGCCTCTCAAGCACGCGGTCCTTCCGTGGGAGGGTGTGGTGGCCTGGAAACGGCACCTCTATGTCAAAGATGATCAGGCCATTGCCGAGCCCGAGGAGATTATTCGGATTGCCGATATTCTTACACGAAAGACCTATTATATCGGCAACAAGGTCAAAACCGAGTCAGGGAAACGCCTTGGTAAGGTCTTTGATCTTGATTTTGACGAACACAAGATGTTTTTGAGGTATCTGTTTGTCCGGAAATCTTTCCCATTTCTTCGTTCGGCTCCCCAATTCGTCCATTTCGACAGCATTGTCCAGGTTTTGCCGGAGGTGATCATTGTGAAGGATGAGGATGAGAAGTCGGTCAAGGAGGCCAGTCTGGTCGAAGACCGCCAGCCAGCGATGGAGGTTTGATTGCGCGCACAAAAAAACCTGCCAATCATTCGAGAGGCAGGGTTTTTGGCAATATTTGATTAACCTAAAGCTGAACTTACAAAGGTCACAATGGTATAGGAAAGCATGATAATCACAATGCCGATTGCTGCGTAAGTGATGATTTTCTTGGCCTTTCCAACTCCCTCTTCTTCGCCTGCAGAGGTGACCATTAGGACGCCGCCATAGATGATAAAGGCGACAGCGATCAGCCCTAGGAACCCAAGGAAATAATCGATTAGCTGTACGATATTTCCTCCAAGATCATTTTGCGATCTGACGACTTTGATGGTTGAGACATTTCCACCCTGTTGTTCAAAAAATCCACCTGACGCTGTCGTACCTGTCGTATCTGCCGCTTGGCAAATGGAGGAGTAGAGAATGCCAAAAAGTGAGAGTCCGGCACCCGTCACGATTTTCATCGATTTCTTGATTGAGCTGATCATGGGATTGTTCTTATTATGGGGGATCCTCAGTCTTAGCCAAGGGCGCTGGAGACGAAGGTGACGATTGTGTAGGAGAGCAGGATGATCACGATGCCGATCACGGCATACATGATGAGCTTGCGCGCCTTGCTGACCTGTTCCTCGGCACCTCCGGCGGTGACCATGAGTACGCCAGCATAGATCAAAAAGGCCACGGCTACAAGACCAAGGATTCCGAGGAAATAGTTGATTAGTGTGGTGATGTTGGCTCCAAGTGTGCCTTGGGCGGCCGCAGTGGGGGCGGTGCCAGTTTGGGGATTGTTCCAAAGGCTGGTACTACCTTGCGCAAAGGCGGATCCAACGCCGACAAGGGCTGTGACAGCGCCGGTGGCAATGCCCGCAATCTTTTGTTTTGTAGTCATGGAAATAAAGATTAAAGGTTTAATGATTGGGTTCAAGGTTAGCCAAGAGCGCTGGAGACGAAAGTGACAATCGTGTAGGAGAGCAGGATGATCACGATGCCGACCACGGCATACATGATGATCTTGCGAGCCTTGGTGACTTGTTCCTCGGCACCTCCTGCGGTGACCATGAGCACACCGGCATAGATCAAAAAAGCCACGGCGATAAGGCCAAGAAGTCCAAGAAAATAATTGATCAAGGTCGTGATATTGCTCCCAAGCGTACCTGGGGCCGTCGCAGCGGGCGGCGTAAAGCCTCCACCGATTGCGCTACCTTGGGCAAAAACGCTATTTACAAAAAAAGAAGACGCAGCCGCGGCAGTTGCCACTTTTTTAACAATTGTGTTCATTTGTTTTTTTTATTAAATATTTACTTTATTACATTTTATCAGATTTGCTCCTATAGAGTCAATAACCCACAGTGCCAAAAGAGGGAAATGGTTTTGACTTAATGAATAAAATATTTCAAAATAGTACAATTTTGATGACTTAAAGGCCAAGAAGAATGTTCTGACACCTAAAAAAAGCCTTGAGGAAGGCGAACGGGTGTAGCGAAGCCCGAGTGGGTCTCGTGGGCCCCACGAAGGGGAGTCGCGAAGCTTGGTGAACCTTCCGAAAGGCGTACCTTGAGCTTTGGAAAGGCGGAAAACCTTCGCAAAGGTTTTACGTTATTTTTCCAATAGGGAAACGCTTGGATTTGCTGCAATCCGCCTCCGCCAAAGGGCTCCGACGGATTCACGCAAATCCATCCTCACGTCAGTCGCACTTAAAAAATACGCGCTCCTTTTGTTTCGGACCGCGTTTCTCGCTATTTAGTGGTGGGCAGGGAGGGAATCGAACCCCCGAAGGCTTGCGCCGTCTGGTTTACAGCCAGATCCGTTTGACCGCTTTGGTACCTGCCCACGTGTGTCTATTCTAGGTATTTTTTTCGTTTGCGCAATATATTTTGGTCAACGACCATGAGCGAAGTTCGCCCTTTTGCGAACGAAGTCGAATGGTCGGGGTGACAGGACTCGAACCTGCGGCCTCCTGGTCCCAAACCAGGCACTCTACCAACTGAGCTACACCCCGCCAAGTTGCGAGAAAACCGGTCCGAGGGTAGCGCAGGCCGAGTGGCCAAGCGAACCGAGGATGGAAACGATTACAATCTCCGAGTCCCGAAGGGGCAAGGAGATTTGAGCGTTTCCGAGGTTTTCCCTACTGGCGAAAACTTCAAAACGAACTACATTGGAGCCACTTGTCGGATTCGAACCGACGACCTTTCGCTTACAAAGCGATTGCTCTACCAGCTGAGCTAAAGTGGCTTAAGATGCGAAGAATCCGGTCCGAGCGTAGGAAGGACGACCTTGATGGGAGTCCGTTACGGAGCGAGGATGAATTCCGATGGAAAGCGCGAAGCGTTAGTCAGCGCTTTTCAAGGAATCCATGGATTCCCCATCTGGCAAATATTTGAAAGATCGATTTATTTGACGCTTAGACAATTTACCTATTTTCTCATCGCTTTAAAAGCCCATTTTTTTATAGACTAAACAGATTAATTGTGATAAAAATTGTTTTGCTTATTCCAAACCGTTGTAGTCGCCCCCGATGTACTTCGGGGGAGGAAAGTCCGAGCACCATAGGGCAGGGTGGTCGCTAACGGCGACCGGTCCAGCGGCAACGCTGGACAAGGGAAAGTGTCACAGAGACTATTCCTTCCTGAAACAAGTTCAGGATAAGGGTGAAAAGTCCCCGATAACAAGCGGGGTCTCGCCATGGGTGACCATGGAGAGTGGTAAACCCCACCTGGTGCAAGGTTGTATGGAAGGGCGGAATCGGCGCCGGCTCGGCGCCCCGTCCTTGCAACCGCTTGAGTCCGCATGCAACTGCGGACCTAGAGAGATGGCTACGTCCTCCGCAGCCCGCAAGGGCGAAGGAGGAACAGAACTCGGCTTATGAGTTTGGAATAGGCATCGTTAAATTGTTTTGAATGAAAAAGTCGGAGATCATTTTCGGCGTTCTGCGTGTCCCTGTGGATTTTGCGGCCATCGTGGCCGCTTTCTTTGTTGCCTACTATATTCGTCCCATAACCGATTTGATTCCCGGGATCCAATACGCTTTTGGGCCTGAGTTGTTGCCTAAGATTCAGGAGTATTTGCCTCTGGCGTTGGCAAATGGTCTCTTCGTGGTGCTTCTGTTTGCGGTGAACAAGCTTTATTCCCTCAAGGCGTCCCATGGGTTTGCGAAGGAATTTTTCAGGATCTTTTTCCTGGTCTCCACCTGGATCATGTTCCTCATCGCCTACTACTTTTTGGTGGTTCACCAATTGTTCTTCTCGCGCATTGCCTTGGCCCACATTTGGCTGTTCTCCATCTTTTTCGTGGCGGTGGGCCGCCTTCTGATCCTCGGGGTTCAGTCGTTTTTCCTCCGTTTTGGAATTGGCCAACGGCGCATCCTGTTTGTGGGCGCTAATCCGTTGGCGGACCGCTTTTATGATCTGATTGAAAAGGATCGATCGATGGTGGTTGTGGGAGCCCTTGCGGACAAGCTGATTTCGAGAAAACACGACCAGGTCAAAGTCATTGGAACCTTGGACCAGTTGGAATCCATTGTCGGAAAATACAAGGTGGATGAGATCATCCAGGCGGAGCCGAATCTCGGCGAGAGGGATGCGAGCGACCTGCACTCGTTTTGCCGATGCAACCATATCGTTTACCATTTCATTCCCGATCTGGTTCGTCTCCAGAGTTCCAATGTGGATGTCGAGATGGTGGGGGATTTGCCAATCGTAACTCTGCGCCAGACCCCGTTGGACGGTTGGGGCCGGGTCTTCAAGCGTATTTTTGATTTTGTTGCCTCTCTGATTTTGGTGATTCTGCTGATTCCCCTTTGGATCATTATTCCCATCCTGATCAAGGTGGGGTCTCGCGGCCCCGTGATTTATACGAGCAAACGGAAATACCGGAACAAAATTTTCAATTTCTACAAGTTCCGCTCCATGGTGGAAAATGCGGACGAGCTGAAAAAACAGCTCATCTCGATGAACGAGCGCGCGGATGGCCCCATGTTCAAGATCAAGAACGACCCGCGCATCACGCGTCTTGGCAGGTTTATGCGCAAGACGAGCATCGATGAATTGCCCCAGCTTTTCAACGTGCTGTTGGGCAACATGAGCCTGGTCGGGCCTCGGCCTCATCTGCCAGAGGAGGTAGAGCGGTACAAGGACCACCATTATCAGGTGTTCGCGGTGAAGCCCGGAATCACGGGCTTGGCTCAGGTGACAGGACGTTCAGGCCTCGGCTTTGAGGATGAGGTGCGATTGGACGTGTATTACATCGAGCATTGGTCGCTGTGGCTGGACATCAAGTTGATTTTGAAGAGCATTTTGGTCATTCTGAAGGCGAATGGCGAATGAAAATGCTCTAAGTTGAGAGCTTTGAGCATAAATAAAACGACACAAACATCATGTTTAGTGTCGCTTTTTAGATGTCTAAGTGACTCCAAGCTCCAAGCTTCTAGTTTCCAGAGCTGTGCTTGATTTCGCTGCCAGTGGCATGCACAGTCATTTTCTTGCAGGTGGGGCAGAATTTCTTGTGCTCCAGCTTGGTGGTGGTCTTCTTGTTGATCCGAGTCGTGTAGTTCTGCATTTTGCAGTCCTTGCAGATCAGATAAACGTTGGTGCTCTTTCCGCGTGGCATAAGGTGCAATTAGAGAATAGGTGGTGTGAAATTGGATTTAAATGGAGCCGTTACTCGGAATTGAACCGAGGACCTCATCCTTACCATGGATGCGCTCTACCTACTGAGCTATAACGGCGTGCCAAATCGGTAATTCAAAAAACACGCACGCTCAAATTTATCGATTGGATAGGTCAAAGTCAAGAAAAGTCGTGGAAATGAAAAAGACGATACGTAATCCGAAACCGAGCCAGAGGAAGCGAGCCAAGCGTAGCGAGGGGTCGAAGTGGGGCTCGCGGGAGCTGACAAAAACCAACCAACGCCCGAGCCTGAGCCCTTGAGCGTGCG
>PMDG01000019.1 GCA_003154375.1 Candidatus Peregrinibacteria bacterium
AGGATCGTGGCGACGAAGACTCCGATAAGGTAATAGATTTGAACCATATCAAGGACTAAGGACTAGGAACTAAGGACTAGGTACATGACCCCTATCTTAGACCTTAAACCTTAGTTCTTAGTCCTTTAGAAAATTATGGCATTTTGGTACAATAGGCAAGCTTAACCTTAATAAAAATGATGAAAACATTGCGACAACTTGCGCTTACCGCCTTGGCCTGTTTCGGCCTGCTCTGCGTATTGCCCTTTGCGCATGCCGCCGAATTCTCGGACGTGGCCTCCGACAATCCCCATTACGAGGCGATCACCGCATTGCATGGCAAAGGGGTGATCCAAGGTTATGCCGACAACACTTTCCGACCCAACCAAGCCGTGAACCGCGCTGAGATCCTCAAGGTGATCTTACTCGGTTCCAATATCATGGTGCCCGAGATCCAGAAACAGGACCTTTTCCCCGATGTGGATTCAACATCATGGTACGGCAAATTCGTGGCCAAGGCCAAGGATCTTGGAATCGTCAAAGGCGATGACACGACTGGGCTTTTCAGACCTGGGGATACCGTTAATTTGGCTGAGGCCATTAAGGTCCTCCTGAAAGCAAATAATCAAAAACTTCCAGTCCCCACCTCCAGCCCCTATGCAGACGTGCCCACCAATGCCTGGTTCGCGCCGTATTTCGAATTTGCCCGTCTTGCGACCCTTCTCGACGCAAAACAGAACGAAATCGTCCAGCCTGCGAAACCAGTGACCCGAGGCCTTTTGGCCGAACTCATGTATAGGCTTTCCAAAAGCACTGTCGTGATCCCAGACGGCAAAGCCAGCTTCTATGGCGCCGCCTTCCATGGCAAGACCACCTCGAGTGGCGAAATATTCGACGCTTCCGCTTTCACCGCCGCACACCGCACTTACCCCTTCGGTACTTGGCTCAAGGTGACCAATTTGGAAAACGGGAAATCCGTGGTGGTCAAAGTCAATGATCGAGGCCCCTACGTATCGGACCCCACCCGAATCATCGATCTTAGCCAAGCCGCCTTCGAATCCATTTCATCCCTATCGCGGGGGATCATCGAAGTCACGATAGAGGTTACGACCGCCCCCGAGGTTGCCACTACCCCCATTCCGTCTCCCGACCAACAGCCCTCCACACCCACCCCACCCGCCTCCGCACTGACGGGAGACCTTCTGAATGCCGAAAAGAGCGATTGCCCTGAGGCAAAAAACCTAAGCTTCATCAACACAGACACCTTTCAGGACATCACCTTGTCAGACCCCCTCCCTAATCGCGTGCTTTTGAACGAGCTGCTCCCGATTCATGGATCCACCTCGGCCAAAACAGGCAAAGTCACCGCCTTCATCGTGGATAGTCTAAACCATCAGACCAGCTTCGAATCCGCAGTGAACGATGGCCAATTCTCCCTTTCGGTCCGCTTCCCCAAGGAAGGCACCTTCAAGCTTGGTCTCATTCCTGGCGATTCAGGGAACAGCGTGGTCAAAACCATTATCGTGCTCAAAAACCTTTGTATCGAGGAAATCGAGAGCGACAAACTCCTTGTGATCTCGGGCATCCAGAAGCAGATCGAAAACGGGGATTTTGTCATCCGCTGGACCCCTGCCCTTTACAATTTATTCAAGGTTACCCTCCAGCAAGGCGGCCTCAAAAAAAGTTACCTGATCCATAATGTTGCTGAGTGGAGACCCACCTATTCGGATTTCACCGCTTTCAATCCTGGATCCGTGGATCTGTATATCCGAGGCGCCAACCTCTCACAACCCTCTGTTCTGCAACCGGCCCAAATCATTTGGAGCCCCGCGGCCATCAGCCAATTCCTTGCCACCCAGCATTACGAATACATTGTGAATCCCAACGAAGTCGAGCTTCAGAGCCTGACCAAGAACGCCATCCTTCAAGAAACGATCAAGGCTGTATTCAAGGCAAAGGTACCTGTCCGCTCAAAAGCCGCCGTTATCCTGCCCAACGGAAAAGTGGAAGAGGTCCCCGTGACCAGCGCCACCCAAACCTCAAAAAAGAACGCTTTTGACCAAGACGTTTTCCCCGCCTCCGCTGACCCCCTGACCGTCTCATACACAGTGAAGGAAACCGCCCTGCATTTTCTGGAGGTGAACAATGCCGAAGGCCTGGCCGTGATCAACGTGCCCATCTATGTCCGCAACCAATTCCCGCTTATCCCGACCCCACGCGACCTGTCGGACGGCTCCCCTGTCGACCTTGGAAATGATGTAGCCAAACTCAGGAATCAAATGCTTACGTTGGTCAACCAAGATCGTGCCGCCCAAAAATTGCCCGCACTTGCGCTGGATGACAACCTCAGCAAGCTGGCCCAATTCCGCAGCGATGACATGGCCACCAACAACTACTTTAGCCACTGGGACAGCCAAGGACGCAACGCCAACGACCTCCGAAAAAACTACGGCATCCAAACCTTGGTCGCCGAAAACCTGGCCAAAGACATCACCATTGAGCTGGCCGAATACGGCCTCATGCGGAGCGCTATCCACCGGTCCAACATCCTTTCGGCCGAGTGGACCCGCCTTGGGTTGGGAATCAGCAAAACAAAAGACGGAGGCTATGTGTTCGTCCAAATTTTCTCCACAAACCCCCTGAATCTAGACGACATCCCAGCCATTCGGAGCTCTCTCGTCACGTCGATCAACTCCAAACGTGGAACCGCCCTCACCCTTCAAGACAACCTGAACACCTTGGCCCAAACCTGGAGCCAACGGATGGCAGACGAGGATTTTTTCAATTTCACTGGAAAAACGCCTCCCACGCTTGTGGACTCCATCCGCGCGGCCGGGATCAAATCGTCCCTAGGCACCTACATCATGGGCAATTCCAGCCTCAGCGATGCGACCAAAGCGGTTTCGGAAAACACCGCGCTCCAACAATCCAACTGGAAAAACATCGGCATCGGAATCAAGCAGGACAATTTGGGGATCATCAAGATCACGTTGATTTATACTGAGTAGTCTCAAGTCTCATGCGCGAGTCTCAAGGGACGAGCCAACGCAAAACAATTTTAAATGGCGAATTTCGAAAGTCGAAATTCGCCATTTTTCAATTCCTTGAGACTTGATACTCGCGCTTGAGACTATTTCTTAGGTTTAAACGCATCGGCGCCGTAAAGGACGTTTTCCAAAACGGTCTCATATTGGTACATCTCCTTTTTGGTGAACCAGATGGCCACCTCGGTCTTTCCTTCCTCGACTGTGCCGGACGCATGGATCAAATTGCGGAGTGGGCGGTTCTGGGCGTTGGACATGGCGTAGGTATCCGGCGAAAGGTCTCCGCGGATGGTTCCCGGGGCTGAGCCCATCGGCTCGGTGGCGCCAACCAGCTTGCGAACCAAGGTCACACATTCGGGGCCTTCCAGAACCATGGCCACCACAGGGCCGGACAACAAGAAGTCGACCAGGCCATCTTTGATGTATTTTCCATAGGCCTTATGGTCCGTGAATCCAAATTTCTCCCCCTTTGCATCGAACTTGGCCTTGGCCTTGGTGAAAACGCCCATCATCCATTCTTCAGTGAGGGCATAGTGGCGATCCACCTGGGATCTT
This sequence comes from Candidatus Peregrinibacteria bacterium, assembly GCA_003154375.1. Classification (GTDB taxonomy): domain Bacteria; phylum Patescibacteriota; class Gracilibacteria; order UM-FILTER-43-11; family UM-FILTER-43-11; genus FEN-1329. Next base: position 3,579 of record PMDG01000019.1, read on the forward strand.
TCAGGAAGAACCATCTTCATGGCGACGATTTTGAGACCGACACGCTCGAAGCGGGAAAGGATCTCTCCGACTTGGCCGCGGGCCACGCCGTCGGGCTTAACGAGTACGAGGGATTGTTCCATAAAATAAGGATTAGGGATTAAGGAATAAGGACTAAGTTAGTAATGCAACAGCTTCTCAAAATGGGCGGGATCCTCGAAGGGGCCAATCAGGGCAAGGCGGAAGTTTTCCTCTTTGAATAATTCGCGGGCCAACCTCAGCACATCGTCGGCCGTGACCGCGTCGATCTTTTTCAGGAGCTGTTCCACGGTTTCGATCTTCGGGTGCATGAGGGCCTGCTTGCCCATCAAATGGGCATATTCCTCGCTATCTTCAAGGCGCAAAATAATTTTCCCTTTCATGAATTCCTTGGCTTTGGTGAGCTCGGCCTCCCCTATCACGGCTTCGGTGATTTTTCGGTACTCCTCCATGATGGCCGTGATGGCCAAATCGACTCGTTTCAGGTCCACACCAGCCGAGGTGGAAATAATACCTGTGTCGGAATAGTCGTCGGTGTTGGTGCGGATGTAATAGGAAAGCCCCTTCATCTCACGAACGTTCATAAACATGCGAGAGCTCATGTTGCCGCCCAAGACCACGCTAAGGATCTTTTCCACATATTCATCCTTGTGCAGGGCGGGCAAGCCTTCGACCCCCAGAATCAGGTGCCCCTGCTCGGTCTTCTTGTTCTGGACTTTGACCTTGCCCGAAGAGGCCACGCGGACATAAGGCTTGGCACTGAATTTTCGCTTGTCGTTCCCAAAAGGAAAATATTTGGCCACCAAGTCTTTCACCTCCTTTTCCGTGACTGCGCCAGCCACACTGATCACCACATTGTCGGGGGTGTACAAAGAGTGTTTGTAATCCAAAATCTGTTCCCGTGTGACGCTCTTAATCACGGACATTTCGCCGATCTGGTCCCATCCCATAGGCTGGTCGCCGAAAATCAGCCGTTCGAAATCCCAACCCACCTGATACATGGGGGTATCTTGGTACATGTTGTACTCCTCCATGATCACGTTGCGCTCCTTGTCGATCTCGGTGAGATTGAAGGAGGCATTCAGCATCATGTCGCCGATCACATCGAAGGCGACTTCTTTTTGGTGCGAGGCCAACTTCACATAATAGCCTGCGTATTCCTTGCCTGTGAAAGCGTTGAAATCGCCCCCCACCGCATCGATAGCCTCAGCCACCTCGCCCGCATTTTTATAGCGGCTGGCGCCCTTGAAGAACAGGTGCTCGATGAAATGCGAAATCCCGCTGATGGACTTGGTTTCAAAACGCGATCCTGCGCCAGCCAGCACCAGCACAGTGACGGACTGGGTGCCCTTGAGCGGAGTGACAACGATCTTGAGGCCGTTGGGGAGAATGGAAAGTTTATGCATCGTTTGTTTGATATTAGGTAGTGGAAGATTATCGGAAAAGCGGAGGTCGGGCAAGAACGTTGGAAAATTTCGAAGACATTGAAAAACCCTGCACCATGGTAGGCGCAGGGTTCGGGGTTTTGGATTCCCCCAACTATGAAGTCAGTGAGTCACGTAGAGGGTCTTGGCGACCTGAGAGCCGTTGCGGTCGAGCTCGATGTCGATTCGGCTCGACTCCTTCAGCTTCACGTAGACCTCGAGCGCCTTATCCGGGCTGTTGACTTCGAAGCCGTTGATGCGGAGCACCACGTCGCCGTTCCGGATGCCGATCGCCTCGTAAAACGAACCGGGACGAATGGAGAACAGCTTGAAGCCGATAGGCTCCCCGTCCTTGAAGGCGGGAACGATGCGCGTCTGCATGAGGAGGTCGCCGGGATCCTCGAGGACGATGTCTTGATCGACCCGCGAGATCTCGAAATGATCGTCGTCCAAGCGCTTGAGGCCATACCCGAGCCCGGGGTCCTGTCTTGTAGCTCCGGCATCGGTGGGCGCCACACCGTATTCGAACGCCACGCTGTCCGACTGCTTCGAGAGGCTCAAGGTGACCACGATCTCGCTTGCGGGGACTACGAATCCAAAGATGGGCTTGAACGTCACCACGTAGCTACCCATCGGAAGTCGGTGGATGCCGGAACCGACGGTCTCGCGGACCATGACGGCTCCCGTGAACGCTTCACGCACCATGTACTGGCCCGTCTCGGGGCTGACCCTGACAGTCAGGTTGCCCAAACGGGACGAGTGGACCGACGAAGCCTTCTCCGTCAGTTGCGGGGAAACGAGCGGATCCTCGGTGGAGCCGATGTCACTGTCGAACTCGGAACCACATGCCGTTGCCACGAGACATGCTGCCAAACCAACGAGCTTTCTCATGTGTTGCTCCTTTCTCACTTCAGTTAAACCTATGGATCACTGCCGGGGGAATCCATTTCCCTTCGTGGGCCGCAAGCCACTCTTGAGCTGACGAAAAGGGATGTCCCAGCGCGATCCGCCTAATTTTCAGAGAGCAAAAAGGGTTTATTATAACATATTTTTAATAAAATATCAATATTCAAGACCTCCGAACACGTAAAGCATATGAAAAAAGCGCCGCCCTTACCTGA
>PMDG01000006.1 GCA_003154375.1 Candidatus Peregrinibacteria bacterium
GATAAATCCGCATCGCCTTGGGCCCCATGCCCATACGGCTGAGGACCTTTTCCAACCAATCTCCGGACAACGCCGATGTTTGACTACTTTTTTTTGTCATAATTTATGATGACAATATTTTATTGTCAGTTTAATTTTACGCTAATTTAAGCCATTAATCAATACAATTTTAGGCCATTATTATCATTATTGACAATCTTGTCAGATCATATTATAATGGTTCTCCACACTTCGCCTAAGAAACATTTCGGTCCTTCACACCAACGGCCAACAGACCTTATGGATAGATTTGTGCCAATAGGAGAGCTCCTTCAGGCGTTGCCTACCGTGAACTTTCATTTTATCCCCAACCCAAAAGGGTCAGGGACCGAAGGGTATACCGGCGGCGAGGCTCGAACCCAAGCGCTCTTATGCTGAATCCAGGCGAACCGTCCCAATCCTTTGCGACAACCCGCCTTTCGGATCCAGTGCCCTATTCGCACAAATTTACCCATAGCCCCCCTTCCAATGAAGTTGTCCCCCTCGAATGAATCCCTCAGGGAGCCGTCTGTCCAATCTTCTCACCCGCAGACCCGCGAATGCCTTACGGCATTGCTTTCTTCCAAATCAAATTTGGATAAGGCCACGCAAGCCGAGTTGACTGGCTATATCTGCCGTATCAATGGCAAGGACTATGTCCTGAATCGGGATAAACTGGTCTTTGACATCCAAACCAAGGAAGTTGTTTTCGATTCGAGAATCTACGAAAAGGTCCTTGATCGCTATGAGGAGACCAAGGCGATCATCAATCTGAATCGCAGAAATGCTATAAGGCTTGCCAAAGGCGATCCTGCCAAAGAAGAGGCAATTCGAATGTGTCTTATCTCGACAAGGCCACAGGAACCGTGGAAATCCGATGTGCAAGCCGCCTAAAGCATCCGTCCAAATTAGGAAATCATTTTATTTTAACCCAGCCCTCCGAGAAAACCGGAGGGCTGAATAATGGCGATTTTGATTTTTTGCAAATTCAAATTGGAAAAAGACGGGCGATCTTAGCAGCAATCCATGCCAGATGTCGTTTTTTTGATCTCGCCCGCACCTTTCACCTTGGCATATTCCTTCAATACCCTTTTGAGCGATTCCTCCAGCGGGGGCATGTGGATTCCCAACGCCTCCCGTTTGTCAGTGTTCAGGACGCAGTTGGAGCGTCGCTTGTTCAATTCATCTTCCTCGGCCTTCGGCATCAGCTGGATCTTGAAAGAGGGATCCACAATTTTTTGGTACATCTCCATGATAGACCGATGATCCATGGCCCCGATGTTCGTCATGTTGATTACCCCTCTCACCTCCTTTTCCATGAGTTGGATCGAAGCGGGGATGAAATCCTCGATGACCGAACAGGAATTCATCTGGTTGATCATTTTCGGGTATTTCACCAGCTTGTCGATCAGGTTTTTAGGGTTTGGTTGCCCCATGATGGGGATCCGGATCCTCAATTGGAGCGTATTCGGGATTTCCAGGATGAGTTTTTGGGCCCAGATTTTGGATCGTGAGTAGACCGAGCCGAAATAGTTTGGCTCGTCGGTCTCCGAGTAACCTTTTCCTCCGTTGTCGCCGTTGTATTGGCATCCGGTTCCCATGTGTATCGAGTAGATTCCCTTTTCTGAGGCGGCGATTGCGATATTCACGCTGCCACATACATTCACGGCAATAGTCTCGCCGGCGTGGGTTTCGCACCAGTCCACATTCGGATTCCCCGTGATCCCCGTGCAATTGAAAACAATATCCGGCTTATGCTCCTCAATACCTTTCCTGAGAACATTCAGGTCCGTGATCTCGATCCGGGGATTTGCGATCTCGTAACCCTTTTTTAGAAGAGCCTCCTTGAATTGAGAGCCGATGAAGCCTGTGGAACCGAGCAGTAGGACTTTTTTCATAGTATTCTGGATAGAATTACCGTTCCATTATAGGCCTAATCGCGGACAAAAAAAATCACCCTTCGTAGCCTTAGCGAAGAAGGGTGATTTTTTGATTTAATCGGAATTATTCGCCTTTAGCATCTGAGACGCAAGAGTCGTACATCATATTGCCTTTGATCGGATCGCAGACGGAAGGATCTTTCTTGACTTTGGCGACGTTGCCATAGCAACCTCCGCGCATAAAATCCGAGGAGTCCTTGCCGATCTTGTCGCAGAATTTCGCATCTTTGTTGGTTTCGGCGACATTCAGATAGCAGGCGAAGAGAACCAGGCTGTTGGTTTGGTCTATCTTGGAGTCACAAATGGTTACATCGCCTGTGTCCTTGGCTACGGAAGCCCAGCAGCTGTCCTGGCAGAATGCCTTCGAGAACATGCCAGTCCCCGTGAGGATGCCGCAACCCTTCATACAATCGTCGACGTTGGTTTTGGAGCCAGAGTTGTCATTCCCGACATTTGTCGCCTCATTGCCCGAATTGTCAGTATTTTCGGCCGGCTTTGCCTCTTGGTTATTCCCGAGGTTCTGTGCGACGTCTTTTGCAGTATTCTGGATTACATCTTTTGCTTTGTTCTCAATAGCGGTTTTGGCTGCGTTGCATCCAGTTAAAGCCAATAGCGCGATGGCGACTGCTGCCATCTTGACCAAACGTGTATTCTTCATTGTTTTTTTGGTTAAGAATTATTTAATTAATTGATTTGATTAAGAGTGTGGTGGCACACCATGAGTGAGTCACGAGCGTAAGCGAGGGGCGAATCGAATGGTGGGTCGGCTGGGACTCGAACCCAGGACCAATAGCTTAAAAGGCTACTGCTCTACCAACTGAGCTACCGACCCTCGTCGGCATTCTACTTCGGCTTTCATTTCGGTGTAAACACCGCAATTTCAGCCTGCGTAAATGCCTCCTCCCCCTAAACGATTCACTTCGTTAGACTCGTTTTGGGGCCCCTCTTTTTTGGCGCATCCGCCAAAAAAGCCCACTCATATTACGTTTGGCCTTTTTAAAAGTCAAACCTATCAAGCTTGCTGATCGTCTCCGAAGAAACTGGAAACCACAAAGGCGATGGCTGGAAGAGAGAACCAGACATTGTAATTGTTGATCATCAGGCGAACCAGTTGAGATTGCTTGTAGATGGTCATCATCGCCTCGTTCATGATGGTACTGCTTTCTTGGACCAGAGACGTTCCAGAGGCATAAATAAAGATCGTGCTGGTGATCAATCCTGCGCTCAAGATCCCGTAGGCGAAAGTCATCATGAGCCTAAATATGGGCGAACTTGAATTGCCCATGTTGATTTGGAATTTTCCTCGGGTGGTGATTAGGACGATGGTGAGGATAAAGATGATGATCTTGAGGATGATCAGCGAAGTGCCCTCCGCGGGGGTTTGCCAAATCCGGATGATCGGCTTATCGCCCATGAAATAGCGCTCCAGCAAGTTGCCGATGCCATCGGCGGTCAGGATCGCGATGTAGGACCCGATAATGATCTTCACGCTCTGATTTCGCCCCAGAATAAAAGTATAGGCGATGATGATCGTGAAGAATACGATAACGAAGAGGTCCCAGGTGAGGTTGATTTGCATTGGTTTGTTTGTTTCGGTTCCTAGACATTATAAGAGAGGCGGCCCCATTTTGCAAATTGACTTTAAAGCCAGGAATCAGGAGTCAGGATTCATGAATCAGCGATAACCCTTGCGCAGATCATTAATAGCTAATAGAAGAACCGCCACCATTTGTCCTTGCCGGCCGAGATGCCGATGCGGTGGCCTTTCCTGATTTTTTTCGGCCTGAACTCGTCATCGGCCACATAGTTTTTGCCCTCGACGCACAGGTCTTCGCCGTTATGGCCTTTTTTGTCCACCCCCAGGGCGATGCAAAGTTTACCGGGGCCGTCAGCTAGGTGGTCCTTTTTGCCTCGTCGCTTTTCCATTATTTCGATTCCAGCCATCGGTTGGATCGATCGAAGCAGGACAGCGGCTGGGAAATCTTCCCGCTCCGTCACAATGTTGGCGCAATGGTACATGCCGTAGGTGAAATAGACATACAGCCGCCCCGCGGGGCCAAACATGACGGCGTTGCGCGGCGTCTTGCCGCGGTAGGCGTGGCTGCCCGGCTCAGTCATGTGGTAAG